>JADLBK010000045.1 GCA_020847755.1 Flavobacteriales bacterium | reverse complement strand
CTTCGAGCTGCCCGCCGTGTATCCGGAGACCATCGTGGTGAACTACAAGACCAACAACTTCCCCGGGGAGAACAGCCTCACGATCCGCGACGTGTACGGCAGCGTCATCTTCGATCGCAGCAACCACGCGGCGAACACCATCTACAACGACACGCTGACGCTCTTCGCCGGCTGCTACACGGTGGAGTTCCTGGACACCGGCAATGACGGCCTCAGCTACTGGGCCGATCCCGGCGCCGGCAACGGGTACTTCCGCCTGCGCCGCACCACGGGCAGCATCCTCAAGAGCTTCGACCCCGAGTTCGGCCGCAGCATCACCTGGTCGTTCACCAGCGGCGCGCTCGTGGGCGTGGACGAGCTGGTGCCCGCCGCGGCGCTGGAGGCCTGGCCCAACCCCACGAGCGGCGAGGTGACCGTCGCCGTACAGGGCATCCTGGGCGATGCGCTCATCGAGGTGCTGGACATGCGCGGCACGCTGGTGCAGCGCCAGCAGCGGGCACTGCATGGTGGCGACCGCCTCACCCTGGACCTGGCCGGTGCCGCCGACGGGCTCTACGAGGTGCGCATCACCGGGGCCGACCAGCAGGCGAACCTGCGGGTGGTGAAGCAGTGAGGCCGGGCCTCACACGCCACAGCGATATCGATCCTACTGCACGACCAACTTTGTCCCGCTCAGCCACCGCCCTCCATCGAGCAGATGCACATGGTACAGGCCCGGGGAATAGGCGGAAAGCTGAACCGTGAACGGTGAAACACCTTGCGGCAAGGGTTCCTCCCGCACCAGCCGCCCCGATGCATCCGTGAACGCCAGCCGCAAGGCCCCACGCGTGGCGAAGCCCGCCGGCAAGCGCACCTCCATCTGTACAGCGCCACCCGCCACGACCGGATTCGGGTACACTTCCAGGGCGTCGCCCAGGTCGGTCACCTGCTCCGTCAGGCCATCGAACACCTGGCAGCCCGGCACCAGGCACCCGAAGCTGTCCACCTTCACCAGCCAGGCGTCCTGGCTCACCAACAGGCTATCGAAGGCCGTGCCCGCCATGATGTAGCCCCCGTCCAAGGTGCGCTTCACATCGTAGAAGTAGTGGTCCACTTGGTCGTTGGTGCGGTACTCCCGATCCCACAGAAGCTCGCCGTTCAGATCGACCTTTGTGAGCCTTCCCACCGAGAGCCCCAACGGTTTCGCCGTACCAGCGATAGCATATCCCTCGCCCGGGACGTGGATAGGTATGGTAAAGAAAGGCCCCCACTCCAGCTGATCGTACACCTCCGACCAAAGCACCGCACCGTTCTTATCCAGGCGATACAAAGCGGGATAGAGCGCACTCTGCGCGGCCATCCGCTGAGCTCCGGCCAGAACATATCCGCTGTCCGGCAATTGGAGGATGAATCCGGGGTTATCCACCCACGCACTGCCGTACCACTGATGCCATTGCTGGTTGCCTGCGCTGTCGGTCTTCACCACGTACATGTTCACGTGGTCGTTGTTGAAGTACTTGAACCCGCTGAGCACGTATCCCCCGTCCAGGGTGCGTTGCCCGCTCAGGCATTGCTGGTCCTCCGGGCCACCGTACCTCCGGGTCCATAGGCTGTCCCCGTTCGCGTCGGTGCGGATCAGGCGCATGTCATTATGAACACCAACGTCCACTGAGCCGAACAAGGCAAAACCATCGCTAAGGACATCGAGGCAATTGACAAGGTCGCCGCCTGGAACGCTATAGTCACGCGTCCAAAGCGTATCGCCATGCACATTGAATTTTACAAGTAACCCATGTGGTACCGTGTTGCCAAACCAAACACGAGAATCCGCCATGGCAAAAGTCCCATCCGCCAAAAGGGCCGTAGCACCTGAATGCCCGCCACCTGGTATCCATGTGGGTACTTCGGTGGTGCGAGTCCAGAGCGTATCTCCTGCTTTGCTCACAGCGATGGCGATCAGGGCACCGCCGTTCACAGTATCCAGCTTCTTGCTAACCACAAAATATCCGCTATCCGTTATTGCGATGCTGGTCAAAAGATTCGGTAATCCGTTCGTATCGAACAAGCGCTGCCACCTTTCCACCTGACCATATGTCGGCGACGCCACTATGCAGGCGATGTAGATAAGAGGTCTCATCATCTCAGCGTGATATGATCAACCGGTCGGTAAGGAGCCCTTGATCCGCCGATCCTGTGATATGATAGATCCCCGGTGGTAGCTGGGAAACATCCACAGAAAGTTGTGTCTCTGCGTTCAGTGTTCTTCGGTAGATCAAGCCGCCTGTTGCATGGAAGATCCGCAAGTCGGTCAAGGGAACTGTGCTCGTGATCGACACGAACGAAGAGGTCGGATTCGGTGCAATTATCCAGTTGGCTGCCCGCTGCATCACAGCAGAGTAAGGAACATCCAGTCGTTTCTCCGGCAGCGTATCGTTCATCAGCCAGGGTACCCGCTTGTACGGGGTGCGATAGGCCAGGGACAGCAGGGCCTGGGCGCTCGGGCTGCCGAAGGGGTTCTCTTCCACCATGGCCTCGAGCAGCGCGCGTTGCGCCGGGGTCATGTCCTCTGGGGAGATCCATAGCCGTGCTCTGACCGTGTTCATGGCGTACGCGCTCCCTGACCAGGTGCGAGTTCCTAAAGATCAGCACTTCCGTGGATCCGCGGTGCCGACCGGCGGGCGAACCTGCGGGTGGTGAAGCAGTGAGTCCTTGCCTCAGCACTTGCCGGGCCCCCGCGGGGCCATGTGCACGTCGAGGAACTCGCCACCGGAGATGCCGGCCTGGCCCAGCAGCCGCCGCAGGTAGGTGATGACGTCGGCGCGTTCCGCCAGCGACGCGTTCTCCAGATGGAACACCAGCACGCCCGCCCACAGGCAGGTGTACTCGATGCCCACGCCCTTCTCGCGGCCCACGAGGCTGGCCAGGCGTGCCGCGGCATCGGCCTGCAGGCCCTCCACTTTCACCACGGCCAGCACGTCCACGCCGTCCGGTGCGGGGCCGGCCTTCGCGGGCGGGGCGATCATGCACAGCAGGGCGACGAGGGGGATCAGGAAGAGGCGCGGCATGGCTTGGGATTTTCGCCAATTTCGGCACGCGCACCACGGCCCACCCTGACGATGGACAGGTGGAACGCCACACAACCCTTCCGCCATGCCCATCCGGATGACCCCCGACGACCCGCAGCCGCGGCGCAGCTCCCCCACTCCACCCCGTCGCGGCGGCGGCGGTGGCGGCGGCCTGGGCTCCCTGCTGCCCCTGCTGATCGGCCTGCTGATGAAGAACCCCAAGCTGATGCTGGTGGTGCTCGTGGGCTTCGGTCTCTTCTACTTCCTGGGCGGCATGAAGGGCTGTGCGGGCGGCGGTGGTGGCGACATGATCGGCCAGCTCGCCTCCTTCGCCACGGGCGCCAACTTCGACCCCAAGCTCTACGACCAGGCCGAGGTGTACGAACCGCTGGCCGACAACGTGAAGAACCCGCTGCCCGAACGGGTGACGCTGGAGCGTTTCTGTCCGCCGCGCCTCAACCAGGGCCAGCAGGGCAGCTGCGTGGCCTGGGCCAGCGCCTATGCCGCGCGCACCATCGTGCAGGCCAAGGCGAAGGGTGCCACGCCCTCCACCGCGGAGGCCTTCAGCCCCAGCTACCTCTACAACCAGATCAAGATCGAGGACAGCGACTGCCAGGGCAGCTACATCTACCGCGCGATGGAGAACATGCTGGACGGCGGCGTGCTGCCCTACAGCCGCTTCGCCTACACCGACCAGAGCTGCAGCAAGCAGCCCAACGACCAGGAGCGGCAGCAGGCGCGGCAGTTCCGCATCAAGGGCTTCCAGCGCCTCACCCTCGGCGCCGACGAGCAACGCACCGACATGCTCGCCATGAAGCAGCACCTGGCCCAGGGATCGCCCATCGTGATCGGCATGATGGTGGGCGGCAGCTTCATGCAGGAAATGGAGGGCCAGGAGGCGTGGCTGCCCACCGAGCGCGACTATGCCCAGGCCGGCTTCGGCGGACATGCCATGTGCGTGGTGGGCTATGACGACTACAAGTTCGGCGACACCGGCGGCTTCCTGATCATGAACAGCTGGGGGCCGGAATGGGGACGCAACGGCATGGCCTGGGTGCCCTACCCCGTGTTCGACCACTTCGGCAAGGAGGCCTACGCCGTGTATCCCCAGGGCGACGGCGTGGACGTGAAGCCCTCCACCTTCGACCTGAAGTTCGGCTTCGTGGACAACGCCACCGGCGCCAACATCGCGCTGCGCGGCACCGGCGGCAACGTCTTCCGCACCGTGAGCCCCATCGCCAAGGGCACCCGCTTCAAGGTGGAGGTGACCAACAACACCGAGTGCTACACCTACCTCTTCGGCGAGGAGACGGATGGCAGCAGCTATGTGCTGTTCCCGTACACGGAGAAGCACTCGCCCTATTGCGGCATCACCGGTACACGCCTCTTCCCCAGCGACCACAGCCTGGAGGCCGACGAGGTGGGCACGGTGGACGTGATGGCCGTGGTGGTGTACAACCAGCCGGTGGACTACCGCAGGCTCAACGAGCAGTTGAAGGCCAGTGCGGCCCGCGGCCTGGCGGCCAAGCTGCAGGATGTGCTGGGCGCCGAGCTGAGCACCGGCGTGCGCTTCACCGATGGAGAGACCATCGGCGCCGCCGGGCCGGCGGACCGCAATGCGGTGGCCGTGGTGCTGGAGCTGGAGAAACGCTGAAGAGCAGGGGCGTCGTCCTTTTGCCGGCCGGTGCGGCCGGGTGTTCCACCCGTGCAGCCCCGTTGGGCCTGCGCAGGATCGCTAACAAAGGTTGACCCCCTGGTCGCACGCCACCTCGTGCGGTCGAGGGAACTTGGCGGCGCGGCGAGAAAAGCCGCACACCATGCTCCGCACGATCCTTCTCCTCCTCTCCATCGCGTACACGCTCCAGTCATTCGCTCAACAGGCCTGGCGACCCGGCGAAGTGCTGGTGCGGCTCGGCAGGGAGGCCAGCATCGCCGATGTCCGGAACGAACTGGCCAAGCGACTGCCCGCGGACGTCGTGCAGAAGGAGGCGCAGCCCCTTGGAGCGAGGTCGCGCTACCACAAGCTGATCCTGCAAGGGGCCGGGACCGACGACCGGGAGCTGGCACGCATCGTGGCCGGAGTGCCCGGTGTGGAGGCCGTCTCGCTCAACTACCTGGTGCAGCGCCGCGCCCAACCGAACGACCCGCAGTACGGTGCGCAATGGCATCTGGCCGCCATGAACGTGGAGCCGACCTGGTCCATCACCACCGGAGGCAGCACCGCCGACGGCAAGCGGATCGCCGTGGGCATCATCGACACCGGCGTCCAGGGCAGCCACCCCGACCTGGAGGACAACATCGCAGTGGATGTCTTCGGGAGCGAGGAGCATGGCACCCAGGTGGCCGGGGTCGTGGGCGCCGTCGGCAACAACGGTACCGGGATCAGCGGTGTGAACTGGGATGTGGACCTGGTCAGCACGGCCTCAGGGAACGATCTGGGTGACGTGATCAGCCAGTTCGAGTTCTGCCTCGACCAGCGCACGATCTTCAACCAGAGCAACGGCAGCCAGGGGCGCATGATCGTGGCGGTCACCGTCTCCTGGGGTGTCCCCGGAGCTGACTGCGGCTTTGGCGAACCGCTTTTCGAGGCCCTCGGCGCGGCGGGGATCCTGATGGTGACCAGCGGGCCCAACGACCCCACGGACATCGATGTGGTGGACGACTATCCGGCCACCTGCCCGCACGACAACAACATCGTGGTGACCAGCTACGGTCCGCAGAACGAGGTGCCCTTCGCCGTGGGCGACAACACCGTGCACCTGCTGGCTCCCGGCCTCGACATCCTCACCACGGACCTTGGCAATGGCTACGTCTCCATTGATGGGAACTCGTTCGCGATCCCGGCCGTGGCCGGCGCGGTGGCCCTGCTGTACAGCAACGATTGCGTGACCTTCGCACAGGGCATCACCAGCGCT
The DNA here is from genome assembly GCA_020847755.1 of Flavobacteriales bacterium. Taxonomy (GTDB): domain Bacteria; phylum Bacteroidota; class Bacteroidia; order Flavobacteriales_F; family PHOS-HE28; genus PHOS-HE28. The sequence goes on along the minus strand of JADLBK010000045.1, from coordinate 23,902 downwards.
CCCGAGGCCACCGCCCAGCAGGTGAAGCAGGCCATCCTGAGCGGCGTGTCACCCTTCCCCGGCGGCAACGCCATCACCATCACCGGCGGCAAGCTGGACGTGCACGGCGCCTACCAGGACCTCCTTGCACAGTGCGTCCCCTGCGCCGAACTGACCGTGAGCCTGAGCACACCGGCCGGAGCGGACGCGCAGTATGCGTTGGTGAACGGCACCGGGATCGCGCAGGCGCAGGGCACCGGCGATGCGTTCACCTTCTGCACCGTGCCCGGTTGCTACACCGGTACGGTGCTGGACGCGGGATCGCTCCCGGAGAACGGCACCTTCACCGTGCTTGACGGCGGTGTCATTGTTGCCTCGGGCGCCATCGCGGACGGAGCGTTCAGCTTCACCATCGGCACACCGGTCCAGGGCTGCACGGATCCCTCCGCCGTCAACTACAACCCTGCTGCAGCCTGTGATGACGGCAGTTGCTGCACGGGAGGCGCCATCCAGGTCATCGTGCCCGCGGCCGACTTCGAGAGCACGGGCACTGTGGACGCACTGGTCGTCATCGGCGTGGATACGGTGATCGACGCCACGTACACCATCGCCCCCTCACCGTCGACCGGGTCCACGTCGGCCGCCGTGGTGAACTTCTGCACCGTGCCCGGCTGCGCCTCCATCACCTTCAGCAACGCCACCATCCCCCTTCACTACGAGTCCTACCTCGGCATGATCACCAGCGGCGGGACCACGTACATCCCCTTCGGCACCGACCTGGGCTTCTTCGGCCCCTTGACGGTGATGGCGGAGACCTGCGACGGGCTGGACAACGACTGCGACGGCGAGGTGGACGAGGACTTCATCTGGTACGCGGATGCGGACGGCGATGGCTGGGGTGCGCTCGGCACCGAACAGGTCTTCTGCGTTCCGCCCGGAGGCACCTTCAGCCAGCAGCCGGGCGATTGCGACGACACCAACGCGGCCATCAATCCCGGCGCGAGCGATCCATGTATTGACGCGGACGGCCTTGACAACGACTGCAACGGCGTGGTGGACGACCAGGACGGCGCGTTCTGGTTCCTGGACGAGGACGAGGACGGCTGGGGCACCGACCTGTTCGTTGTGCAGGCCTGCACCGCCCCCGCGGGCTATTCCGCCCAGTTCGGCGACTGCGACGACAGCGACCCGGCCATCCACCCCGGTCAGCCGGAGGCCTGTGATGGCCTCGACAACGACTGCGACGGGCTCCTGGACGAGGACTTCCAGTGGTACACCGATGCGGACGGCGACGGCTTCGGCGCCGCAGGTGCCGAACCGGTCACCAGCTGCACGCAACCGCCTGGCACGGCCGCCCAGACCGGCGATTGCGACGATGCGCGGAACACCGTGTTCCCCGGGGCGCCCGAGCTCTGCGACGGGCGCGACAACGACTGCGACGGCACCACGGACGAGGACTTCTTCTGGTTCATCGATGCGGACGATGACGGCTTCGGCGACCCGGCCTCCGTGGTCTTCAGCTGCACCCCCGTGGCGGGCCGCATCACCACCGGCGGCGATTGCGACGACACCAACGATGCGCTCACCATCGTGGGGGCGGCCTGCGACGATGGCGATCCGGGCACGGTGAACGACCGCATCACCGTGAACTGCGACTGCCAGGGCTTCCAGCAGGGCGGCTGTCCGCCGGGCGAGATCGAGGACTGCTTCGGCCACTGCGCCCCGGCGGAATGGGTGGGCGATGGATTCTGCGATGATGGGTCGTTCGACTGGAACGGCAACTTCATCGACTTCACCTGCGCCGCCCTGGGTGAGGACGATGGCGACTGCGGATCCAGCTGCCCGAACGAGCTCTGCGACGGGGTGGACAACGACTGCGACGGCCTGATCGACGAGGACTTCCTCTGGTACACCGATGCCGATGGCGACGGCTTCGGCGATCAGTCCAGCGCGATCCACAGCTGCGTCGCGATCCCCGGCATGATCAACTCCGGCGGCGATTGCGATGACGGTGACGCGGCCGTGAACCCCGGCGCGGCCGAGGTCTGCGATGGGGTCGACAACAACTGCGACGGCTTCATCGACGGCACCACCACCGCCTTCCAGAGCGGCTGCACCAACCCCATGGCCTGCAACTACGACCCCGGCGCCGTGTGCGATGATGGCAGCTGCGCCCAGGGCAGCATCGCCGACGGCAGCGAGACCTTCGCCACCGACTTCACCGCCACCGATGTCAACGGCGACCCGGTGAACCTCTTCGCCCTGCTCGCCCAAGGGAAGACCGTGGTGCTCGACCTCTTCACCACCTGGTGCCCGCCGAGCAACCAGATGAACAATGCGGGCCTGCTGCAGGACTGGCAGGCGCACATGGGACCGGACAGCCTCGACCTCATCCGCATCATCAGTGTGGAGATCGAGGACACCGCCACCGCGACCGGGTCGCTCGCCCCCTTCCTGGCCACCATGGACTGGCCGGTGATCAACAGCGGCGGTGCCGCCATCGCGCAGCAGTTCGGCGCCTTGGGCGTGTACAATGGCTTCGTGCCCACGCTGATCATGATCTGTCCCGACCGCTCCGCGCGGATGATCTACGGCGGTGTGGACGAACTGCCCTACACCGGCCTCTTCCAGTACGACGCCGATGCCGCGCTGGCGCTGCTCAATGAACGCTGCGGTTGTCGCGGAACACCCTGCCTCACCAACGTGGGCTGCATGGAGGCCACTGCGTGCAACTACGACCCGGCCGCCACCTGCCCGGGTCCCTGCACGCAGGCCCAGGAGTGGTTCACGGACACCGATGGCGACGGATACGGAACCTCTTCGCTCGGCATCGCCTGCACCCCACCGGCGGATGCGGTGGCGATCGGCGGCGACTGCGACGACAGCGACCCGGCGGCGCACACCGGGTTCACCTTGGTGGTGCTGACGGACGACGTCAACGACGTGGGCACCGCGCACTACGTGATCCAGCAGGCCGGGACCGTGATCGAAGGTGACCTGGCCCTGCCGGCGGAAACTGAAGGCATCGGCGAGCTCCCGGTGTGCCTCGGCGACGGCTGCTTCAGCATCACCATCACTCCGAACGATGTCCCGCTCTTCGCGGAGAGCTACCTCATCTACTCCACAGCGCCGGAGGACCCGGTGATGTTCGTTACGGCGGACGGCTACCAGAGCGAAGGCAGCACCGAAGTGTGTGATGGCATGGACAACGACTGTGACGGGCAGGTGGACGAAGGATGCCAGGTGCGCGTGGCGGCCCGTGTCCTTTTGGAGGGGCCGTTCGACCCCGGGACCGGACTGATGAACGATGGCATGCGCGCGCTCGGCCTCGTGCCCACCACGGAGCCCTATGCGGGCCTGGGCTACGTCCATTCCGGCGGCGGTGGAGGCGAGTCGACCGGTCCGGCCGTCCTCGCCGTGACCGGCAGCAATGCCATCGTGGACTGGGTGCTGCTGGAGCTGCGCGCCACGGCGGACCCCTCGGTGATCGTGGCATCACGGTCCGCCCTGGTGCAGCGCGACGGTGATGTGGTGGACACGGACGGCCTTTCCCCCGTGAGCTTCACGCTGCCCCCCGGCGAGCACCACGTCGCCATCCGGCACCGCAACCACCTTGGTGTGATGACGGCCAATAGTGTGGCCCTGACGCCGACACCCGTGAGCGTGGACCTCACGCAGAGCAGCACGTCCACCTATGGCACCAACGCCTGCCGCGTGGAGGGCGCGCTCCAACTGTTGTGGTGCGGAGATGTGACCTTCAACGGCCAGGTGAAGTACGCGGGTGGAGCCAACGACCGCGACCCGATCCTGGTCCGGATCGGCGGTGCCCTGCCCACCGGCACCACCACCGGTTATCACCCCGAGGATGTGAACCTGAACGGGCAGGTGAGGTACACCGGGGCCAACAACGACCGCGACCCGATCCTTGTGACCGTGGGCGGAACCTTGCCCACCGCCGTGCGCACCCAGCAGTTGCCGTAAAGCCCGGCTTCAGCTGTGTGAACGGGCAGTGCGTCGGGTAGCGTGGCAGAACGTACCTGAAGCGCCCGGTGGTCCTCCCGCCGGGCGCTTCGTTCTTCCGGCCGAGGGATGCACGCCTCCCTTTACATTTACCGGTGTTCGCCCGCTCCACCGCATCCGCTCCGCACATGCGCAACCGTTTCCTACTGGCGTTCGCCGCCCTCTTTCTGGTCGCCCAGTTCATCCGCCCCGCCCGCACCGCGGAGCCCGTGGACCCCGCTCGCGACCTGATCGCGCTCACCTCGCCTTCCGCCGAGGTGGAGCAGCTATTGCGCACAGCGTGTTACGACTGCCACAGCGGCCAGCCCCGCTATCCCTGGTACGCGGCCCTCACACCGGTGAACTGGTGGCTGCAGCACCACATCGATGAAGGCCGGGAACACTTCGATGCCTCCAGCTGGGGCAGCTACGCGGCCGATGACCGCGCCCACGTGGCCGACGAGGCCATCGAGATGATCAAGAAGGAGGAGATGCCGCTCACCGAGTACACCTGGACCCATGGTGACGCGCGCCTTTCCATGGACCAGCGTGTGGCCCTCACCGGCTACTTCAGCGGGCTGGCCGGCGGCGGATCGGAGCAAGACGATTAGACCGGCACCGCCTCCAGGTGGTGCTCCCGCGCCGCCGTGATCTTCACCTCGGCGAAGTCGCCGATGCGCAGGTGGCCTGACGCGGTGGGGATCAGCACCTCGTTGTCCACCTCGGGGCTGTCGAACTCGGTGCGGGCGATGTAGTGGCCGCCTTCGGCCTTGTCCACCAGCACGCGGTAGGTCCGGCCCACCTTGGCCTGGTTCAGCTCCAGGCTGATGCCGGCCTGCAGTTCCATCACCTCCTGGGCGCGTTGTTCCTTCACGTCGGCGGGCACATCGTCGGCCATGGTGTGGGCGTGGGTGTCCTCCTCGTGGCTGTACGTGAAGCAGCCCAGCCGGTCGAAGCGCATGCGCTCGATCCAGCGCAGGTTGTCGGCGTGGTCGTCCTCGGTCTCTCCCGGGAAGCCGGCGATCAGGGTGGTGCGGATGGCGATGCCGGGCACGGTGCCGCGGATGCTGTCCACCAACGCCTCGGTCTTCTCCTGCGTGATGCCGCGCCGCATGCGGGTGAGCATGCGCGTGCTGCCGTGCTGCAGCGGCATGTCCAGGTAGTTGCAGATGTTCGGGCGCTCGCGCATCACATCGAGCACCTCCATGGGGAAACCGCTGGGGAAAGCGTAGTGCAGGCGGATCCAGTCGATGCCCTCCACGTCGCTGAGCCGAGCGAGCAGGTCGGCCAGGTTGCGCTTGCCGTAGAGGTCCAGGCCGTAGTACGTCAGGTCCTGAGCGATGAGCATGAGCTCCTTCACCCCCTGCGCCGCGAGCCCCTTCGCCTGGGCGACGAGCTGCTCCATCGGGGTGCTCACGTGCCTGCCGCGCATCAGGGGGATGGCGCAGAAGGAGCACTTCCGGTCGCAGCCCTCGCTGATCTTGAAGTAGGCGAAGTGCGCCGGGGTGGTCAGCAGCCGTTCGCCCACCAGCTCGTGCTTGTAGTCGGCCTTCAGGGTCTTCAGCAGGCGGGGCAGGTCGCGTGTACCGAACCAGGCGTCCACCTGCGGGATGCCCTCCTTCAGCTCCGGCGCATAGCGCTGGCTGAGGCATCCGGTGACGTACACTTTCTCCACCTCGCCGCGGTCCTTGGCCGCCGCCCAGCCCAGGATGGTGTCGATGCTCTCCTGCTTGGCGTTCTCGATGAAGCCGCAGGTGTTGATCACCACCACGTTGTGCCCGTCGGGCCGGGCCTCGTGCTCCACGGCGATGCCGTTGGCGCGCAACTGGGCCATCATCACCTCGCTGTCGAAGGTGTTCTTCGAGCAGCCCAGGGTGACGACGTTGACCTTGGTGGGCTTGCGGGTGCGGGCCTTCATGCGGGTTCGTTCCCGGCGCGGGAGCGGCGAAGGTATGCCGGATGCGCGCCGGCATTGGCGACGGGCCTTCACCACCATACCTTGCACGGACCATGTCCAAGGCCCATCCCCTCATCCTTATCGCCGACGATCATACGATCGTGCGGCGCGGCTTCAAGAACCTCATGGCCCTACGCCTGCCCCAGGTGAAGGTGGAGGAGGTGGCCGATCTGGCCGCCCTTCGCGAGCGGCTGGCTCGGGCACCCCGGCCCGACCTGCTGGTGCTGGACCTTCAGTTCCCGGACGGCAATGGCATGGACATCCTGCCCAAGCTGTGCAGCGACCCTCTGCAGCCCCCCGTGCTGGTGTACTCCATGAACCCCGCCCGGATCCATGGTGCCAAGACCATTAAAATGGGGGCCATGGGCTACGTGAGCAAGGAGGCCGCCGAGGACGACGTGGTGACCGCGGTGAACGCCGTGCTTGCCGGACGGGCGTACTTGAATCCGGACCTCGCCCTTCGCGCCGCGCGGGCGAGCAATAACGTGGAGGTGGACGTCAACCCCTTGGAGCGGCTCTCGGCCCGGGAGCTCATGGTACTGGACCACCTGCTCACCGGAGCAGGCGTGAAGGATGTGGCCGAGAAGCTCGGACTGGGGGTCTCCACCATAGGCCCCTACAAGATCCGGATCTACGAGAAGCTCGGCGTGAACAACATCCTGGATCTGCAGACCGTGGTGCAATTGCATCGCAAGGCCGTGCACTGATGGCCGCGCGGTGGCTGTTCAGCCTCCCGGCCCTGCTGCTCACCCTCGGGCCGGCGCAGAACGCATGTGCCCAGCGCTACGCCGAGTGGCGGCACTTCACCAACAGGAACGGCCTGCCCCAAAGCAGCGTGGGCGACATGGCCTGGGATGGGCACGGCTTCCTCTGGCTCACCACCCAAGGGGGCCTGGCGCGCTGCGATGGCCGGTTCATGCGCGCCGTTCCGCTGAGCGGAGCCACCGCACCGCGCCAGCAGGTGCACTTGCTGCGGACCTCCACAGGCCGTTTGCTCACCATCGGAGCGTCCGGTGCCATGCACCGGCTGGAGGACGACGGCCCCGTGGCCCTCGACACGGCAGGTTCCGCCCCGCCCCACCCCACCGGCACGATGCCGACCGAGCGCCAGCTGCTCTTCCTGCTGCGCATCGCCACACAGAACGGCTGGTCGGGTGTAAGGACCTGCGCACAGGACAGCCTCTCGTGGCTGCTGCTTCAAGGCCGTCGGCTCTCGTGGTGGGAGGACACCGTCCAGGTCGGTACCACGGAACTGCCCGCTCCGCCCATCGCGCTGTTCTCCCTGCCTTCCGGAGCCCACGTTGTAGGCCCGAACGGAGCGCTCTCCCGGTTCGATCCCGCTACCGGTAGGATGCACCCCGTTGCCCTCGACCCCGCGCTTCCGCCGGGCGGGCGCTGGTTCGAGCAACCCGGCAAGCCATTCGTCCTGCATCTGGTTGACGACCACATCCGGATCTATCGCGAGGACGCGTCGAACTCCGCACCCGTGCTGCGGGGAACCCCGATCGACGTGACCCTGCCGCCTCGGGCGGACATCACCCAAATGCTGTTCGATGAAGCGGCTGCCGTGCTCGCCACCTCCACGGTCACTCAAGGAGTATTCCTCCATCGTCGGCAGTGGTTCGGCACCTGGTCCTGCTCGGACCCCTCGCTCGTGGGAGGGAGCTCGTTCTACGGCCAGGCCGAGCTGCCGGGCGGGCTCACCTTCACGGTGGACCACCAGGGAGCGGGTGTGCTGCTCGACTCCACAGGATGCGCACCGGCCACCGCGCCATTGAAGCGGCTCGACCCCTTCTCCCTGGCCCGTGACCGTTCGGGAGGCCTGTACCTCACGCGCCAGGGCGGCATCGAGCGGTACGACCCCGCCACCGGCCGGTCGGCCTCCGTGGCCAACGGCCCGGGTGTGCGCACCACCATGGTGTTGGAGAACGATACGCTCTGGGTCGTGAGCCGATCGGCCTTCGGCCGGGTGGAGGACGACAGCATCCACTGGTCCGTGGTGTTCGACGGCCCCGCTTCGAGCGGCGATCCGATCACGCTCTGCCGCGCGGCTGATGGGCGTTGGTGGTTCGGCACCTGCGGCGGCGCCTTCATCCTGGGCACGGATCCCGTTCAACGACTCGTGCCTGTCGCGGGACTTGCAGGCACCTGCGTGCGGGCCCTGCACCGCTGGGGTGACCGGATGCTCATCGGCACCTATGGGCAGGGGGCCTTTGTGCATGACGGGCGATCGCTACGCCGCCTGCCCTTGGATGAACGCGGTGCGTTGCTGCACACGCACGCCTTCGCCCCCGACCAGCGCGACGGGCTTTGGATCCCCACCAACAACGGTCTGCTGCGGACGACGTGGCGGGACCTGGCGGCCTGGGTGGCGGACAGCACGCAACGCCCCTTCATGGGCCGCTTCGACGAGGAGGACGGGCTGATGGGCTCCGAGCTCAACGGGGGCTGCATGCCCGCCTACCTCGCTCTTTCCACCGGCGATCTTTCCTTTCCATCGATGCGCGGTCTCGTGCGCTTCGACCCGGCCTCCGTGCCGGACCCGTGGCCTGCGGCACGCCTCCAAGCCACCGCACTTCGGGTGGACGGTGCGGTCGTGCCTTTGAACGACCGTGTGCGGTTGCCTGCGGACCATGGCGAGGTGGTGCTTCAGTACGCCATCGCCCACTGGGGGAACAGTTCCCAGGTGCAGCTCGAGCTGCGGTTGGAAGGCTTGCAGGAGGACTGGACACTGCTCCCCAGTGATCGCGATGAGGTGCGCCTCGGCCTGCTGCCCCCCGGGGAAACGCGGTTGGTGGTGCGCAAGGTGGGCGGACCGCTGCGTGGCGAGCCCGAGGCCTTCGCCGTACTCCTTTCCGTGCCCTTCCCGTGGTACCGCACCTGGTGGGCGGGCCTGGGATTCGTGGGCCTCGGCGCCCTGGTCGGCCTGGCCCTGCACCGCTGGAACCTCCTGCGCCTGCGAGCGGCCAATGCCCGGTTGGGAACCCTGGTGAAGGCGAGGACCCAGGCGCTTTCCGAAGCCAACGACGACCTCAAGGCGGCCCTTCACCACCAGGAAAAGCTCATCGCCATCATCGCGCACGACCTGGTGCACCCGCTGCGGTTCGTGTCGCGCGTGGCCCGCGATGCCCGCATGATGCAGGAGCGGCACGAGGACCCCGGGGAGCTCGGTCTGACCCTTCAGGACCTGGAGGGCGCCACCCGCAAGCTCTTCACCAACGCCAGCGACCTGCTCGGCTGGGTCCGATCGCGCCATGTGGAGGATCCCGACCGCCGGGTGATGGTGGACCTCCGGAACTTCGTGGGCGCGGCGATCGACCGCATCACCGAACTGAGCGGCACCATCGACCTGCGGAACGCGGTGCCCGAAGGCACGCAGGTGACCACCGACCCCGACGTCCTGGCCATCGTGCTCAACAACCTGCTGATGAACGCCGTGGTGCATGGGCGTGCCGGGCGGATCACGCTCGACCTGGCGGAGGGGCAGGGCATCGTGCTGCGCGTCAGCGACAATGGCATCGGGATGAGCCCCGAACAATTGGACCGCATCCGCAAGGAGCTGGAGGGCAAGGACGAAGGGCACGGACGGGCCGGTGGCACGGCCCTCGGCCTGGGCTATGTGATCATCTCCGAGTGCATGCGGCTGCTGCATGCCAAAGCCATGATCCACAGCGGAGCAGGAGGCACCACCGTGGAGCTGGCCCTGCCGGCCGCGTAACCCTCCGGGACCGGGTGGCGTTCAAGCGGCTGCGATGAACGCCCCCAACAGCAACCTCATCCGGTACGAAGGCCTGCTCAACAGCGAGGTGCGCGTGCAGCTCACCGACCTGCTGATGGCCATCGCCCTCACCAACCTGGGCTCCCGCGGCGACCTCAAGAAGCTCTTCGGCGTGGCCGTGGAGCTGCTCGACAACGCGCAGCGCTACTGCTCGGCCGGAAGCGTCTCCTTCCAATGGCGCATCCAGGGCCCCGAGCTGGTGATCGAGATCAGCAACCTTGCGGACAAGGCGGATGCCGAGCGCCTGCTCTCCATCGTGGCCTCCATCCAGAGCATGTCCTCCGAGCAGATCGCCGAGGCCTTCAAGCAGCAGCTGCAGGACCCCGCCTTCGGCGAGAAAGGCGGTGCCGGCCTGGGCATGCTGCAGATCGCCCGCAAAGTGGGCAACCGCATCACCGCGAATGTCCGCCCGGAGCCCGATGGGGTGTACCGGTGCACCAGCCAGGTGACCACGCTTCTCCGTTCCTGAACCCCGCGCGATGCACACGCTCCATCTCCCCGCCACCCGCACCACGCCCGAAGTGCACTTCGAGCCTGCGGCCGGCCATTGTTCGATCACCGGTGTTTCGATCCCCGAGCATGCCCAGGAGTTCTACCAGCCGATCATCCAGTGGCTGGACATCTTCCTGTCGGTGAACCGGGGTCCGCTGACCCTGCGCATCGCGCTCACCTACTTCAACTCCTCCTCGCTCAAAGCCCTCTACATTCTGCTGGGCCGTGTGCGCGAGGCCCAGGTCATGGGCACCCCGGTGCGCATCATCTGGGTGGTGGAGGAGGATGACGAGTTCATGCTGGAGTCAAGCAGCTACTTCGCCGAACTGCTCGGTGTGAAGATGGACATCGAGATGTCGGGCGACGAAGGCTCCGGCGAGCGCAGGGCGGTGTGATCCGCGCCCTTCAATCCCGTGCGAAGAGACCTTCCACGAAGGTTCGCCTGTCGAACTCCTGAAGGTCATCGATGCCTTCCCCGATCCCCAGATAGCGGATCGGCACCTGGAACTCGTGGCTGATGCCGATGGCCACCCCCCCTTTGGCCGTACCATCGATCTTGGTGAGCGCCAGTGCGGTGACATCGGTGGCCTTGGTGAACTGCCGGGCCTGCTCGATGGCGTTCTGCCCGGTGCTGGCGTCCAGCACGAGCAGCACCTCATGGGGCGCATCGGGCCCCACTTTGCGCATCACGTTGCGCACCTTGGAAAGCTCGTTCATCAGGTTCACCTTGTTGTGCAGGCGACCGGCGGTGTCGATGATGACCACATCGGCGCCCCGGGCCTTGGCGCTCTCCACCGCATCGTAGGCCACGGCCGCCGGATCGGCGCCCATGCCTTGGGTCACCATGGGCACGCCCACCCGTTCGCTCCAGATGCGCAGCTGGTCCACCGCAGCCGCGCGGAAGGTGTCGGCGGCGCCCAGGATCACGCTCAGTCCGCTCTTCTTCAACCGGTGGGCCAGCTTGCCGATGGTCGTGGTCTTGCCCACACCGTTCACGCCCACCACCATGATCACGTAGGGCTTGGTCTCCGGTCGCACCGGCGGGGGGTCCTTCATCAGGTCGATGATCTCCTCCCGAAGGATGCGGTCCAGTTCGTCGGTGCCCATGTACTTGTCGCGGGCCACCCGCTCCTGCACACGGCGGATGATGGTCAGGGTGGTCTCCACCCCCACATCGCTGCTCACGAGCACCTCCTCCAGGTCGTCGAGGACGGCATCGTCCACGGTGGTGCGGCCCACCAGCATGCGCCCGAGTTTGCCCAGCAGTCCGCCGCGCGAGCGCTCGAGACCCGCGCTCAGGGCCGCGCGCTCGGCCGGTGCCTGCGCTTTGTCCTTGCCGAATAGTCCGAAGAACGCCATGGTCATGCCCTTATGCACAAAGGCCCGAGCCGGGAGGCGCAGGCCTTTGCACGTCCGCCGGAGCGGTGTGTCACTTCTTCTGGGCGAGGAACTTGTCCGCCTCGTCGGCGGGCATCACCGATTCCTGGAACTGATAGCCCCCGGACTTGGCGTTCTTCACCATGCGGATGACCTTGGTGAACACCTTGGCGTCCGCTTTCTTCAGGGTAGCAACGACCTTCTTTGCCATGTCTCACGCGCCGCAGCGCTGGTTACTTGATCTCTTTATGAACGGTCATCCGGCGCAGGATGGGATTGTACTTCTTCAACTCCATGCGCTCGGTGGTGTTCTTCCGGTTCTTGGTGGTGATGTAGCGGGACGTGCCCGGCTGGCCCGAGGTCTTGTGCTCGGTGCACTCCAGGATCACCTGTACGCGGTTCCCTTTCTTGGCCATGACTGGATGCTTCGTTGGTTATGGACCGATCAGGCCGTGTAGTAGCCTTTGGCGCGGGCGCGCTTGAGGGCCTCGGTGATGCCCAGCTTGTCGATCGTGCGCATGCCGGCCGCGCTCACGCGAATGGTGACCCACTTCTTCTCATCCGGCACGAAATAGCGCTTGTCCTGAAGGTTCGGCGCGAAGGTGCGCTTCGTCTTCACGTTCGAGTGGCTCACCTTGTGACCGGTGATCACATGCTTGCCGGTGATCTGGCAGACCTTGGACATGGCGTTCGCGGTTTCGGGGGCGCAAATATAGGGATCTTTCCCTCGTTCCGGATCCCGGAACCTACAAGGCTGGTCGAACGTTCAACTCCCGCGTTCCCAGCGCCTTGGCAATGCGCCACCCCGATCAATGGAGCCCTTCGAGGCTCGTCAAGGACCCACGGAGCGGCCGTTTCCGGGTCGACCGGACCCGGGTGTGGGCAGGATCGCATTACATCGCTGACCTCCAGTGCGTGGAGTACGTGCCCATGATCCAGACCTATGTGGCCGGCGACGTGCTCGACCTGGGCTGCGGCACTGCTCCCTACTACGAGGTCTATCGCCCCAAGGCCACTTCGGTGACCTGCGTGGACCGCAGCACCGATGAGCGCGTGCGGGCCGTGGTGGACGTGGTGGCCGACATCGATCGACCGCTCCCCTTCCCCGATGCCGCCTTTGATGCGGTGCTGCTCACCGACGTCATCGCCCATGTGCGCGACCCTTGGGCGCTGATGCGCGAGATCAGCAGGGTGCTGCGGCCTGGGGGGCGCCTGGTGCTCACCACGCCCTTCATTTATTGGCTCTGCGAGTACCCGAACGACTTCTTCCACCCCAGCCGGTTCGCCTTGGAGGAGCTCTGTGCCCGGTCGGGCCAGCAGGTGCAGGTCCTGCGGTCCTATGGCGGGCAGGCTGATGTGTTGATGGACACCCTGAACAAGATGTTCCCGACAGGGATCGGGCATCGTCTGTTCACCGGCCTGGTGCGGATCCTGGACTTCTCAGGCTGGCTGAGGCGCGACCGCGAGCGGACCCGGGAGACCTATTCCCTGGGGTACGTGCTGGTGACCCGCCGGGCCTGAAGGGCTTGGGCGGACGGGGCGGCCCGATATCTTCGCACCGCCCGCCGGTGCTCCGGACCGCGGCACCTTCATGCGCGACCCTGAGAAATGGCGCCCCTCCCGGATCGTTCGCGATCCGAGGTCGGGACGCTTCGTCACGAACCGACGTGGCATCTTCGGAGGCTCCCTTTACATCGCGGAGCTCCAGCACGCCCATTACCTGCCGCTGATCGAGCAGCACATCACCGGCCGTGTGCTGGACGTGGGCTGTGGACCGGTGCCCTATTACGAGCTGTACAAGCCCAAGTCCACCGAGGTGGTGTGTGTGGACTGGGCGGGCAGCCCCCACGCCAAGGACGTGCTCGACCACTTCATCGACCTCAACGCCGAGCCGCGCCTGCCCTTCCCCGACGATCACTTCGACTCGATCCTGGCCTCGGACATGCTGGTGCACATCACGCGGCCGCATGTCTTCCTGGCCGAACTGAGGCGCATTCTCAAGCCTGGCGGCCATTTGGTGATCACGGCGCCGTTCGCCTACTGGATGGGCGAGTATCCGCATGAGTACATGCACTTCTCGGAGTTCTCCCTGAAGCATCTGGCCAAGGACGCCGGGCTGGAAACACGCCACATCCTGGCTTATGGAGGCCATGCCGATGTGCTGATGGACTGCGTGAACAAGTTCTTCCCCGTAGGGATCATGAACCGGGTGTACTGGGCCTTCGCGCGCGTGGTGATCGCCACCGGATGGCCGCGGCGGAACCGCGAACGCACCAAAGGGCCGTACGCGTTGGGATACAGCATGGTGGTGCGGAAGCCTGTGGTGTAGGTCCGCTCAGGGCTCGGCCCGCAGCAGCCGTTTGCGCAGCATGTTCAGTGCGGCGATCGCGCTGCGCTTGATCACCAGATCGCGGCTGCCCGGGAACAGGACCATGGCGGAGCGCACGCCATCGGGGCCTGCCACCGCGATCCACACCGTACCGACGGGTTTTTCGGGCGTGCCTCCGTCCGGACCGGCCACACCGCTCAGCGCGATGCTCCAGTCCGTCCGCAAGGCCTGCCGGACACCGGAGGCCATCTGTTCCACCACAGGCCGGCTCACCGCACCGTTCAGTTCGAGCATCCCCGCCGGGATCCCCAGTTCCTCCATCTTCACGGCGTTCGCGTAGCTCACCACGCCGCCGATGTAGTAGGCGGAGCTGCCCGGCACGCTGGTGATCAGGTGGCTGAGGTAGCCCCCGGTGCAGCTCTCCGCCAGGCTCAGCGTTTGGCCTGCTTGGCGCAACAGCCCTCCCACCACTTCCTCCAGGCGGGTCGTCCCTTCACCGAACACCAGGTCGGGGATCAGGGTGCGCAGTTCCTCCGCCTTGCGGTCCACCCGTTCACGGGCCTCATGGGCATCACGGTTGGCATAGGTGCTCAGCCGCAGCTTCACCAGGCCCGGGCTCGGGAGGTAGGCCAGCTTGATGCCCGTTCCATCCAGCCCCTCCTCCCAGGCCGCGATCCGGGTGGCCACCTGGCTCTCCCCCGCTCCGGTGGTGAGCAGTGTGCGGTGCACGATCACCGGCGGGGAGAAGATCGCGTGCAGCCGGGGCAGCACTTCGTCCGCCATCATCGCCTTCAGCTCGTAGGGCACACCGGGCAGGCTGACGAACACACGCGGTGTGCTCCGGTCATCCCGCCGTTGCTCGAACCACATGCCACTGGCCGTGCCGTTCAGGTTGGGGATCACCGTGCATGTTTCCGGCAGGTCCGCCTGCGAACGGTTCATGTCAAGCAGCGGTCGGCCCATCCGGGCGAACAGGGCCTCGATGCGGGCCTCCACATCCGGTCGTCGGGTCAGTCCGGTGCCGAAGAAGGCGCACAAGGTGTGCTTGGTGATGTCGTCCTTGGTGGGGCCCAGCCCACCGGTGATCAGCACCACATCCGCGGTGGCCCCGCCCAGCGCGCTCAGGATCTGCTCCCGGTCATCGCCGATGGTGCGCACCTCCACCGGCCTGATGCCCTGGAGGGACAGCTGTTCGCCCAGCCACGAAGCGTTGGTGTTGATCGTCTGACCGATCAGTAGCTCGTCGCCGATGTTGATGATCCCGGCCGTGATCTCGTGCACCTCCACGCTCATGGGCCGAAGGTCGCAATTGCGCTGCTCAGGGGATCACGACGCGCTGGGTGCGCACCACGCCGTGGCCCACGACCCGCACCAGATGCACCCCGGCAGAAACACCATCGGTCGTCAGCACACATCGGGTGCCGGCCTCCGGGACCTGTGCGCACAGCCGGCCACGCATGTCGAGCAGCTCCACCAGGCCCAGCGGCTCCGGAGCGCTTACCACCACACGTCCCACCTCCTGGTGCACGTTGAGCTCATCGCCCGTGTGAGGGTAAGCCACGGACTGACCCGTGCTGATGCAGGCCTCGTAAAGGGTGAACGGCAGTTCGTTCACCGTGCCGCCGGACACGAAGGGCTCCGACAAGGTCGAGGTGCCCAGTGGACCAGCGCTCACCCCGTACTGGAGCTGGCCGCCCACGGGCTGAGGCTGCACCATCGTCAGGCTGTAGGTCCCGGGAGGCAGGCATACCGCAGCGGAATCGAGATCCACAGCGCCCAGTTCCAAGGTGCCGGAGAACACGGTGTTCCCGCCGCCATCCAGCAGGTTCCAATCGAACAGGCCGGTGACGAGGGCACCTCCGAAGTTGCCAAGATGCACCTGCACCGGTACGCAGGGACCAGGCGGGCACAGGTCCACGTTCACGGGCAGCTCACAGGCCAGGCTGTCGTAGAACCAGGTCCACAGGTGCAGGGTGGCCGGGAAGGGTGCTGCGGGCACCTGCGCCAGGGGATGCACGGCGAGCGTGTGGATCTGCGCACCCGCCCCGATCCCGAAGTAGTTCGTTTGCTCCACCGCCAGGGTATCGCCCTGGTCGTCCAGCAGGACGAAAGCCGGATAGTTGAACAGCTCACTGCTGCCATTGCTCACAAGCACTTCCAGCGCTCCCGGGTCGAACGGCGCCCATTGCACGGACTGGATGTCCAGACTGTCGCAGGCGGGGAGCAGGCCTCCGCCAGCGACGACGAACACGTGCTCAGGTTGTGGAGCAAAGTCGCCAACAAAGGTCCCGTTGATCACGATGCTGTAGGTGCCGGCCGGCAAGGGGCCCACAGGGATCTGTTCGGTGTGCGGCACGATCACGGTGAAGCCTCCGGGGTCGGCGGCCACGACGTTCAGTGAGACGGTGTTGCCCGTGACCGTGGCCGAAGCGCTGACCACATAGGCGCCCGTGCTGGCCAGCCCTCCGGAGAGGGCGATGGTGATGTTGTCTTGTGGAGCGGGCGTGGCGGGCGCCACCGTGATGTGGTCGACATAGAAGAAGGTCTGCGCATGAACGTTCAGGGTCGCGACCGACAGCGCGGCGAGGAGGATGTGCTTCATGGGATGGACTTCAGGGCATGGACAACGATCCGGGGCACTTCGCTGCCTCATGGGTTCACCTCGAACCCGAACAGCTCGGAGCGCTGCAGTTTGCGCACGGGTCCAAGGCGTTCGAGCGCCTTCATGTCCATGGCGCTCTCTTTGCCGATGACGCAGTAGGTGTACGGCCGCCCTTTGATCTCCCGGTCGAAGAAGGCCTTCAGGTCCTGCAGGCTGATGTGCGGGATCCGGTCGTACACCAGCTTGCGGACATCGGTGTCCAGTCCACGTCGTTGGGCCGCATCCCACTGCCAGTAGATGTTCTCCCGTGTGATGCGGGTGCTGGCGATCACCTTGCGCGCGGCCGTCCGGGCCCCCTCGAACTGGGCCTCGGCCATGGGCATGTCGTTCATCAGGCGCAGCATCGCGTCCACCGCATCGGGCAATTTGTCCGCCTGGGTGCCGATGAAGGCGCGCACATAGTGCGCTTCATGCTTCTCGGCCGGCGTGGTATAGCTGGCGTTCGCTCCGTAGGCCAGCGCCTTCGACTCACGGATCTCCTGGAACACGATGCTGCTGAGACCGCTGCCGAAGTACTCGTTGAACAGCGCCGCATAGGGCATCTTCTCCACGTCGAATGGGCCCGCTTTGCTCACGAGCAGCATCTCGGTCTGCACCATGTCGTATTCGGCGAAGAGCACCTCGTTGCGGGTGGTCGGCACTTCGGGATACACGCGCTCCGGAGGCAGCGCCCGCAGTTCAGCGGGGGGGGGGTGCAGCTCCCGCAAGAGGGCCTCCACCTGGTCGATACCCTGTCTTCCATAGTGGAACACACGGTGCTTGTAGGAGGTGAGCCCGTGGAGGCGGGCCACCAGGTCCTCCGCCTTCAACGCGTTCAGTTCGGCGTCGGTGAGCACATCGTTGAACGGAGAGCGTGCACCATAACGGGCCTGGCTCAAGAGCGCGCCGGAAAGCAGCACGCCCTTGTTGCGGGCCTGGTCCTGGCGCTCCTTGCGGAGGTCCGCGATCAACCCGGACAGGGCTTCCGCATCGGGACGGCACTCGGCCAGCACATGCTCGAGCATGACCACACCCTGACGCAGGTTCCGCTCCAGACCGCTGAGGGTCACGTAGCACCGGTCGTTGCCCACGAACACATCCAGCGACAGGCCCAGCTTGAAGAACTCCTTGCGCAGCTCCGGCGCGGTGTACCGGGTGGTGCCGAGGTAGGGCAGGTACTTCACGGCCACCTCCATCGCCTTGTCGTGGTCGGTGCCCATGTCCAGGATGTATCGCAGACTGAACAGCTCGTTGGACGGGTTGTGCACACGGGCCAGCTCGATCCCCTTGCCCAGGTCGCGCCATTCGATGGCGGAGGCGAGATCGATGAACTCCGGGGTCAGTTCGGCGCTCGGGACCTGTTCCCACGCACGCCGCCATTCGCTTCTGCCCTCGCGCTTGATATCGATGGGTGTGATGCGGGGTTTGGTCACCTTGTGCACGCCGGTCCGCTCACCGGAGCGCTTGAGGACACAGACATGGTCGGCTCCGAGCCGTTCCTTCACGAAGGTCATCACTTGGTCCTTGGTGATCGCGGCCATACGGTCGTGCTCGGCCAGCACCTCCTTCCAGTCCTTGCGCAGAATGAAGGCATCGGTCATGGCCGCGGCACGCCGTCCGTTGTTGTCGCTCCACTGGCGGATGCGCTGGACCTTAAGGTCGTTCACCACGGCGCTGATGAGCCAGTCATCGAAGTCACCGGCCGCCAGCTGCCGGATCTGCTCCAAGGCAAGGTCGCGGGCCTGCTCCAGTGTCTGCCCGTCACGGGGTTCGATGCGCACGTTGAACTCGCTGTGGTCGGCCTGTTCCATGGCGTAGGCCGAGGCATCGAGAACACGCTGCGCTTGCACCAGGTTGAGGTCGAACAGGCCCGCCTGACCATTGCTCAGCAGGCCGGCCACCAACTCGAGCATCAGCGGATCGCTGCTTCCGGTCCCCTTGAACCGCCATGAAAGCGTGGCCCACTCCCGATCCGGACCGGTGACCTCCGCCACCACGGGCCCGTTCAGCGGGCGCTCCGGGGCGTGTTCGAAGCGGGGCACCTCGCGCCGGGTCCAGCCGCCGAAGTATTTGTCCACCAACGCGATCGTCCGGTCGTGATCGATGTCGCCCGCCAGCACCACCGCCATGTTGTTGGGCGCATACCAAGCCTCGAAGAAGGCATGGATCTTCTCCATGCTGGGGTCCTTCAGATGCTCGCCCGTGCCGATGGTGGTCTGCGTGCCATACGGGTGGTGCGGGTAGAGGAGTTCGTTCTTCTTGGTATAGGCCAGCCGACCATCGTTGTCCTGGCTCCGGTTGAACTCCTCATACACGGTCTCCAGCTCCGTGTGGAAGAGCCGCAGCACGCACTCCTGCATGCGCTCGCTCTCGATCATCATCCACTTCTCCAGTTCATCGCTGGGCACATCGTTGATGTATACGGTGCGCTCGGTGCTGGTGTATGCGTTCGTGCCCCGCGCGCCGATGCTCTTCACCATCTTGTCATACTCGTTGGGCACCGCCAGCGCCGCGGCGAGCTGGCTGAGGCTGTCGATCGTTCGATAGATGGCGTCCCGCTTCGCTTCGTCCCTGGTGTTGCGACGTAGTTCGTACTGGTCGCTGATCGCCTTCAGCAGCCGCTGCTCCTCGGGCCAGTTGGACGTTCCGATCCGGGAGGTGCCCTTGAAGAGCATGTGCTCCAGGTAATGGGCCAGTCCGGTGGCGTCGGCCGGGTCGTTCTTGCTTCCGGCCCGTACGGCGATGTTCGTCTGCACCCGTGGTGCATCCGGGTTGCGGCTCAGCCACACCTCCAGGCCGTTGTCCAAGGTGTAGATGCGCGTGTCGGTGAGGTCCCCGGGCACTGAACGATAGGTGTAGCTGCGTTGGGCCAGCGCAGGGGCGGCCATGCACAGGATGGAAAGGGCGAAGAGGTGGCGCATGGGAGCGGGATGGATCCGGTGAAGGTGGCGAAAAGCTCGGCCGGTCCCACCCTCGCCGCTGGGATGTGGCGTGCGATGGAACTTCGCCCGGCCACCCGGTCCCAGCTTGGCGCCGGTCGTTCAAGGAACGATGAAGGCCCCCGGGTTCACCGGAGGCCTTCGATCGCCGGTGGTGCTCAGCGGATCAGGAGCTGCTCCTGCGCGAGGCGTTCACCCTGGCTCAACCGTACGATGTAAAGGCCCGGTGCCAGCCCGGCCATATCCAGTTGAGCGACCTGACCATCGATCACCGAGCTGTGGCGTTGCTGCAGGAGGATCCGCCCGTCGCTTGCGAGCACCTGCAGCTCCAACGGCATGTCCTGGACCCATCCGTCACCCAGCGAGACCTGCACGGGCGACCCGTCCGTGGGATTCGGCCACAGCAGGCCGGTCTCGGGCGTCAGGACCTTCTCCCGACCGTCGTCCCCCGGTGTGGTTCCGATGGCCACCCAACAGCTCGGACCCCAGTTGCACCAGCTCTGCCCGGTATCGTAGCTGATCCGTACGCGCACATTGTAGGTGTTGCCGGCCACCAAAGGCTGTGTCACCCAATTGAGGATGACGCCGGATGTGGGCAACGAGATCCGACGCAGGTAACCGGAGCCCGTGTTGCTGAACTCGAACTGATACCGGTCGGCGCTCACCCGCTTGAAGGCATACAGCCGGTCGCTTCCACCGAAGATCCGGGTGACCCCGCAGGAGAACTTCGGGTCGTTCGGCCGATCCACCAAACGAGTGGTGTTGCAGGGTGGCTTCTCCGGGTTGAGATAGATCCGACAGGCGGGTCCGAACTCGCGGTACACGCCCGCGATCCGCGCGCGGATCCGCACATTCAGCCATTGCTCCATGGGCACCGGCAGCGTCTGCAACCAGGCATAGTTGAGGTATGAGGCCCGCTCCGGGTCGTTCGAGGTCCAACCGTTGTAGCTGCCGTTGTGGATGTACACCCGGCGGGAGTAGCTGCCGTTGGGGTCGAACAGCCAGAACTGGTAGCCGTAGCCGGGGTCCTGAAGGGCCAGTTGCACACCGGGTTGGTAGGCGGCCACGACGGCCGGTTCGGGATGCGCGATCAACAGGTTGCCGTAAATGAGATCGCTGCGGTCGCAGAGCGCCTCGATCAAGCGGTCGGGACCGATGGGTACGCAGAACGGGGCATTGTTGGCCACCGTGCTCACAAAGCCGAAGTCGCCGTTGCTCCGGTTGTCGATGATGCGCTCACCGTCCACATCGTTAAGGATGTAATAGCCGTTCGCGTTCATCCCGTCACCGAAGCTGTCGTAGATCCGAAGGGAGTAGCACCCCGGATCCACGCAGCAGGAAAGGTTCAACAGCGTGTTCGGTGTATAGCCGCCACCGGAGCACAGGACCGTTGAAGTGCCCCCGAGGGTGATCTCCCAGGATGTCTGCGAAGCGTCAACATCCGTGCGAAGGGTCAGGGTGAGCTCTTCGCTGCAGCCCGGCTGTGCCTGAACGACCGGGGCCATGCTCAGTGCGAGCAGGGCCGGAAACGTGATCATGTACCGCATGGGTTCCGGAATTTCGTTCAATGTAGTTCCGGCCACCTGGCAGGCGCAATGACCTGCGGGTGTTTTATCCACAGCACGTCGCTCATCAACTCCGGACCGGTGACCGCGCCGGCGCCTGCCCCACCGTGTGCTCATGATCACGCTCCAAGGTCCGTTCAACACATGTGGAGCTTCGCTCGAAAGGACATGCCGTCCGTTCGCGGCGCTGGCAGGTCAGCCGCATGAGCGGCTACTCCACGGTGAAGTGCTTGGCGTCCGAAGCCCCGTTCACCAGGATCTCCGTCACCGACAGGGACATGTCGACCGGGCCTTTCTGTACGATGAGGTGCGGGAAGAGCACGCCCTTCACCGCGCGATAGTCCTTCCATTCGGAGGAGACCTTCATGGTGCCTTCCGGGGTGGCCTTCATCTCCTCCCGGCGCAGTTTGAGGCCAGAGGCCACACTGTAGAACTCGGAAAAGGTCGAACCCATGTCCGTCATCACCATCAGCTTGTACGCCGGCTCCCCATTGACCTGTGCGGTCCCCGGCAGGACCAAACGGCCCATCTTGGCATAGTGCAGTTCCGGGAAGGGCGGCGCGTTCATCTCCATCTCCTCCAGTTCCATTTCGATGATCTCCTCCGCGCCTTCGGGGCCGGACCGCTTCGCGCGCGTTCCATCACACCGCACTTGTTGGAGGAGCATGGTCCCGCTTCGCATCTCCATGGCGTACCGGTCGGGTTCGGCGTTCCACTCGGTGACGGTGACCGGCATGCCCATGATGGTGGTGCTCATGCTCCGCTTGAGGCTGCGGACCCCTTCCACGGCCTCGCGCCCGCCGATGGCCTTGAAGTATGCCTCCAGCACGGTCTGCGGAGTGACCCCGGCGGGTACGGGGCCCAGTTCCTCCCGGTAGGGATCACCGTTCTCGTCCAGCTGCAACAGGCCCCGTTCGAAGCTCAACGGGACCAGTTTGTTGCCGATCCGTTCCATATCGCCCACGACCAGGATGGCGGCATGGTCCGGGTGCAGGAACCGTTCGGCGGCGGCCATGACGCTAGCGGCGCTCACGGTATCGAGCCGCTTGAGGTAGGTGGCGTAGTGGTTCTTCGGCAGGTCGTACAAGTAGGTGTTGAGGGCGAAGCGTGCCACGGTCCGTGGGTCCTCCAACGACCGGGCGAAGCTTCCGGCCATGAAACTCTTGGCCAGCGCCAGTTCGTCGGGCTTCACCCCGTTCAGCCGCATGTGCTCCAGTTCGAACACCATCTCGTTCGCCGCGCTGTCGGTCACCTCGGTGCGCACGCTGGCCCCGGCACTGAAATGGCCGCAGTACCGGTCGGCATCAAGGCTGCTGTACGCGCCGTAGGTGTACCCCTTGTCCTCGCGCAGGTTCTGCATCAGGCGGGCGTTGAACACGCCTCCGCCAAGAACGGTGTTCATCACCTGCCCGGCCAGCGCCATGGGGTCGTTCGGTTTGAGGTCCACCGGGAACACCACCCGGACCACCGATTGGGGCGCACCGGGACGGTCCACGATGGCCACACGCCGGACACGCGACGGCTTCGGCGTCTTGGTCGGTCGCACGACGGATCCAAGCCCGTCGACGACCTCCTGACCGTTGGCATCCGTGGAAACGGCCGCCGGTGCCGGGCGCCAGGGACCGAACCGTTTCTCCGCCGCCTGCCTGGCCTCCTGTTCGGTCAGATCGCCCACCAACACCAGATACGCCTTTTCGGGCCGGAAGAACCGCTTGTAGTACGCTTCGAGGTGCTTGCGCTCCACCTTCGCCACGCTCTTTTCCGTAGGGATCTCGCCATAGGGATAGCCTTTGCTGAAGGTGAGCACACGCCCCACGACGTCCGCGATGCCGTCCGGGTCATCCTTCCGGCTCTGCAGCCCGCTCAGCATGCGCTTGCGCGCCTTCTCGAACTCGGCCTCCGGAAAGCTGGGGGTGGTGACCACGGCATGCACCACATCGAACAGCGCACTGAAGTTCTTCTTCAGGCAGGAGGCGTACACCCCGTCACTGGTTGTGCTCAGGTCCCCACCGAGCTGGTCCACCGTGCGGTCGAGGGTCTCCTTGTCCATGGCCGATGTGCCGGCAGCAAGGACCTCGCCCATGAGGTCGATGTATCCCGTCTTGTCACCCTGCAGCACCGGTTCGATGTCGAACCGCACCTGCACGCTCACCAGCGGCTGCTGATGGTCCTCCACCAGGATCACCCGCATGCCGTTCTCGAGCAGGAAGGTGGTGTGCTGCCCCACATTCACGGCGGGGGCCGGAGCCGGTCGGGGCGGCTTGCTGCGGTCGACCTGGGCGTTCATCGGAATGCAAGGGGTGAAGGCGGCCAGAAGCAGGCCGGCCATGAAAGGGTGGGACAAGGCGGGGCGCATGATCACGGCTTCTGGTTCTTGGGCAGGTAATGCAGCACCACCCGCGCATCCGGCGAGAAGTACTCCTTGGCCACCCGCTGCAGGTCCTCCGGGGTCACGGACAGGTAGCGCTCCAGTTCCCGGGAGGCCATCTGAGCGCCGCCAAGGAAGGTGTGGGCAGTGGCCAGGTTCGAGGCCACACCGGCCACCCGGCTGTTGTCGCGCACGAACTCCGTTTCAAGCTGCGCCTTGAGCTTGTCCAGCTCGGGCTGTGGGACCATCCCTTCTCTCACCTTGGCGAACTCCGCGTCCATCGCCTTCTCCAACTCCTCGGCCGCAACCCCCATGTTGGCGATGGCGAACGCGATCGCCAGACCGGGATGCTCGAACGGGAAACTGAACGCGCCCACATAGAGCGCCTTTTGTGCGCGGTCCTTCAGCTCCACGTTCAAGCGGGAGCTGTTGCCGTTGCTCAGCAGGCGGTTCAGCATGTCCACCGCGTAGAAATCGG
>JADLBK010000044.1 GCA_020847755.1 Flavobacteriales bacterium | reverse complement strand
CGGCAAGGACGTGATCATCCTGGCCGAAGGCCGCCTGGTGAACCTGGGCTGCGCCACGGGCCACCCCAGCTTCGTGATGAGCAACAGCTTCACCAACCAGACGCTGGCGCAGATCGAGCTGTGGAAGCACCACGACAAGTACGAGAACAAGGTGTACGTGCTGCCCAAGCACCTCGATGAGATGGTGGCCAGTCTGCATCTGGAGAAGATCGGCGTGGAGCTCGAGGAGCTCACCGAGGAGCAGGCCAAATACATCGGTGTGCCCAAGAACGGTCCGTTCAAGAGCGACTCCTACCGCTACTGATCCGAACCTGATCGCAACGCCCCGGGTCCGTCAGGACGCCGGGGCGTTGCCGTTCCTGAGGGGCGCCACGACCGCTCCGCCCTCGCATCCCATCCGGTAAACGCCTGGGCGAGCCCGCCGGCGTGCATCCTTGCGCTGCTCCACCCCCGCAGCTTGCACCAGGGCACCTCTTCACCCTTGCACCTCGCGCCGGCTCAGTTGTAGATCCTGAGGATGCTGCCGTTGAACGCGGTGTTGTAGCGCTGCAGGCCCAGGGAGGCGGGTCCCTGGGTGACGCTGCCGTCCATGATGAGGAAGGCGCTGCCGCAGCAGGTGGTGTCGCGTGCGATCACGTCGGTGCCGTCCACGTGCACACGGCACAGCTCGGCCGGCTGGTAGGGGCAGTGGCGGTCGAGGGCCACGAACTCCTCCATGCTCTTGCGATACACGATGATGCCCAGTGACCCGCCCGTGAGGTAGAGCCATCCGCCCGGCACGGCCAGGTCGTTGTACGCCGGGTTGTTCACGTTGATCTGGAAGTCGACCTGGGTGAGCGGCACCCCGCCGCTGGTCTCCTTGCGGCACCCGGTGGCGGTGAGGAGCAGTCCCGAGAGCAGGACCACGACCATCGCGACGACCTTCCCGTGCGTGTGCATGTGTCAAAGGTAGGGCGGTGGCACGGCCGGTCGTATCCTTGTGCCATGCGCTGGTCCGCCCTGATCGTCCTGGTCCTTCTGGCTGCCGCTCCCGCGGCGGTGCACGCGCAGGAAGGCATCGGCCAGAAGGAGGCCGAGCGGATGCACGCCCGCAAGGAGAAGGAGGAGCGCAAGCAGGTGCAGAAGCAGGAGCGCGACGACCGCCGGCGCCACCTGAAGATCCAGGACAAGGCCACGCGCAAGCGGATCAAGCAGCACACCAAAAGAGCGGATCGTCGGGGCAGCGGGGCGCATCGCGACGGCTGGTTCCGGCGCACCTTCACCCGTTGAGCACTTCCGGACCGGTATATCCCGCCCAGGATTCGGTAGGGTGGTGAGCAGGGGATGCGGATACCTTGCCCCCGGTAAGCGACCATCATGCGACCGTCAAGCATCCCCCCGACCGGAGCACCCACTTGCCCCCAATGTGTGGAATCCCAAGCTGGACGCGGGTTTCCGAGGATTTGGTGGAAGGCGGATCTTTCTATCTTTACGCCCCCTCGTTGCGCAGTCGTTCCTAACGCTAAACCTACTCGTTGATGGTGAGAAGGGTATTCTCCTCGATCGCCCTTGGTCTGTTCGCTACGGTGTCCGCCTTTGCACAGGTCGGCGCCGGAAGCCTCAAGGGTAAAGTGGCTGACAAGGTCTCCAAGGAGCCTTTGCCGTTCGTGAACGTCGCCGTGGAGAACCGCGGTACGGTGGTGGCCTCGGGCACCACCGACTTCGACGGCAACTACTTCATCAAGCCCATCGATCCGGGCAGTTATGATGTCGTGGTCACCTACGTGGGCTACCAACCGCTGAAGCAGACCGGCGTGGTGGTGAGCGGCAACCAGATCACCTTTCTGGACCTCAACCTCTCCCAGGGCCTTGAGCTCAAGGAGTTCGAGGTGGTGCAGTACCAGGTGCCGCTGATCCAGAAGGACGGTGGCGCTTCCGGAGGCACCATCACCCGGGAGGACATCGCGCGCATGCCCCAGCGCTCCGCAGCGGCGATCGCCACCACGGTGGCCGGCACCAGCACCGCCGGCACGGACGGCGGCATCAGCATCCGGGGCGCACGCACCGAGAACACCTACTACTACATCGATGGTGTGAAGGTGCCCGCCGGCGCCGGTACGGGACTGCCCAAGAGCGCCATCGAGGAGGTGCAGGTGATCACCGGTGGTGTGCCGGCCAACTACGGCGACGTATCGGGTGGCGTCATCAACATCACCACCCGCGGTCCCAGCCGCAGTTTCTTCGGTGGGGTCGAATACCTCACGTCGGGCTTCAAGGTGGGCAGTGACATCACCGACATCGTGGGCCTGGACAAGTACGCGTTCAACCAGGTGGAGGCCAGCATCAGCGGTCCGCTCTTCTTCAAGAAGGATAGTGTGGGCAACAAGACACGTCCCCTGCTGGGCTTCTTCCTGAGCGGTCAGTACAGCAACATCGTGGACAACGACCCCAGCTTCGTGGGCGATTGGCGGGTGCGGCCCGAGAAGCGGGACGAGCTGTTGGCGAACCCGCTCTCCATCCGCGACATCGCCGGGTCCAATGCGGTGGTGTACAACTCCGACTTCCTGCGCAACGAGGACATCGAGGAGCTTCGCACGCGCCAGAACGCCGGTCGGGTGTCCTACGTGGCCTCGGGCAAGATCGACATCGCCACCACGGAGAACATCAGCCTGACGCTGGGGGGCAGTGTGGACTACCTGGACCGCCAGAACTTCAACCGCGCCAACTCGCTGCTGAACGCGGACAACAACTTCCGCTATACCGACCTCACCTGGCGTGGGTTCCTGCGCTTCGTGCAGCGTTTCCCCAACCGCAGCGGCGAGGATGGTGAGCAGGCCAGCAAGATCAAGAACGCGTTCTACAGCATCCAGCTCGATTACTCGCGCTACACCCAGCGGGTGGAGGACCAGGAGCACGGGAACAAGTTCTTCGACTACGGGTATGTGGGCCGGTTCAACACCTTCCGGGCTCCCACCTACGAGTTCGTCGACACCCTCGGTGCCTTCGTGCACACCGGTTTCCGTGACACGCTGGTCACCTTCGTGCCGAGCGAGACGAACGGGGATGTGGCCTCGATCACCTCCCAGTACTTCAACCTGTTCCCCTATGAGGCGTTCGACGTCGCGAACCTGTTCGGAGGGCAGGGCCCATCGGGACCCTACGAGGACTTCAACGCCATCCGCGCGGGCAACGGCCTGTTGAACGGCGAGCGTCCGCGGAACCTCTACAACCTGTGGAACAACATCGGCTTCATCGACGACCCGGACGGGGGCGAGTACCGCCGTCGCCAGACCGATCAGTTCCGCCTGACGGCCATGGGATCGGCCGACATCGGCCAGCATGCCCTGAGCGTGGGTGTGGAGTATGAGCAGTTGGTGGACCGTCGCTACAGCCTGGCTCCGGCCGGTCTGTGGACCCGGGCCCGCGAACTGGCCAACTTCCACATCCGCAACCTGAACGACGGGTCGCTCTCCAACGCGACCATCACCTACCCGCTCGGCACGGTGCCGTTCTACACGTTCGATCGTCTGGTGGGCAGTGACCAGCCCTTCTTCGACCGCAGCCTGCGCGAGGCCCTCGGCCTGGACCCGAACGGGGCCGACTTCATCGATGTGGACGCCATTGATCCGTCGGTGTATTCGCTGGACATGTTCAGCGCCGAGGAGCTCATCAATGATGGTAACTCGTATGTGACCTTCAACGGCTACGACCATCTGGGCAACCGCATCACGGGTCGTCCGGCCTTCGAGGATTTCTTCGACAAGCGGGATGCCAACGGCAACTTCACCCGGGTGCAGGCGCCCTTCGCACCGATCTACATGGCCGGCTACCTGATGGACAAGTTCGCCTTCGACGACATCATCTTCAACGTGGGGGTGCGGGTGGATCGCTTCGATGCCAACCAGAACACCCTGAAGGACAAATTCCTCTGGCGGCCGGCCTACACCGCCGGCACCGAGGTGCCGGACAGCGACATCCGGGAGTCCCTGGCCAATGGTCGTCCGAGCAACATCGGCGACGACTACGTGATCTATGTGGACCGGTTGGTGGATCCGACCCGCATCGTGGGCTACCGCGATGGCAACGTGTGGTACAGCGCCACGGGCGAGGAGCTCGCCGACCCCTCGGTGCTGCGCAGCGCTGAAGGCATCGCGCCCTACCTCATCGACTACGAATCCGATCCGAACGGTGACCTGCCGGGCAGCCGCCTGAAGAAGAGCGCCTTCGAGGACTATCGCCCGGCGGTGAACATCATGCCGCGTGTGGCGTTCAGCTTCCCGATCAGTGACGAGGCCTTGTTCTTCGCGCACTACGACATCCTCACGCAGCGTCCCACGAGCGCGGTGCGCCTGGACCTGCCGGGCCTGGCCTACATCGAGACCACGGGTGACATCATGAACAACCCCTCGCTGAAGCCGAGCAAGACGATCGACTACGAACTGGGTTTCCAGCAGGTGTTGAGCAAGAGCAGCTCCCTGAAGATCGCCGCCTTCTACCGTGAGCTGCGCGACATGATCCAGATCCGCAACGTGCAGGAGGCCTGGCCGCGCACCTACCGCACCTACGACAACATCGACTTCGGCACGGTGAAGGGCCTGAGCCTCACCTACTATCTGCGGCGGACCGGCAACATCTGGATGCGCGCCAACTATACGCTGCAGTTCGCCGATGGTACGGGCAGTGACCCCAACACCTCGCTGGCCCTGATCAACAGCGGCCAGAGCAACCTGCGGGTGATCAACTCGCTGAACTTCGACCAGCGCCACCGCATCCAGATCACCACCGACTTCCGCTATGGTGCGGGCAAGGACTACAACGGTCCGATGCTCTTCGGCAAACCGATCCTGCAGCGCACCGGGGTGAACCTGGTGACCATCTTCGGCAGCGGCACCCCCTACAGCAACTCCGCACAGATCGTGCAGGAGGGCGCCATCGCCGGTGGTCAGGGCTCCTACCGTCTGGACGGCGGGGTGAACGGGGCGCGCCTGCCCTGGCAGTTCACGGCCGACATGCAGCTGGACCGCGACATCCCGCTGAACATGGGCAAGAAGGAGGGGGACAAGGCCAAGGCGGTGGACCTGAACATCTACCTGCTGATCACCAACCTGCTTAACACGCGGAACATCACCGGGGTGTACCGCGCCACGGGCAGCCCCACCGACGACGGCTACCTGGCCGCCGCGCAGTACCAGAACGACATCGCCCTGCAGACCGATCCGCAGAGCTATGCCGACCTGTACAACGTGAAGGTGAACGACCCCGGCAATTTCGGCGCACCGCGGACGATCCGCCTCGGCGTGCGCCTCAGCTTCTGAACCGAATTCATTTCCGCACATGAACAGCACGGACCGCATGACCCCCACCAGGATCCTCGCGCTCGCGTCCCTTTTCCTGTTCGGCACGCTGGCCGCCCCGGCCCGCGAGTCGCAGGACCGTGGCCCCCAGCAGGGCCGCGCCACCGGCCAGGCCGTTCAGGCCAAGGCCGCCGGCTGCTCGCCGTCCACCGCACGCGACGAGTTGGACCTCAACAACGTGCGCGCCCTGATCGAAACGGGCGGCAACATGTGGCAGCGCCGCGACGGTGCCGGAGGCCCGGCCTACGAGGTGCCCAAGACCGAGGACCGCTCAGGCCCGGATGCGTTGTTCGCCGGTTCGCTCTGGCTGGGCGGCGTGTCCCCGGACAACCAGCTGAAGCTCGCCGCCGTGCGCTTTCGGCAGGTCGGGAACGACTTCTGGCCCGGCCCGCTCACCAATACCGGCGACGCGTCCATCACCGCCGATGTCTGCGTCCAGTTCGACAAGACCTGGAAGACGCTGCGCCAGGATGCGGAACTGCATCGCGCCTATCACCGCTGCCGGCTGGATCCGGCATGCGACGAGAACGTGGAGTACCCCAACTACGTGATGCCCTCCATCTATGAGGAGTGGCCCGCCCATGGCAACATCGACCTGAACCAGGACTACAACCTGGCACCCTATGCCGACGAGGACGGCAGCGACGACTACAACCCCGAAGAGGGGGACTATCCCGGCTATGACCTGGACGGGGAGATCGACTGCACGGCGCGGAAACGCGAGGATGCCATTCCTCTGTTCGGCGATCAGAACATCTGGTGGGTGTTCAACGACAAGGGCAATGCGCACACCGAATCCGGTGGTCTGCCCATCGGCATGGAGATCCGCGCGCAGGCCTTCGCCTTCGCCACGAACGATGCGGTGAACAACATGACCTTCTACAACTACGTGCTCATCAACCAGGGCACGCAGACCCTGCTGAACACGTACATGGGCCAGTGGGCGGACGTGGACCTGGGCTGCGCCGATGATGACTATGTGGGATGCGACGTCCAGCGCGGTCTGGGCTACGCTTACAACGGCGACAACAACGACGAGAACTGCAACGGTCACCCGGGCTACGGGGTGCAGCCGCCGGCGATGGGCATCGATTTCTTCGAAGGACCCTTCCAGGATTATGATGGCATGGACAACCCGGGTCCGGCGACCAACGCGGAGATCTACAACTGCCAGAACGCACGCGATTCGCTGGGCATCCCGTACAAGGGGATCGGCATCGGCTATGGCGACGGCGTGGAGGACAATGAGCGGTACGGCATGCGCGCCTACCTCTACCACAACAACAACAGCACGGTGACCGGTGATCCGCAGATCGCCATCAACTACTACAACTACCTGCGGGCCATCTGGCGGGACAACTCGCCGAACCTCTACGGTGGCACGGGGCACCAGGCCGATGCGGAGGCCGATCCGAACACCCCGGCGCGGTACATGTTCCCGGGCGACAGCGACCCGGCGGGATGGGGCACGAACTGTGTGCCGCAAGCCCCTTGGACGGAAGAGAGCTCGGGCAACCAGCCCTTCGACCGCCGCTTCATCCAGAGCGCGGGCCCCTTCACCCTGGAGCCGGGCGCATACAACAACGTGACGGTGGGCGTGGTGTGGGCCCGGGCCACGGGCGGCGGTCCGTTCGAGAGCGTGCAGGAAGTGCGTCGCGCGGACGACAAGGCCCAGGCCCTGTTCGACAACTGCTTCCGGATCCTCAACGGTCCGGACGCCCCTGAGCTGGGGATCGTGGAGCTGGACCGCCAGCTGATCCTCACCATCGAGAACCTGGAGCTGGGCAACAACTTCAACGAGAGCTACACCGAGCTCGACCCCACCATTCCGGAGGATGCCTTGGACCGTGAGTACCACTTCCAAGGCTACCAGGTGTACCAGCTGCGGGACGCCGATGTGAGCGTGGCCGACCTGGCCGATGTCAACCTGGCCCGCCTGGTGTTCCAGTGCGATGTGAAGGACGGGGTGAAGAACATCATCAACTACATCGAGAACCCGGCCATCGCGCTGCCGGTGCCCACCCTGATGGTGACCGGTGCGGATGCGGGCATCTCCCATTCCTTCTCGGTCACCGAGGACAAGTTCGCCCAGGGCGATCCGCGCTTGATCAACTTCAAGACGTACTACTTCATGGCGATCGCCTACGGGTATAACAACTACCAGGACTTCAACCCGGACCCGCAGGTGCTCACCGGTCAGGCGCTGCCCTACCTCGCCGGTCGAAAGTCGGCCACCGGGGCGATCAGGGCCTTCTCGGGCATCCCGCACAAGAACACCCCGGAGAACGGTGGTACCGTGCTCAATGCGGAGTACGGCGACCAGTTCACGCTCACCCGCCTGGAGGGCGTGGGCAACAACGACCAGCCGGTGATGCTGAGCAACAGCACCATCGACCTGATCATGAACGGCCAGCCCTGGCGGCAGGACCAGCTCACCTATGCCCAGGACATGGGCCCGGTGAACATCAAGGTCATCGATCCGCTGGCGGTGAAGCCCGGCAACTTCGAACTGTGGTTCACCGACTCGATCACGGACGGGGACCTGGACGACGCGAGCTGGATGCTCGTCTATGTGGACGAGCAGGACACGATCCTGAGCGACCGCACCATCAAGGCCCGCAACGAGCAGTTGATCCCGCAGTACGGACTTTCCGTCACGATCGAACAAGGGTTCTTCAGCGGCCAGGGCTCCTTGTTCACGGACTTCCTCGAAGCGGAGATCACCTATGCCGATCCATCCATCCGCTGGTTGAGCGGCATCCCCGACGGGGAGGGCGAGGACGCGCTGAACTGGATCCGCGCCGGTCTGGCCGAGGGTGATGAGGTGCTCTATCCCGACCGCGTGAGCAAAGGGGACGTGGACGAGCAGTACGAAAGCGTGCTGGTCCAGGAGTTCGATGGATTCTCCGGCGGTACGTGGGCCCCCTTCGCCTTGGTGGGCGACACGGCCTTCCAGCCCGGTGGGCCGAACGTGGCCGCTTCACTGAGCTTCGCGCAGATCCGGCAGTTGGGCAACACCTTGGTGGTGCTGACCCCGGACCGGAACAAGTGGACGCGTTGCGGGGTGGTCGAGATGGAGGACAATCCCGGCCTGGCGGTCGGTGCCGCACCGAAGCACTCGTTGCGCGCCAGCCCCAGCGTGGACAAGTACGGACGGCGGAGCGGCACTCCAGGCTGCAACGAGGATGAGGCCACACTGTTCGGCGCACAGCCGAACGGCATGGGCTGGTTCCCCGGTTACGCCATCGATATGCTCAGCGGCGAACGGCTGAACATGGCTTTCGGTGAGGCCAGCTTCTGGGGCGGGACCGGTGGCCGCGACATGATCTGGAACCCGAGCGATACGCTGGTGACCCCGTTGGGCTCGCCGGTCTTCGGTGGTCAGCATTGGATCTTCGTGTTCCGCAACGCCCAGCGCGAAGAGTCCAACCCGAGCTTCATGCCGCAGTACGATCAGGGGCAGTTCATCTACGACAAACTGACCTCAGGTACCGTGGCCGACCGCAACAGGGTCTACCGGGCCTGTTCCTGGGTGGGATCGGCCCTGCGCAACCACGGCTTCCAGTTCCGTTCCATGGCTGACGGCCTGATCCCCACCGAGACGAGGATCCGCCTGAACGTGGTGAAGCCGTACCAGACCTATCGTGAGCCGTTCGCCGGCTACACCCCCACGATCGCTCCCCAGTTGAACGGCGGCCTGCCGCTGTACCGATTCAATACCGGCGAGCGTGCACCGGTGGTGCAGGACGCCGAAGCGGCACAGACCGCCTGCGACATGATCGACGTGGTGCCCAATCCGTATTACGGCTTCAGCAGCTACGAGACGAGCCGCCTGGACAACCGGGTGAAGTTCATCAACCTGCCCCAGCGCTGCGATATCTCCATCTACAACGTCAGCGGCACACTGGTGCGTCGGTTCAAGAAGGACAACGCATTGACCTTCCTGGACTGGGACCTGCGCAACCAGGTGAACGTGCCGGTGGCCAGCGGGGTGTACATCTGCCACTTCGAGGTGCCGGGCGTGTGTGAGCGGGTGGTGAAGTGGTTCGGTGTGATGCGCCCGACGGACCTGCAGAACTTCTGATCGGTGGAGGTCAACGAAGCGACGAGAACGACATGAAGACGATGATGCAACGCACTACCTCCGCATCCCGCCAGGCGTTGGGATCCGCGGTGCTGCTCACCCTGTTGGCCCTACCGGCGCGTGCAGGCAATCCGGACCGCGCCGGTTCGGCCGGGGCCGCACAACTGCTGATCAACCCATGGGCGCGCAGCGCCGGATGGGGCCTGGCCAATACCGCGGCCCTGCGCGGCGTGGAGAGCATGTTCGGCAACGTGGCGGGCCTGGCCCACACGCGCAGGACCGAGGTGGCCTTCTCCACCAGCCGCTGGCTGGAGGGTTCCGGCGTCACGGTGAACAGCTTCGGCCTTGGACAGCGCGTGGGCAGCACCGGTGCCTTGGGCATCAGCGTGATGTCCATGGGCTTCGGCGAACTGCCGGTGACCACCACGGACCAGCCCGAAGGCGGGCTGGGCAACTTCCGCGTGAGCTATGCCAACATCGGTGTGGCCTACGCGAAAGGTTTCTCCAACAGCATCTATGGTGGTCTGCTGATCCGCGTCGTCTCCGAGTCCATCGCCGATGCGCGTGCCTCGGGGGTCTGCTTCGATGCGGGCATCAACTACATCACCGGGGAGCGCGACCAGGTGCGCTTCGCCATCGCTCTGAAGAACGTGGGGCCGACGATGCGGTTCGACGGAGACGGCATGGCCGTGCAAGGGCTTTTGGTGAGCGGCAGCGATCAGCTCACCTTGGCCAACCGGTCGCAGAAGTTCGAACTGCCCTCCATGTTGTCCATCGGGGGCTCTTACGACTTCAAGCTGGGCGAGATGCACCGCCTGACCCCGGCGTTGAGCTTCTTCTCCAACTCCTTCACCCGCGATCAGTTCGTGCTGGGTGTGGAGTACGCCTTCCGCCGCATCTTCCATCTGCGCGGCGGTTATCTGTGGGAGGAGAACATCACCAGCGATGAGGACCGCGCCACGGTGTTCACCGGCCCTTCGGGCGGCCTGAGCGTGGACCTGCCCTTCGGCAAGGAGAAGCAGAGCGCCATCGCCGTGGACTACGCCTACCGGGCGACCAACCCCTTCAGCGGGGTGCACCAGATCGGCATCCGTGTGAGCCTCTGATCCGGATCATCTAACTTTGATGGAAGGGGACCTTTCGGGGTCCTCTTCCATTCTGCAATACCCCACAGACCATGTCAGGTCCGGCCTATTACACCGAGGAGGGCTTCCGCAAGCTCCAGGAAGAACTGCACCACATGCGCACCGTGGAGCGCCCCCACATCAGCCAGCAGATCGCGGACGCGCGCGACAAGGGCGACCTTAGCGAGAACGCCGAGTACCACGCCGCCAAGGAGGAGCAGGGCATGTTGGAGGCGCGCATCGCCAAGCTGGAGGAAGTGCTGGCCAACGCGCGCATCATCGACGCCTCACAGCTCGACGCTTCGCGGGTCTACATCCATTGCAGGGTGGTGGTGCGCCATGTCGACAATGACTCGCGTCGGGAGTTCATCCTGGTGGCCGAGAGCGAGGCCGATATCAAGGTGGGCAAGATCAGCGTGAGCTCGCCCATCGGCAAGGGTTTGTTGGGCAAGAGCAAGGGCGAGGTGGCGGAGATCGTCACCCCGGCCGGCAGCACCCGCTTCGAGATCGTGGAGATCAGCCGCTGAACCCCGGTCGTTCCATCCGTTCCACCGACCCCGATGGCCAGCCTTTTCACCCGCATCATCCAAGGCGAGATCCCGTGCCACCGGGTGGGCGAGGACGAGCGGTTCCTGGCCTTCCTGGACATCAACCCCCTACGCGACGGCCACACGCTGGTGGTGCCGAAGTGGGAAGTGGACCGGTTCCTGGAGCTTCCGGAGGACCTCCTGGCGGGCATTCTTCCCTTTGCCAAGGAAGTGGGCGCGCGCATCCAGCGGGTGGTGCCCTGCGACAGGATCGGTCTGTGCGTGATCGGCCTGGAGGTGCCTCACGCGCATCTTCACCTGGTTCCGCTGGACCGGATGGCGGACATGGACTTCACGCGGCCGAAGCTGCAGCGGAGCTCCGAGGAGCTGGCCGCGCTGGCCGAACGCATCCGCGAGGCCTGACCCCTATCCCTTCACGCGCCCGGGGTGGTTGCGCACGAACTGCGACCAGCCGGCCCCGCCGCCACCGCTGCGCCCGCCTCGTGCGGGTGTCGGTGCGGCATGCCCCTGGCTGAACTGATGGCACACCGCCACGGCAAGCGCATCGGTGGCGTCCGTGCTGGCCGGCAGTTCGGGCACGCCGAGGATGCTGAGCAGCATGGCGGCCACCTGTTCCTTGGTGGCACCGCCGTGCCCGGTGATGCTCTGCTTGATGCGGGTGGGGGCGTACTCCCGCACGGCCACCTCGCGCTGGATCGCGGCTGCGATGGCCACGCCCTGGGCGCGGCCGAGCTTCAACATGCTCTGCACGTTCTTGCCGAAGAACTGGGCTTCGATCGCCAGGTCGTCCGGGAGGTGCCGCTCGATCAGCTCGGTGGTGTGGCGGTGGATGGCCTGCAGCTTCAGGGTGTGATCATCGCCGGGGGCGAACCGGATGCAGCCCGCCTCCACGAGCGTGATCCGCGGGCCTTCGGTGCGGATGACACCGAATCCCATGACGGTCGTCCCGGGGTCGATGCCAAGAATGATGCGCTCAGCCCGGGCCACCCCGCTATTTTTGGCCGTCTTCAGGCCATGGAGTTCACGATCGTTCGACATCCGGTGTGGAGGGCATGGGCCCGGTGGGCGGTCTTCATGGCCACCCTGGGCTGGCTGGCCCATGCCGCGTCCAGCGCCCAAGGTACGCCCTGGTCCGTGGGCGCGGTCAGCACCAGGGCCTGGTCGATCATGCCGGCCGTGGCCGTGCTGGCCGTGGTCAATTGGTGGGTCGAGTCCGTCAAATGGCGGCGCCTGATGCGCCCCTTGATCCGGCTCTCCGGGCCCGAGGCGTTCCGGGCCACCCTCAGCGGCACCACCCTGGGCTTGGTGACGCCCAACCGCACCGGTGAGTTCCTGGGCCGCATCGCTCATTTACCGGCCTCCATGCGCACCCATGCCGCGCTTGCATCCCTGCCCGGCAGCATCGCCCAGTTCACCGTCACCCTGGTGGCCGGTGCACTGGGTCTCATGGTGCTCTGGGGTGCTGCCTCCACCGAACTGCCCGTAAACCCGGCCGCTCTGCTTGCCCTGGCGGCCGTCATCGCGGTGCCGTCCATGCTGCTCATGCGGCCGGCGCGATTGGCCGCGCTCCTGCTGCGGCTGCCACTTCCGCGCGCCTGGCGGAACGGTGTGAACGCCCTTGTCGAAGGGCAGGGTCGACCGGCTCCGGCCATCCTGGCCCTGAGCGCCATCCGCTACCTGGTCTTTTCCCTGCAGTTCGTGCTCCTGCTTCTGCTGTTCGCCCCCGAAGTGGCCTGGCCCTATGCGTGCGGGGCCGTGCCGGTCATCTTCCTCATCACCACCCTGGTGCCCACGGCCGTCCTCACGGAGCTTGGTGTGCGCGGGTCGGTGGCGGTGGCCGTGCTGGCCCCTCTTCAGGTGGAGGCCCTGCCGGTGCTGTCCGCCACCTTCACCCTTTGGCTGGCGAACCTCGCCCTGCCGGCCATTGCTGGTGGCGTGATGCTGGTCGCGGCCCGCAGGGGTTCCGCGGCATGAACGGTTGGCTGCTCTGGTTGCTGGGCCTGCTGGGCCTGGCCCTGTTCTTCGCGGCCCTGGTCCGGCAATGGACGCAGGCGTTCCGGTCGGCGCTGCATCCGGTCGTCGGCCCCACGGACCCCGTGCGCGTGAGCGTGCTGGTGCCCGCTCGGAACGAGGCCGGACGCATCACCCTCGTGCTCCAGGACCTGGCCGCACAAGTGCCCGCACCGCCGGATGAGGTGATCGTGGTGGATGACGCTTCGGAGGACGGCACGCTGGCACAGGCCCGGTCGATGGCCGCTCGATGGCCTGCGGTGCGCGTGTTGGCCCTGCAGGGCACCCACGGGAAGAAGGCCGCGTTGGAAGCGGGCATGGCGATGGCCTCACACCCCGTTGTGCTCTTCACCGACGCGGATGTGCGTTTCGGGCAGGGGCGGGTCGCCGCCGTTGAGCGGGCCTGGGCGTCCACATCCCCGGACCTGCTCCTGGGCCCGGTGTTCCTGCGCGAGGCCCATGGGGCGTGGGGCAGGTTCCAGCGGGAGGAGCAGGCCGTGCTGTTGGGCGTAGGTGCCGGCAGTGCGCTCAGCGGAACGGCGCTGTTGGCCAATGGGGCGAACATGGCCGTGCGCCGTTCGGTGTTCGAAGCGATGGGAGGCTATGCCGCGGACAGGCGCTGGGCCTCGGGTGATGACATGTTCCTGCTGCGTCGTGTGCAGCGCGCCGGTGGCCGGGTCGCCTTCGTGGCGGCGCCGGACGCGGCGGTGGAGGTGGAGCCGGCGTCGAACGTGCTGGACTGGATGCGGCAGCGTCTTCGCTGGGCCGGCAAGCTGCGGGCCTATCCGGCGCCAGGCGCCTTCGCGTTCGGTGCGCTGGCCATCGGTCTGCCGTGGGCCCTGGCCGCATCCACGCTGCTGGCCTTGGATCGGCGCATCGGGCACGACCTGGGCTGGTCCTGGGCCTTGCTGCTGCTGGGCTGGGCGGCCTGGACGGGGCCCGCCCTGGGCCTTGTGCAGGTGGCCAAGGAGGTCCAGGGACTGCGGCACGGACCAGTGGGCACCCTGCTCGCGTTGCTCGGCATGGCGTTCACCGCACCGTTCATCGCGGCGATGGCCTTGGTGCTCCGGCCCCGGTGGAAAGGTCGACGGACCTAGGGTCCCTTAGAACGGGAGGTCGTCCTCGTCGCCGGCCGGCATGTCCGCCATGGTGGGTGGCGGTGCGGCCTGGAACCCGCCTCCGGCAGGTGCCGATGGCGCCGCGCCGCCGGTGCGGTCGATCCGGTTGCCGCTCAGGCTCAGAAAATACTTGGTCACCCCATCGCGGCCGGTCCACTCGCGGCCGTTCACGTAGCAGGTCACGCTCACCTCATCCCCGGGTTTGTAAGGGTCCAGCAGGCCGGTGCGGTCCTGGGTGAACTCGATGGGGATGTGCTGAGGCCGTTGACCGGACGGCTCGGTGATCACGAGCTCGCGCTTGCGGAAGGAGGGGCTCACCTCCTGGGTCTTGCCGACCACCTTGACGGTGCCGGTGATGGTGACTTGTGCCATGGGACGAAGTTGCGTTATCGGTCGTTGAAGGCCAGCACGGTGAGCAGGGCTTCCTCCACCTGGCCGGCCAGAAGGAGCTGGTGAGCGCGGTGGTGCAGAGCGGTGCGCAGCTCGTCGCTGCGGCCCTGGTGCTGGATGAAGAGATCGGCGAGCTCGGTGAGCTTGTGCTCGTTCACCCGGGTCTCGTCGGGCAGGGCCAGCACGGCGCCCAGTCGCCCAAGGTCACTGCCGGTCAGAATGGTGCTTTCGCGCACATCCCGGGGCAGGGCGTCCACCCCGATGCCGATCTCGCGGGCGGGCTGGGGCAGTTCGAACAAGGCTTCCCCGTGGGCGCGCACGTAGAAGTGGCCGCCCATGCGACCCACCAGATCGATCCGTCGCTGGTCGATGCGGCCGCGGGCGTCCAGCACACGTTCGTCGATGTGCAGGAGCACCACCTCGCAGAGCACCAGGTTGCCGGCCCCTCCGCCCGGGCCGGTCTCGATCACCTGCTTCACCACACATTCGAACTGCACCGGGCTCTCCTTCACCCGGAAGGGGCGCACCTTTTCGGAGGGCAGCATGCTGAAGCCGGCCTTCTCGAACTCGTTCACCCCGGGCGGGTATTCGGTGCTCGCCAGCGAGGCTTGGTGCACCATGGCGTAGGTCACCACGTTGATCACCACCTCGGGGTGGGCCTTCACGTTGTGGTAGCTGTCCTTTGTGCTGTTGTCGCGGCCGCGCCGTGCGGGACTGAAGATGAGCAGCGGCGGATTGGCCCCGAAGACGTTGAAGAAGCTGAACGGGCTCAGGTTGGGGCGGCCTTCGGCATCCACGGTGCTGGCGAAGGCCACCGGACGCGGCCCTACGGCCCCCACGAGGTGGGCGTGCAGATCGGGCACCGCCAGGTCGGCGGGGTCGAAGCGCTTCATCATGGCGGAGCGCGAAGGTAAGGGTACCCCCGATCGGCTACCTTTGCCGCCCTTTTCGGAACCACGGACGTGGCGGAATTGGTAGACGCGCCAGACTTAGGATCTGGTACCGCAAGGTGTGGGGGTTCGAGTCCCCCCGTCCGTACCTGACCTCGCGGCCACCACACCCGCCAGTGGAAAACACCCAGTGACCATGCAGATCGAACGCGAAGAGACCGGCACCCTCACCGCCAGCCTGAAGCTCACCTTATCGCCGGAGGACTACACCCCCGGTGTGGAAAAGGCCCTCAAGGAACAACGCAGGACCGCCTCCTGGCCGGGTTTCCGGCCGGGGCAGGTGCCCATGACCATCGTAAAGAAGCGGGTGGGCAAGGCCGTGCTGGTGAACGAGGTGGAGCGCCTGATCGGCGAGCAGCTCAACACCTACATCCGCGAGAACGGCATCCGGGTGCTGGGCCAGCCGCTGCCGAGCAACGGCGGCATGGACGGCAATGACTGGGACAACCCCGGCGAGTTCCGGTTCCGCTACGACATGGGGCTGGCGCCGACGCTGGACGTGGAGCTGGACCCCAAGCTGGGCGTGGAGATGCCGGTGGTGGACGTCACGGACGAGCTCGTGGGCCGTGAGGTGGCCGATATGCAACGGCGCTTCGGAAAGCTGGCCACGGTGGACCAGAGCGGCGACAAGGACATGCTCCTGGGCGACCTCATCGAGCTGGATGCCGTCGGCGCCATCGTGCCGGGCGGCCTGATGAACCGTACCACCATCAGCCTCGAGTTCCTCAAGGACGCGTCGGCCCGTGCCTTGCTGACGGGCAAGGCCGTGGGCGACGAGGTGGTGCTGGCGCCGGGGGCCATCAGCGACGGTCATGACGACCTGGCGCGCATGTTCAACACCGACCACGAGCGGGTCCACCAACTGGCCGGCCAGGTCCTGTTCCGCATCGCCGAGATCAAGCGGATGGAACCCCTGCCCCTGAGCGCTGAGCTGTTCGACCGGGTGTACGGCCAGGGCGCCGTGGCCGATGAGGCCGCCTTCCGCGCCAAGGTGAAGGAGGGCCTGGAGGCCATGTTCCGCCGCGACAGTGAGCGCCTCTTCAAGCGCTTGGTCATGAAGCGGCTTCAGGACCAGGTCGAGATCGATCTCCCCGATCCGTTCCTCAAGCGCTGGATCATGGAGACCAGCGAGAAACCCATCACACCGGAGGAGCTCGAGCAGGGCTACGCCGGGTACGCCGATGGTCTCAAGCGCCAGCTCCTCGAGGACCGGGTGTTGGAGAAGTACGGTCTTGAGGCCAAAGGGGAGGAGCTGGACGCCTTCGCGAAGCGCTACATCGCCGACCAGTTCGGCCAATATGGCATGCCCGCCCCCGAGGGGGAGGAGCTGCAGCGGATGGCCGGCCGTTTGCTGGGCGACCGCGAACAGCTCAAGCGCATGCGCGACACCATCGTGGACCAGAAGCTCACCGTGCACTTCCGCACCCTGCTCCAACCCCGCGAGCGGCGTGTCAGCTACGAGGAGTTCGTAACCTTGGCCCGGACGGCCTGATCCCCGGCGGCTGCCGCACCACCTTCGCTCCGGCACCGATGCATCCACCCGACGAGTTCCTCAAGTACGCCGTGAAGCACCGCGGCATCCCCGGCACCACGCTGGGCGACTACATCACCGCATCGCTCACCCCGTACATCATCGAGGAGCGCAAGCTGAACGTGGCGCAGATGGACGTGTTCAGCCGGCTGATGATGGACCGCATCATCTTCCTGGGCACGGCGGTGGATGACGAGGTGGCCAACATCATCCAGGCGCAGCTGCTTTTCCTGGAGAGCGTGGACGCCAAGAAGGACATCCAGATCTACCTGAACAGCCCGGGTGGTGGGGTGTATGCGGGCCTGGGCATCTACGACACGATGCAGTACATCAACCCCGATGTGGCCACCATCTGCACCGGCATGGCCGCCAGTTTCGGGGCCGTGCTGCTCTGCGCCGGCGCCAAGGGCAAGCGCAGCGCATTGAAGCATGCCCGGGTGATGATCCACCAGCCCCTGGGCGGCACCCAGGGCCAGGCCTCGGACATGGAGATCGCCATCAACGAGGTGCGGACGGTGAAGAAGGAGCTCTACTCGATCATCAGCGAGCACACGGGGCAACCCTACGAGCGCATTGAGAAGGACAGCGACCGCGACCACTGGATGACCTCCGCGGAGGCGAAGGACTACGGCCTCATCGACGAGCTGCTCGTCCGGTCGCGCTGAGCACACGAACGAACCCAACAGAACGCATGTTCCCCAAGGACGAATTCCTCAAGTACGCGGTGAAGCACCGCGGTATCAGCAGCAATACGCTGCACAGCTACACCGCGTCGGCCATCACCAGCTCGATGACCCCGTACATCATCGAGGAGCGCCAGCTGAACGTGGCGCAGATGGACGTGTTCAGCCGGTTGATGATGGACCGCATCATCTTCCTCGGGACCGGCATCAACGACCAGGTGGCCAACATCATCCAGGCGCAGCTGCTTTTCCTGGAGAGCGTGGACGCCAAGAAGGACATCCAGATCTACCTGAACAGCCCGGGCGGTGGCGTGTATGCGGGCCTGGGCATCTACGACACGATGCAGTACATCAACCCCGATGTGGCGACCATCTGCACGGGCATGGCCGCCAGCATGGGTGCGGTGCTGCTGTGCGCCGGGGCCAAGGGCAAGCGCAGCGCGCTGAAGCATGCGCGGGTGATGATCCACCAGCCGATGGGCGGTGCCGAGGGCCAGGCCTCCGACATGGAGATCACCGTGAACGAGATCAAGAAGCTCAAGAAGGAACTGTACGAGATCATCAGCAACCACAGCGGTCAGCCCTTCGACAAGGTGGAGAAGGACGGTGACAGGGATTACTGGATGATCGCCGAGGAGGCCAAGGCCTATGGCATGATCGACGAGCTGTTGGTGAGGCACACCAAGTAACGCACTGGTCTTCAGGTGCATACGGCGTCCGGGTGCAACTTCGCCCGGCCGTCGACGTATCTTGGCCGGGCTGCCTGCGGGCGTTCCCCCTTCACATGGAGAAGAAAGAGATCAAGTGCTCGTTCTGCGGGCGCGACAAGCAGGACACCAACGTGCTGATCGCCGGCATCACCGGCCACATCTGCGACAGTTGCATCACCCAGGCGCAGAACATCATCAGCGAGGAGCTGAGCCAGCGTTCGCGCACCGAGATCGAGGGCAGCCTCATCCTGCAACGTCCCGCGGACATCAAGCGGATGCTGGACGAGTATGTGATCGGCCAGGACGAGGCCAAGAAGGTGCTCAGTGTGGCGGTGTACAACCACTACAAGCGCCTGCTGCAGAAGCCGGCCGCCGGACATGATGATGTGGAGATCGAGAAGAGCAACATCATCCTGGTGGGCGAAACGGGCACCGGCAAAACATTGCTGGCCAAGACCATCGCCAAAATGCTCAACGTGCCCTTTGCCATTG
>JADLBK010000043.1 GCA_020847755.1 Flavobacteriales bacterium | reverse complement strand
TGTAGAAATCGACGTTGGGGTAGAGCTTGCGGCTCACGAAGTAGTCGTCCTTCAGGGCGATCTCCTCGAGCTGCTTGGCGATGTCGAGCACCGGGTCGGAGATGCCCAGCTTGCCCAGCACGTCGTCGCAGGCCTTCTTGATGATCCGGGCCCGCGGGTCGAAATTCTTGTACACCCGGTGCCCGAAGCCGAACAGGCGGAAGGGGTCGTTCTTGTCCTTGGCCTTGTTCACCCACTTCTGAATGTCACCACCGTCGTTGCGGATGGTCTCCAGCATCTCGATCACCTCCTGATTGGCGCCGCCATGGAGGGGGCCCCACAACGCCGCAATGCCAGCGCTCACCGCGCTGTACAGGTTCGCCTGACTGCTGCCCACCATGCGCACCGTGCTCGCGCTGCAGTTCTGCTCGTGATCGGCGTGAAGGATCAACAGTTTGTTCAGCGCAGTGCTCACGACCGGGTCCACCCGGTATTCCTCGGTGGGCAGGCCGAACATCATGTAGAGGAAATTGTCCACGTAGCTGAGCTTGTTGCTCGGGTACATGTACGGATGGCCCAGGTTGTTCTTGTAGCTGATGGCCGCGAGCGTGGGCATCTTGGCGATGAGGCGGAAGATGGTGCGCTCACGGTCCTTCATCGGACGATGCGGGTCCTGGCTTTTGGGGTAGAAGGTGCTCAGGGAGTTCACCATCGCGCTCAGGATGCCCATGGGGTGCGCGTTGTTCGGGAAGAACTCGAAGAACCGCTTCATGTCCTCGTGCACCAGCGAGTGGTAGCGGATGTTGCCTTCGAACTCCTCCATCTGCCGCTTGGTGGGCAGTTCGCCGTTCAGGAGCAGGTAGGCGACTTCCAGGAAACTGCTCTGCTCGGCGAGCTGCTCGATGGGATAGCCGCGGTAGTGCAGGATGCCCTCCTCACCGTCCAGGAAGGTGATCGCGCTCGTGGTGGCTCCGGTGTTCTTGTAGCCGAGGTCAAGGGTGATGTACCCGCTTTCCTCACGAAGCTTGCTGATGTCAATGGCCTTTTCGCCTTCTGAACCCACCACGACCGGCAGTTCGTAGGACTTATCCCCCAGGATGATCTTCGCTGTCTCGCTCATGTCGTGCCCGTGCTCGGTGGGATGAACTGTTCTCGTTTTCGCGGGCGCTAAGGTAACAACCACCGGGCCCGACCTTGTTCGTTGCGCGGCCGTGTACGGAGACCGGCAGGAAAAGATGCGGGGCGCCCATGGGCGCCCCGCATGAAGGATGGGGTCACCGCCTACTCCTGGTGGGCCGGTCGCTCGGGAGCGGGTCGTTCCTCGCGCTTCTCGGTCTGCTTGCGCCGCTGTTCGAGCAGCCGTTCGTACTGCTCGGGTGTCAGCACGGCCTTCAGGTCGGTGTCGTACGAGGCCTTGAGCTCCTGCCGTTCCAGGTCGCGCTGCGCCTTGTCGGCCGCACGCGCGGCTTCCACCGCCTCGGCGTGCTTCAGGTTGATGGCCTGGACCCGGGCCACCTGGTCCTCGGTGAGCTGCAGGGTGGTGCGCATGTGCTCGGTGCGACGCTGAGCACGGGTGGCTGCGTCCTCGGGCGTTCGCTGCCGCGTGGCGGTGCGCTCCTGGGCGTACATCGGTGCCGCAACGAGCACCAGCGCGGCGATGGGGATGATGAGGTTGCGGATCATGGTCGTTCGGGTTCAGGGGTCGGACTGCGGTGAGCGTGAAAGGTTCGATCAGGTTCCGGTCTGCCCGGCCGCCGCAAGGTACTCGCCTT
Organism: Flavobacteriales bacterium; assembly: GCA_020847755.1. Classification (GTDB taxonomy): domain Bacteria; phylum Bacteroidota; class Bacteroidia; order Flavobacteriales_F; family PHOS-HE28; genus PHOS-HE28. The sequence goes on along the minus strand of JADLBK010000043.1, from coordinate 7,016 downwards.
CCGTGTCAGGTCCGTCGGTAAGGGTTCCACGTTCATGCGGTCGGCTCTCCGGCCGCGTCGCCGGCACGACCTGTTCCATTCATCCCGTCGCCGATCGCCAGGTCTGGAAGCCCCTCGTGGCTGATGAAGGTCCCACGGACCAGCAGCGCGCGAGGTCAGTGGGACGTGGTGCGGGCGGAGGGACACAGCCTGCTGTAGACCGCCGAATCCAGGACCGAGCCGTTCCAATGGTAGTTCTCCTTGAAGAGGCCTTCCAGGACGAAGCCGTTCTTCTCCAACAGCCTCCGCGAGGCGGTGTTCCGCGGGTCGGTGATGGCCTCGACGCTATGAAAGCCATACCGCGCGAAGGCCAGATCCACGACGGCATGCAGCGCTTCTCCCATCAGGCCCTGTCCCCAGAGCTCGGGGCGGAGCAGATAACCGACCTCGATCCGGTGGTGCTCCCAGTTCGGGCGATAGAGGCCGATGGTGCCGCACATCTCCGAGGCGCCGGCGAGCTGCACGGCCCAGGAGACCGCGTTGGACGCTGCCTGGTCGGACCAGGTACGTTCGATCAACGCACGCGCGTCCTCCAAAGAGGTTGTCCGTGGTCTGCCGATCATCGCCATCACCTGTTCGTCGGAACGAAGCTTGAACAATGCCTCGGCATCCTGGAGTACGAAGGGCCGCAGCAGGAGGCGCGGGGTGCGCAGCTCCACGGGGGCACTGAGGTCGGCGATGAGCATGGTCCTGCAAATGAACCGATCCGGATCAACGCCGGGATCGATCGCGGTAGCGAGCCAGGTTGATGAGAAGCACACCGGTGAGGATGATGCCCAGACCGGCCAGCTCGCGCCAGCCCAGGCGCTCCTCGCCAAGGAGCACGCCGAACAGCACGGCCACCACCGGGTTCACGTAAGCATAAGTGCTTACCTGGGCAGCGGGCCGAACGGTCAAGAGCCATACATAGGCGCTGAACCCCACCAGGGAACCGAGCACGACCAGGTACGCCATGGCTCCCCATGCCCGAAGTGGGACCGCCTGCCACTGAACACCGCCCCATTCCCCACGGGCGGTGGCAGCGAGGAGAAAGGCTGCCGCGCCGGAGAGCATCTGCCAGGCGGTGTTCACCGCGGCGGGCAGTGGGGACGGCCTGTACTTGGCGAGCAGGCTGCCCGCGGGCCATGCCGTGATCGCCAGCACCATCCAGACCAAAGCTGTGCGTTCCTCCGCCCACGCATCCGCGGATACCTGGGCAGCGAGCCGCCCGCTGAACAACAGCCACACGCCAGCGAAACCACCGATGACGCCCAGCAGCACGGAGGGGCTGCGCAGGTTCACGGACCATTGGGGCCGGTCGAGCAGCACGAAGCTCAACGGCGCCACCGCGATCAGGATGGCGACCACACTGCTGGGAAGCGTGCGTTCCACCCAGACGACCACACCATTGCCCACGAACAAGAGCAGAAAGCCCACCAGGGCAGCGAGCCCCAAGGCCCGACCGGGGCGGATATCCTGCCCGGTGATCGCACACCAGCCCAGCATCAGCAGTCCGGCCGCAGCGAAACGCAGGCCACCCAGCAGCATGGGCGGAAATCCCGTCAGGGCTTCACGGATGAAGAAGTATGTGCTGCCCCAGATGATGTAGATGGCCGCAAAGGCAAGGACCACCCGCCATCGTTCCGGAATGGAAGCGCTCATGTCGCCTGGGCAAGCTCGGTGAGAAAGTCGCGTATCGCTCGATGGAACGCATCAGGTCGCTCCATGTTGCTGAGGTGCCCCGCCCCGGAGATCACCACGAGCCGGGCATCCAATGCCGCATCGCGCATGGCCACGCTGGTGGGCAGCGGCATCAGCTCATCGGCGTCGCCGGTGATGATCAGTACCGGTGCCTCCAGCGCACGCAGCACCCCGGTGCGGTCCGGTCGTGCGGCCATGCCGAGGGCGGCGGCTGCCACAGTGTGCGGTCGCTGCCTGGCCATCATGGCGTCGACCCGCGCGGCCAGTCCAGGCTGCTCGCGGCGGGTCTTGGCGGAAAGCAGCTTCGGCATCATCCCCCGGGCGATCAACGCCGTTCCCTTGGTGAGTGCGGTCTCCGCGGTATCGAACCTGGCCTGGCGCGCCTCGACCGGATCAGCGGTGGACCGCGTGTTGCACAGCACCAAGGCCTGCACACGGTGGGGCCAACGTTCAGCGAACGCCAGCGCCACGTATCCGCCCATGCTCAACCCACCGACCACCGCCCGGTGCACACCACGTTCGTCGAGGAGGTCGGCGAGGTCCCTGGCCAGCACGTCCATGTTGAGGACGTTCGGCACCTCGCGGTCATCCGCTCCGAATCCTCGAAGGTCCGGGGTGATCACGTCCGCATGCTCGTGCAGCGCGGCCGGCGTGCCCTCCCACACAGTGGCATCCTGTGGAAAGCCGTGGGCGAGGACGAGGGTCGGGCGCACGGCGGACAAGGTAGATGCAGACCCGTACAACGAGTATCTGGTCGGCCATACATGCGTCAGATGGAGTTCAGCGGGAAGCGACCGTGTGCCCTTGGTGTACGTTCCAGGCTGGATAGCGGATGACGCAAGCCGGGTTCACGACGCGGAGTCCACGCACTTGGAACATATGTATGGCCATACATACATCGGATCTCGAGTTCACGGCCCAACGAAGCGGCACCAAGGCGTGCGTGGGCAAGGGTTGTAGGGCGACCGGGCGGGCCGGAAGTTTCCGATGTGGGGGTGTCAACGTATGTATGGCCATACATATGTCGGGGTCGGTGTTCATTCGCCTACGACGCGCACCAAGTCCTTTGTACGCAAGGGGTTCAGGGCGGATGGGCGGAGCCGGCAGTTCTCCGGAATGGAGGCAGGAACATATGTATGGCCATACATACGTTGCCCGCCATTCTCGCTCCCCATTGCCAGCCCCACCTTTGCCCCATGAATCGCTTTGCGCTCGCGATCATCCTGGGCTATGCACGAGCTCACGCCCTTGCCGTTCCATACACCGTGCCGCCGGGGAACGTGGCCGCCTTCTTCGCCAACCTGCCCGCGGACGCCACCGAGGTCCGGTTCGATGGCGCTGCGGAGTATAGTTGTTCGACCGACATCGAACTACCCTCGCGACCGCTCCTGATCGTCGATGGGGCCGGGGCCACCTTGCGGTTAGGGCCCGACTCCCGAGGATTCACCTGCTTGGTGGCCGATCAGAAGGCCGCCGTGGCTCGTTTATCCTCCCGCTACATCATCCGCGATTTCGCGCTGATCGAGGGCGGACGGAAAGCCATCGATCTCCAGGCCACGCTGGGCAGTTCAGTGAGCAACATCAAGTGCGTTCGGCAGACCGAGACCGCAGTGGACCTCCGTTTCTGCCTGATGGCCCGGCTGGAGCACGTGTTCGTCACCAACCCGTCCGGCCGCGGCATCGTGGTCCGACAGGGCGACTGGCCCGGGGCCACCGCCTTCAACAGTCAGAGCAACAGCACCGTGCTTGAACAATGCCGCGTGTACTGCGCCACCACCACCACCGAAGCCTACGCCGTATTCAACAGCGGCGGGGTGCGGATGGCCGACTGTGTGAGCGAAGGTGCCCCATGCGACCATGACCTTTTCCTATCCGGGGTCACCGACGGTGACGAGGCGTCGATCGCCAGCAATACGGTGGTGAAATCCTTCGCCTTGGCCAACTTCCACGTGGAGCACGCCGCCCGGATCGCCTCCATTCACGTCAATATGCCCAGCAAGGCCAGCGTCACCCTGAGCAACGTGTATTGGAACGGGCCGCAAAAGGCCCCGGTGATCCGGTATGTGTTGGGCCAGCTCAATCTGGAGGACATCGGATGGTGGCATGAGAGCTTCCGCATCGTCACCCGGCTGAGCGCGCCGCGGATCGCCGTCCAGCGGTGTCACAGCCTGCTCAACATGGGGGAGCAGAGCGAACGGTCCGAGCGGCAGGCCGGTGTGTTGCACTTGGATGGTCCGCTCGTCGGTACCACGCAGTTGAAGCTCAACTATGTGGTGGTGCGCGACAAGGCCATGTAAGGTCCCTCTGTTCCCACCGCCTACATTGCCGATGATGGACGGACGTGCATGGCGGTTCATGACCCTGGCCTTTGGCATCAGTTGGATGATCGCCCTCGTGGGCATGGCCTTCGGGGTGCGCAGCGCCACGGCGCCGGGATACGTGATGGTGGCGGGCGCCGCCATGTTCGGCCCCGCGCTCTCCGCCCTGTTGTGCGCACACCGCTTCGACCGTGCGGGCTGGTCGGCGCTGGGCGTCGCGATCCGTCCGTTCCGCCTGCGTCCTTTCCTGCTCACTGCATTGGTGGGCGTCGCCATCGTGCCGGTGATCCTGGCCACCACGGTCCTCCTTTCCGGGGGCTTCCCCGAGGGCGGATTCGGTCGTGTGGTGTTCACCGGTGATGGCCTGGTCGACCAGGTGAAGGGCATCACGGCGCAGCTGGGTATGCCTACGGTGGAGGAGGAGAAGCTCGCGCCGCTCCGACGCTTCCCGCCGGCGCTCATCCTCCTCGGCGCGCTGCTCGCCGCTGTGTTCGCGGCCTGCACCGTGAACCTCCCCTTCATGCTCGGCGAAGAGCTGGGCTGGCGTGGCTACCTCTGGGGACGGCTCGCGCACTGGCCTGCGATACGGCGCATCGGCTTCACAGGTCTCATCTGGGGGCTGTGGCATGCGCCGCTGATCGTCATCGGCCACAACTACCCCGGCCATCCCGTGGCGGGTATCGCCATGATGGTGCTGCTCTGTCTGGTGCTGGCGCTGCTCTTTGACCATGCTCGCTGGCGCGCCGGCCACGTGTGGACCAGCGCCCTGCTCCACGGCATCATCAATGGAAGTGCCGGCACCTACTCCCTCTTTGCTGTCCCGGGCCATCCGCTGCTGGGGTCCATCGCCGGCCTATCGGGCATCCTTGGGCTGTCCCTCCTCGGCTTCGTCGTGGTGGCCGTGGACGGGCCCTACCGAAGGACCCTGTTCAGCGGTGGGACCTGAGCCGACAGGCGACGGCGCCGTTCCCATGGCCCCGATGCCGTTCGTGTGCAGGGTCATCGCCTGTCGTCGCTTCTTCACGTAGGTTGCGGCCCTTTACCACCGGTCATGTCCGTGCCTGCCGTCCTGCTCCGCTGGGTCTCCCGCTGCGCCGCGTTCCTGCTCATTCTCTTCCTTGCCTTCTTCGCGGCGGACACCTTCACCGGGCCGGGCGATGGGTTCGAGCACCTGCGCGATGCCCTTCTGCACCTGCTGCCCGCGTTGGCCTGCCTGCTGATCGTGGTGGTGGCTTGGCGCAAAGCGTGGATCGGCTCGCTGGCGTTCGGCCTTCTTGCCGGCATCTACGCGCTGTGGGCGTCCGACCGTCCCGACTGGGTCCTCGCGATCAGCGGTCCCCTGGGGGTTGTGGCTCTGTTGTACGCCTGGGCCTGGTGGTCGCGCCCGAAGGCCTGATCACGGGTTCTCCTCGAGCCAGCGCTTCACCTCCGCCAGGTGACGCTGCTTCACCGGCTCGCGCTCGCGCCGGCTCTGCTCGGTGAAGTACGAGTGCGCCTCCAGGAAACGCACCTGCAGCTCGTTCCACTGCCGCTCGGTGGTCAGCACCCCGTAGTTGCGCAACTCCCAGTAGAGCGTGGTGCCGATGCGGAAGAAGTCCGACCGACCCAGGTAGTCCAGGTCGGCATCGCAGAGCAACATGCCCAGCTCATCCTGGGGCTGCTGGGGGATCTTGGTGGCCATCACCATCGCGCATACACGCTCGATCTGCCCGGGGCTGTACCCGAACTGGGGCAGCGCCTCGCGCGCCAGCACACAACCGGCCGCCTCGTGCTCCAGATCCTGCACCAGGAAGCCCGAATCATGGTACAGCGCCGCCGTCCGCAGCAGGTCCAGATCCTCGCCATGCACGTCGGCCTGCGCGGCGTTGGCCACCACGGAGCGGTACACGTCCAGCGTGTGGCTGAAGTTGTGGTACGTGCGTGCCTTGGGCAGCCCGTGGCGCAGCCGCGAGAGGATGTACAGTTCGGCTCCCGGTTGGTCCATCGTCGGCAAGGTAAAAGGACCGTCCACAGGTTGTCAGCCGGGCCAGGACCCAACGCGACGATTTTCACCCTTTGTGGGTAGGCTCGCCGGGGGGCGCGCGAGGTCCGGCCGGTATTCCTCGCGCGATCCACCGTCCGCCCCATTTCACGCCCCTTAACACGCCGTCCCGCGGGTCCCCACCACCTTCGAGCCCGCGATGATCCATCTGGATCACATCCTCCCTGGTACGTTCGCCGCCCTGCTGCTCGCCTGCGGCCCCCTGACCCTGTGGGCATCGATCCCACCTCGACGGCGGTCCAAGATCCGTCTGGAGGACGCCTGGCGGAATGCATGGACCGCTACCTGAACGACGCGGCGGAGGCCGGATCCAACGGGTCGGTGCTCGTCACTCGCGCAGGCCGCACGGTCCTCGACACCGGCTACGGCCTGCGTGATCGCGAGGACCGGCTGCCGAACACGCCGGCCACCGTGCATGCGATCGGGTCCAGCCGTTCTAGCGCGAGCGTCCACGCTCGTGCCATGGAAAGGGGGTCCGCTTGCGCAGCGGATCAAGCGGGTGGATCACGGGTGACCCGCAAGCTCAAGATCGGAGGCAGAACGCTGCTCCAACTCGTTCTAGCGCGAGCGTCCACGCTCGTGCCATGGAAGCGGCTAGTGGGCACGAGCGTGGACGCTCGCGCTAGAGGGGGTGTACGTCCGCAATGCGCAAGCCGTCGCGCAGGATCATCCGCTCGATCGGGTCTGAGCCGTTGTATGTGAGCCGCTTGCTCATTCGTGGGCCAGTTCACTCCCTCACCATCCCCATCACCTTCTCCACCACGTCCTCCACGCTGGGCTTGCTGAAGTAGTCGCCATCGCTGCCGTAGGCGGGGCGGTGGGCCTTGGCGGTGAGGGTGGCGGGTGCAGCGTCCAGGTGGCGGTAGCCGCCCTGCACTTCCAGCACTTCGCGCAGGATGTAGGCGCTGGCGCCGCCGGGCACGTCCTCGTCCACCACC
>JADLBK010000042.1 GCA_020847755.1 Flavobacteriales bacterium | reverse complement strand
CTGTGTCTCACCCGCGCACCGGACCACAGCGCGGGCCAGCCCTTCAGGATGATACCCCTGTACCGGGAAAGCGAAGGACGGACCTCCCCGAGGGGCACTCGTCCACGCTACTGTTGTTCACGTGGATAAAGCCGTTGGCCTGAGGCCATTAGGCTGCGAGCGCGTAGTTGACGTCGCCAGTTATGGCGTTGAGGCACTGGGATAACGAGCCGCACCTCACGCTCGACCTGCTTACGCACATCACCCAGCCGCTGTCAAAACCAGGTCGGCCCCATGGAATGGTTCAAGGAACGAAGCACAAAGCTACGGCACCGGCTTGGCGAAACCCGTGCCGACCGGGGCTTCCGGACGATCCGGCACGGATCGCCCCCCGGCCTGACGAAGCGTCCGGGGTACCTCGAAGAACCTCGAACAGATGTCACGTGCGGCCACCGGTCGGCCAGACCAGGCGCGACGACGGGCGGATGCCGAAGCGAGGGTTCCGCCCGAGGAGCAACGCCGAATGGCCGAATGAGGGCCGTGCGCCCAAAGGGTCGTCGCCACACGACGATGACGCTGAAGCGAGGTTCTTCGAGGTGCCCTCTACCTTTGCGGCCGTTCCAAGCAGGCATGAAGGGTAGCAACGGCAGGATCGGCATCATCCGGGAGTGGAAGGTGCCCGTGGACCGAAGGGTGGCGATGACGCCGAAGGCCGCGCGCCGCGCGCTGGCGATGCATCCCGAGCTGGACCTGGTGGTGGAGCCCAGCCCGGTGCGCGCCTTCAGCGACGCCGAGTACGAGGCCGCCGGCGTGCGCCTGGCCACCGACCTCAGCGACCGCGACCTGCTCATCGGCGTGAAGGAGGTGCCCGTGGAGCACCTGCTGGAAGGCAAGCGCTACCTCATCTTCAGCCACACCATCAAGAAGCAGCCGCACAACCGCAAGCTGATGCAGGCCGTGGTGCGCAAGGGCATCACGCTGATCGACCATGAGCTGCTCACCGACAGCTCCGGCGAACGGGTGCTCGCCTTCGGCCATTGGGCCGGGGTGGTGGGCGCCTACAACGCCCTGCGCGGCTGGAACCTGCTGCGCGGCGGTCCGGAACTGAAGGCCGCCCAACACTGCCACGACCTGGCCGAGCTGAAGCACGAGGTGCTGAAGCTGGTGGACCGCGATGCGCTGCACATCGTGATGACCGGCGCCGGGCGCGTGGGGCAGGGCGCCCTGGAGATGCTGGAGGCCGCCGACCTGCGGCGTACGGCACCCGCCGACCTGATGGCCGGGAACGACCCAGGCCCCACCGTGACCGTGCTCGGCACCGGCGACCTGTACCACCGCTCGGACAGTGCGCCCTTCGACCGCAGCGAGTTCCACCGCGACCCGGGCGGACACAGCGCCGGGCTGCTGCCCTACCTGCACCGCGCCACAGTGTACCTCGCATGCCACTTCTGGGACCCGCGCGGTCCGAAGATCCTGACGCACGACGACCTGCGCACCCCCGGGCTCACCCTGCAGCTGATCGCCGACGTGAGCTGCGATGTGGACGGCCCGATCGACAGCACCCTGCGGGCCAGCACCATCGACGAGCCATACTACGGGTATTCGCCGGTCACCTGCGGCGAGGTGGCCTTCGGTACGGCGGGCAGCATCGGCGTGATGGCGGTGGACAACCTGCCCTGCGCGCTGCCACGGGACGCCTCGGAGGCCTTCGCGCAGGACCTGCTGGACCGCGTGCTGCCGGCACTGCTCGGCGAGGGGGACGACGCGATGATCGACCGGGCCACGATCGTGGAGGAGGGCCGCTTGACCGCGCGCTTCAGCCACCTCGAGGACTACGCGGCCGAGGCCACCAACGCCCACTGACCGTCAGTCCACGCGCGCCACGGCGAGCTCGAGGCAGAACACGGCGTGCCCGCCTCCGTTGGCGGACAAGTTGACGCGCATGGGCCTCTGGCTGCGACGCGCCATGGTGAGCAGACCGAGCCCGGCCCCTCCCTTGGCGGTGCGCGATTCGTTGGCGAGCAGCATCAGGTAGTGCTCCTTCAGCGCCACCTCGTCCATGGCGTTGAGCATCTCGATGCGATGCTGCAGGAGCGCCGCGGTGGCGAGTTCCACGCGGTTCACGAGCACGATGCGGTACACCGCATCGGTGCGCCCCACGAACACGCTGCCCTCGGCCGCCTGCGCTTCACCGGCGTGGTGAAGGATGTTCTCCACACCCTCCACGAGCACGCTGATCAAGCGTTTGCGCACCCCGACCGGATCGCTGACGGCCAGTGAGCGGTCCTCCACCCGGGCCAGCGCGGATTCCAGGTCCACTCGGGTGAGGAGGCCGGAGTGTTCCCACAGCACCGCATCGGCACCGTGGGCCAACACTTGGCCGCGTACCTGATCAACGCACGTTTGCTGCAACGGCATGGGGGCGCCTGTGGATCGGCGAACTCCCCCTGCCTACGGGCGAACGGAGGGAAAGGTTCGACCAGGACGGGCGCCGGTTCGACCGCTGCCCGGCCGCGACCGGGAACCCCCTCGGAATGAGCGGCATGAGCGCCCGTCGATCGGAACGAACGGCTACCTTTCACCACCCCTACGAGCCCGCCGAATGCGACCCTTCCGCCGCCGCTGGACGCGCCACGCCGCGACCCTGGCCATTCCCTTTATGACCGGCCCTTTGATGGCCCAGATCGACATCGAACTGGGATCGGGACTGGCGTTCAACACACCGAACCAGTTCCCCGCACCGTACGGCAACCTGTCCAACGGTTCGCGCCACCAGCTGCTGGTACTGGCCAGTGAGCTTGTCGCGGCGGGCATGGGCGAGGGCGACATCGTGTCCCTGGCCTTCCATGTGGCCACCGCCTCGCCCACCGTGCTCCAGGACTTCACCGTGCGCATCGGTGCCACCACCGCCACGGTGATGACCAACCAGTGGCTCGCGGGCACCACGGTGGTGTGGGGGCCGCAGGACCACACGGCACAGCCCGGATGGAACGTGCATCCGTTCAACACGCCCTTCGTGTGGGACGGTGTGAGCAACGTGGTGGTGGAGACCTGCTTCTTCAACGGGACGCAGACCCAGAACAGCAGCATGTTCCGGAGCAGCACCGCGTTCACCAGCGTCACCTATCGGCCCACGCCGAACCCGAACGTGTGCACCTTCAACGGTGGCAACCTGCTCACGAGCGACCAGCGGCCCGACCTGCGGTTCGGCTGGATCCCGCTGGAGGCGCCGCCGATCGCCGCCTTCACCTTCAGCCCGGCCTTCACCTGCACCGGAGCGGTCCAGTTCAGCGATGCCTCGAACCTGCTTCCCACCAGCTGGGAATGGCACTTCGGCGACGACAGCACCAGCACCGAGCAAAACCCGCTGCACACGTATGTCGTGGACGGCGTCTTCGACGTGACGCTGATCGTCACCAACGCCTTCGGCAGTGACACCCTGACCGTACCCGGGGCGGTGACCGTGAACGCGAGCGGTGCGGTGCCGCAGGCCATCTGCCCTCCGGTGAACGCGCCCAGCATTGCGGGCTTCGGCATCACCAGCGTGACCATGAACGACGTGGTGCTGACCTCGGGCGATGCGATGAGCGACGGCGGCTACCTGGACCGCGGCTGCGTGATCGACACGGTGGCGGCCGGGTCCACCTTCACGCTCACCGTGGTGACGGGCACGATCGCCGGGCATCAACTGAAAGCGTGGGTGGACTGGGACAACAGCGGGAGCTTCGATGCGGGCGAAGTGGTGCTGGCCGTGGCCAGCGGCACCGGGGGCAGCGCCAGCCTGCTGGTGCCTTCGACCGCCGCGCAGAACGTGCCCCTGCGCGTCCGCGTCATGACCGACTACGACCTGGCCCCGTTGATCGCCCCATGCACCCCGCCGCAGTTCGGACAGGCCGAGGACCTCGGCTTGGTCGTGATCGCGAACACGGCCCCACCCGTGGCCGCGTTCACGGCATCGCCCGTGTTCACCTGCGACGGTGCGGTGCAGTTCAGCGATGCCACGGCCAACCTGCCCACCGGTTGGACCTGGGATTTCGGCGACGGCAACGGCAGCAACCTGGCTTCGCCTCTGCACATCTACGGGGCCAGCGGCACCTACACCGTGCAGCTCATCGCCATCAACGCCAACGGGCAGGACACCCTGGTGCAGCAGGACCTGGTGACCGTGGACCTGAACGGGCAATTGGACCCGCCGCAGTGCACGCCTCAGACCCAGGGCTACTGTTGCGGCTTCGGGCTGCTGGGCCTCACCTTCGCCGGCATCACCAGCACCAGCCCTGACGGGGTGGAGGGCTATGTGGACCGCACCTGCGGCAACGTGGCCACGGTGGAGGAAGGCACCGTGGTGCCCATCCAGTTCGACACGGACGACCAGCTGGACCAGGACGTGTACGTGTGGATCGACCTGGATGATGATGGCGCCTTCGCGAACAACGAACTGGTGTTCTTTGAATTGAGCACCACGGACCCCTCAGGCACGGTGGCCGTTCCACAGGGCATCGTGTACAACACGCCGTTGCGCATGCGCGTGGCCGTGGACGTGGTGGGCGAGCTCACCGGCCCGTGCGATGCGCCGAGCTTCGGCCAGATGGAGGACTTCAGCGTGATCGTGACACCGGTGAGCGTGCCGCCCACGGCGCTCTTCACCGCCAGCCCCACCAGCACCTGCGACGGGGTGGTGCAGTTCACCGACCAGAGCGCCGGGCTGCCCTTCAGCTGGCAATGGAGCTTCGGCGACGGCGGCACCAGCACCGACCAGGATCCCCTGCACACCTACACAGCCCCCGGCACCTACACCGTGAGCCTGACGGTGGAGAACGTGAACGGCACGAACACGCAGACCCTGACGGACCACATCACCTACGTGGAAGGTTTCCTGTGCGACACCACGCAGGTGCCCGACAACGGGCTGTTGACGGTGACCGAGTGCCAGGGTGTGCTGGTGGACGATGGCGGGGTGGCGGACGACTACAGCCCGGGCTTCAGTGCGCCGGTGACGATCGCTCCGCCGGGCGCCGAGGTGGTGACGCTCACCTTCACCGCGTTCGCGTTCGAGGAGAACTTCGACTATCTCGCGGTCTACGACGGTCCGAACGTGAACGCGCCCCTGCTCTACGAGCTGACGGGCAACGGGCTGGGCGCCCTGCCCAACGGTGGTGTGATCAGCTCCACGGGTCCTTCGCTCTGCGTGCGGCAGGAGGCCAGCAACGGCCCCATCACCTGGGCGGGTTTCGTGGCCACCTGGGACTGTTCGTTCACCGGCATCAGCGAAGCGGCGGATCCGATCGGGTCGGTGCATCCGGTGCCCACGGAAGGACCGTTCACCCTCACCCTCGCGCGGCCTGCGGGCGCCGGATGGACCATCACCATCAACAACGCCTTGGGGGAACTTGTGGCGGCGAACGCCCTTCCCGTGGGCGCGCGCGTGGCCACCTTTGATGCTGCCCCATGGACGCCGGGGACATACAGCCTGACGGTGCAGGGACCCGACGGTCGTTGGACACGGCGGATGATGGTGCACCATTGATCCCTTCCGCGCATGAAGCGAACCTTCCTCCGCGCCCTGGCCACCCTGGCCGTGGTGCTGATCGCATCGGTCCCGGCCAGGGCCACCCACTTGGTGGGCGGCAACCTCGGCTATGTGTACCAGGGTGAGACGTCGCCGGGCAGCGGGCTCTACCGCTACCAGGTGGTCCTCGAATTCTACCTCAACTGCGGACCGAACTCCAACTTCCAGTCGCTGTATGAGCTGCTGGGCGAGGACTATGGCACCCCGCTTTTCGTGGGCGCCTACCTGCAGGACCCGCAGAACCCCAGCGCCGACAAGATCAAGCTGCAGGACATCCCGGTGTTCCTGACGGACTCACTGGTGATCGAGCCGGACCTTCCGGACAACTGCGCCGTGGGCCAGGGCCTCTGCACGGTGAAGGGCACCTTCGTGGGGCAGGTGGACGTGCCGCTCAACTTCGGCGGCCTGCACCTGTACTACCACATGTGCTGCCGCAACCTGGACATCGACAACCTGAACAACCCCAACGGCACCGGCATCGGCTACTATGCGTTCGTGCCGCCGCCGCTGGTGAATAATTCCAGCCCGGTGTTCCTGGGCCAGCCCACGCCCTTCCTGTGCATCGGCGACACGGCCACCTTCCTCAACACGGCCAGCGACCCTGACGGCGACCTGCTCATCTTCTCCTTCGAGATCCCGTACAACTCGCAGAACTTCGGCGGGGGCATCATCCCGCCGCCGGCCACGCTCACCTGGCCGGTGAACGAGGTGAACTACAACCCCGGTTTCAGCCTCGCGCAGCCCTTCGGCGCCGGCGGCTACGCCTTCATCAACGGCGCCACGGGCCTCACCCGCTACATGGCCCCGCTGCAGGGCAACTACGTGGTGGCCGTGGAGGTGAAGGAGTTCCGCAACGGCCAGTTGATCGGCCGCACACGCCGCGACCTGCAACTGCAATCGATCCCCTGCCCGCCCAACGCCACCCCGGCCGCGAGCACGCCCATCGCCGCCAGTTACACCGTGCAGGCCGGCGATCAGTTGTGCATCGACCTCGCCTTCAACGACGCGGACGGCGACTCCCTCCTCCTGCAGGCAGCGGGCACCATCTTCGACGGCAACCTGGTGAACCCGCCCGCCACCATCGGCAGTCCGGTGGAAGGCAACGGCACCGTGGGCACCCAGTTCTGCTGGAGCACGGCGTGCGACCAGGGGCAGGACCAGCCCTACCTCTTCAGCGTGAGCGTGACGGACAACGGCTGCCCGCCGCTGACCATCGATGTGGTGGTGCAGGTACAGGTGCTGCCTTTCGTGGCGCAGGGTCCGATCACCGGTCCGGCACAGGTGTGCACGAACGCGACGGGAGTGCCCTACAACCTGCCGCAGGGCACCGGTGCGGGCTACGCGTGGACGGTGACCGGTGGCACGCTGGCCGGCGGCAACGGCACCAACGCCATCACCGTGGACTGGGGCGCCCCGGGCAGCGGGCAGGTGAGCGTGGTGGTGACCGACAGCCTGGGCTGTGCCGCACCACCGCTGACCGTGGACGTCATCATCGGCGTACTCCCTGCGGCCAACGCCGGTCCTGATGCGGTGCTATGCGCGGGAGATACCGTGGACATCGGCGGCAACCCCACCGGCCCACCGGGCAGCACCTTCGCGTGGAGCCCCGCCACCGGGCTCAGCAGCACCAGTGCGGCCAACCCGCAGGCCTTCCCGTCCAGCACCACCACCTACATCGTGCAGGTGAACAACGGAGGCTGCACGAACACCGATACCGTGCGCGTCGTGGTGTCGCAGCCACAATTGGATGCCGGACCCGACGTGGCGCTCTGCGTGGGTGACACCGTGCAGCTGAACGCCACCGGGACGGGCAGCTTCCTGTGGACCCCCGCCGGCAGCCTGAACGATGCCACTGCGGTGGACCCGCTCGCCTTCCCCACCAGCACCACCAACTACAGCGTGACCCTCACCGACAGCGTGGGCTGCACGGTGACGGACCAGGTGCTGGTGACGGTGAACGCACTGCCCTTCGCCGATGCCGGCCCCGACCGACAGGTATGCCCGTTGCAGGGAGCACCGCTCACGGGTGCACCCACAGGACCACCGGGGGCCACCTTCCTGTGGAGCCCGGCCACGGGATTGAACGACCCGACGCTGGGCGCGCCGATCGCCACGCCTTCAGTGAACACCACCTACAGGGTGCTGGTGACCGATGTGAACGGCTGCACCAACACCGATACCGTGAACGTGGAGGTGCTACCCGCACCACCCGTGGATGCCGGTCCTGACCTCACGATCTGCGCGGCGGATACCGTGCAGGTCCTGGGTGCGGGCGCAACGGCGGTGAACATCGAATGGACGCCGGTCAATAGCGGTCTGAGCGATGAGAGCATCCTCAACCCGCTGGCCTTCCCCGGCATCACCACCACCTACGTGCTCTGGGTCCAGGACATCAACAACTGCACGGCCACCGACACCATGACGGTGTTCGTGAACGCGCTGCCCAATGCCAGTGCCGGCCCGGACGTGGCCGTGTGCCTGGGCGGAAGTGTGCAGTTGGACGGCAGCGGAGGCACCGGCTACCTCTGGAGCCCGGCCGCCGGGTTGGATGATGCGACCGCCGAGGATCCGGTGGCCACGATCGTCAACACGACGACCTACAGTGTGATCATCACCGACGGCAACGGATGCAGCGCGACGGACAGCGTGACCGTGACGGTGAACCTGCCGGTGAACGCGGGCACGGACGCGGCCACCACGGTGTGCAGCGATGACGTCGTGGTGGACCTGAGCACCCTGCTGGGTGGCAACCCGGATCCGAACGGCACCTGGAGCCCCTCATCCACCTACACCCCGGGCGGTGGCGGTGGCGTGTTCAGCTATGTGGTGAACGCGCAGGCCCCATGCGTGAACGACACCGCCTTCGTGACCATCACCGAGGTGATCGCTCCGGATGCTGGAACGGACGCCGCGCTGGACCTCTGCAGCACGGGCGGGGCGGTGGACCTGTTCGGCACGCTGGGCGGTACACCGGACCCCGGCGGCGTCTGGACCGACCCGAACGGCGTTCCCTTCAACGGGATCTTCGACCCGCAGCTCTGGCCTGGCGGATCGGTGTGCCAATACGTCGTCCCGGCCGTGGCGCCTTGCGCCGCGGACACCGCCACGGTGACCGTGACGGTGACGGCGTCCCTTGATCCGGGCGGATCGGGAAGCGCCATCCTGTGCAGCAGCGGCACCGCCTTCAGCCTCACCGATTCGCTCACCGGTACCCCTGACCCTTCGGGCACCTGGTCCGATCCGAACAACGTGGCGCACGGCGATGTGTACGATCCGGCCGTGGATGAACCCGGGGTGTACACCTTCACCATCGCGGCACAGGGGGGATGCCCGGACACGAGCGCCACGGTGACCGTGACCGAACTGGCCCCGCCGGTGGACGCGGGCGCTGACCTCGCGCTCTGCATCGGCGATACCGCGCAGCTGAACGCCAGCGGCGGGCCGGACTACAGCTGGACACCCGGCACCGGGCTCAGCGCCACCGACATCGCCGACCCGCTGGCCTTCCCCGCCGGCACCACGACCTACACGCTCACCGTGACCGACGCACAGGGCTGCGTGGCCAGTGATGCGGTGACCGTGACCGTGAACGCGCTGCCCGTGGTGGATGCTGGTGCGGACGTCGCCATCTGCGCGGGCACCACCACCACCCTCGGCGGTTCGCCCACCGCTCCGCCAGGCAGCACCATCCTGTGGAGCCCGGGAGCCGGCCTCAGCGACCCCAACGTGGGCAACCCCACCGCACAGCCGGGCGCGACAACGACGTACATCGTGGGCGTGCAGGGTCCCAACGGCTGCGTGAACAGCGATACGGTGACGGTGACGGTGAACGCGCTGCCTGCGGTGAGCGCGGGCAACGACACCACCATCTGCACGGGCGCGAGCGTGCAGTTGGATGGCAGCGGCACGGGCAGCTTCCTGTGGACACCGGCCACCGGCCTGAGCGACGCCACGGTGGAGGATCCCATCGCCACGCCCACCGTCACCATCACCTACACGTTGACGGTGACGGACGCCAACCAGTGCAGCTCGAGCGATGAGGTGACGGTGAGCGTAGGCT
Source organism: Flavobacteriales bacterium (assembly GCA_020847755.1). GTDB lineage: Bacteria > Bacteroidota > Bacteroidia > Flavobacteriales_F > PHOS-HE28 > PHOS-HE28. The sequence continues at coordinate 3,835 of JADLBK010000042.1, read as the reverse complement.
CGCTGCCCACGGCGGAAGCCGGCGCGGATGTGTGGGTGTGCCCCGGCTTCGATGTGCAGTTGCAGGGATCCGGCGGCACGGACTACAGCTGGTCACCCACGGCGGGACTGAACGACCCCACGATCGCGAGCCCGCTGGCGGCACCGTCCAGCACCACCATCTACACGCTCACGGTGACCGACGCGGCCGGTTGCAGCGGCACCGACCAGGTGACCGTGACGGTGAACGACGACCCGCCGGTGGACGCCGGACCGGACCAGACGGCCTGCTTCGGCAACGCGGTGGTGATCGGTGGTGCGCCGAGCTCCATCCCCGGTTCCACCTTCCTGTGGCTGCCCGGTGCCGGGCTGGACGACCCCACGGCGGCCAACCCGTCCGCCACGCCCACGGCCACCACCCTGTACACGCTGGTGGTGACCAACGACACGTGCACCGCGCAGGACCAGGTGCTGGTGACCATCGCGGGCGAAGCGCAGGCCGCCTTCACCGTACGCCTCGAGCCCCGTTGCGACGGGCTGCGCGCCTTCATCACCGACCTGAGCCAGGGCGCCGTGAGCTGGCTGTGGACCTTCAGCGACGGCACCACCTCCACCGAGCCTGAGCCTTCGCCCATTCTGTCCTACGGCGGGGACCTCACGGTGACGCTCACCATCACCGATGCGCAGGGCTGCACCGCGTCCATCACCCAGAACTACCCCGCCGGCACGCTGGACGACCACACCGACATCACGGTGCCCAACATCTTCACCCCGAACGGCGACGGCAACAACGACCTGTTCGCACCGATCACCGACGCCGAACTGGGCGGCTGCCTGCAGATGAGCATCTTCAACCGCTGGGGACAGAAGATGTGGGAGAGCCTGGGCAACGCCACCCGCTGGGATGGGCGCACCTTCGCCGGTGAGCCCGCCGTGGTGGGCACCTACTTCTACGTGATCGACCTCAACGGCGTGCGCTACGAAGGCAGCATCCAACTCATGCGTTGAACCATGCGGACATCCCTCCTCCCCCTACTGCTGGCCCTGCCCCTGGTGCAGGGTTGCCGGACCATCAACTGTGTCGATGCGCCCGGGCCCGTGGTGACCCGCGACCTGACCGTGGAGCCTTTCACCGGTGTGATCACCGAGGGCGCCATCGACGTGGAGATCGTGCAGGGCCCGGTGCAGCAGGTGAAGGCCGAGGGCCCCGCCGCCGCGCTGGACCTGCTGAGCACCCAGGTGAAGGCCGGCGTGTGGCAGGTGCGCACCACGGAGTGCTTCAAGAGCGATGTGGACCTGGTGGTGCGCATCACCCTGCCGACGCTGGACCGCGTGGGCGTGGAAGGCTCCGGTGACGTACACTGCAGCGGCGCCTTCGCCGGCGAACGGCTGGAGGTCACGGTCGATGGCAGCGGCGACATCACCGCACCAGTGAGCGCTCGGACGCTGAAGGTGTCCATCCAGGGCAGCGGTGATGTGGCGTTGAGCGGCACGGCCGGCGAGGCCGACCTGAGCATCGCCGGCAGCGGCAATGTGGAGGGCCTGGAGCTGAGCGCTGCGCGTGCGAACGTGGAGATCATGGGCAGCGGCGACGTGGCCCTCACCGCCGTGGAAGTGCTGAACGCCCGGATCATGGGCAGCGGCAACGTGCGTTACCGCGGCACACCCAAGGTGTCGTCCACCATCACCGGATCGGGGGCCGTGACGCCCGCGCCATGAGGCATGCCCTGCCCCTGCTGGCCGCCTTGCTGCTGGCCGGCACCGCCGGTGCGCAGACGAAACGGGAGAAGCGTGTGGGGCCCGTGCAGGCCGATGATGGCGGCATGTGCGACACCAGCGCGTGGCAGCTCGTGTTCCAGGATGAGTTCGACGGCGACCGGCTGGACCCGGACACCTGGCGCACCTGGTTCCCGTACAGCGCCGACGGCAGCGACCGCTGCGACGGCTGCCGCCTCATGGGCACGAGCAACACCATCTTCCGCGACGACCTGGTGACCGTGAGCGGCGGACAGCTGCACCTGGGCGTGCGTGCGCGCGAGGGCGAGTGGGACGGCCAGCGCAAGGAGCACGAAGGCGGCATGGTGCACTCGGTGGGCGACACACGCTTCACCTACGGCCGCTTCGAGGTGCGCTGCCGCATTCCCAAGGGCACGGGCCTGTGGCCCGCGTTCTGGGGCTTCGGCGGGGAGACGGAGATCGACGTGTTCGAGTTCTGCGGCGAACGGCCCGGCCTGTTCAAGGGCGCGCTGCACCGCTGGGGCCGCCCCAAGTTCTCCACCAACGGGAAGAAGCGTCTGCCCGACCTGTCGCAGGACTTCCACGACTACGTGGTGGAATGGGAGCGCGACGGCATCAGCTGGTTCATCGACGGGGAGTTGGTGCAGTACCGGGGCCGCTTCGTGGACCGGCGCGGACGACCCCTGCCCGCGTGCGGCCGAGCGACCGGCGACCACCACACCGCGCCCTACTTCCCGCGCGCCGAGGACGGGCTGAACATCATCCTCGACCTGGCCGTGAGCGAGCCCAAAGGCTTCTGCAACGGACCGAAGCGGCCGCAGCCCTGGCCGGAGGGCACCCGCTTCGACGTGGAGCACGTGCGCGTGTACCAGCGCCACAGCGCGGTCACTCCACGATAGGGATCAGCCCGCGGATGCCCATGTCCACCACCAGGTCATTGGCCGGTGGCCCCGGCTCGTAGCGCCCGTCGCCGTTGTCGATCCACTCGAAACTGTCGTTGGTGCTCAGCGAGACCGTGATCACCACGTCCTCCGTCTCGTCCCCCGTGATCACCAAGGGCTGCGCGAAGGCGCCGGTCACCACGCAGGAGCCCGGGGGGATCTCTGAGGTGGCGAAGAGCGGGTTCGGCACCGTGGTGGCCCCGGCGGGCGCCTGCCCCGTCAGCGGAGCGGTGGGGATCAGCGGATCGATGACCTCGAAGGCCCAGAACCCCTGCGGCCGGTCGTCGTTCACCGTCACGCTCTGCTGGTTCACCGCAAAGGTGCCGATGTAGGTGTTGTACCCGATGAACGAGGCCACCGTGCCCTCCAGGTCGTAGGTGCCTGTGCCGAACTGGGTATCGGTGTAGCGGAACGCGATGTCGTAGTTCTGGTAGGCCAGCGAGACGCGGAGCCAGCTGTAGCTGCCGCTGTCCAGCACGCTCAGCGGAAGGTCCAGGAAGACCTGCCCGTCCCCGGCCAGCACGCTTTGGCTGAAGTCGATCGCCGTGGCCCCGCCCGCGGTCGTCTCGGGCGCGTGGTAGACCACCTCCCCGCCACTGAGCGGCGTCCACGCCGATGGGGCGAACTCGACGTAGTGGGCGCTCATCCGGTTGAACCGTGGGCTCTGGGCCGCCCGCCCGGCCGGCACCGTGGACGGCTGCCCCAGGTTGTTCAGCCGCACCTGCGTGCTGTCAAACCTGAACTTCATGATCAGGCGTGGACCGGAGGATGAAGGGGTCGGCATCGGATCGGGACCGGGGGTCTCCTCCTTGCGGCAGGCGGCGACCAGGGTGGCGCAGGCCAGCAGCACGATGAACGGGGTATGGCGCATGGTGCGAAGTTCGGGCTCCACAAAGAACGGGCACCCGGCCTCCGATGTTGTTAGTATGCACGCATACCTTTTCCGATTACCTTGCGTACCGGTCCCCATGAAACCCGAAGAGACCATCGACTTCCCCATCCGCCGCGTGTGGAGCCGCATTTCGCGCCTGTACAACACCGAGGCGGCCAAATACGGCGGCAGCATGGCCATCGGGCAGATCCTGCTGAACATCGAGCCGGAGGGCACGCCCAGCACCAAGCTCGGTCCCAAGATGGGCATGGAGGCCCGCAGCCTCGTGCGCACCCTGCAGGCCATGG
>JADLBK010000041.1 GCA_020847755.1 Flavobacteriales bacterium | reverse complement strand
CTGAAGGACCATCCCTGGTTCGTGGGCGTGCAGTTCCACCCCGAATACCGCAGCACGGTGGCCAAGCCCCACCCGCTGTTCGTGGCCTTCGTGCAGGCGGCGGTGAAGCAGCGGACGCAAGCCACCGAAAAGGCGGAAGCCTAGGAAGCTCACAGGTGCGCATGTGCTCATGTGGTCATGTGCACATGGCAGGTGGCATTGGGACCGGGCACAGGAGCACAGGGTGGGGCGGAACGCGCTGTCACCTGGGCTCATGAGCACATGGAGCGTTGGGCCGTGCGCGTGCGCATGTCCACATGGGCACATGGTGCGTGGGCTTGCGGGCGGACACATGAGCACATGGGCACATGAAGCGTGGGCTTGCGGGCGGACACATGGGCACATGCGCCCCACCCGCTTCCCCCCTCCCGGCTATCTTTGCCGCCCCGCGAACGGCACCCCTTGCGCCCGCCGCATTTTGATGGACCGCAATTCGATCATCGGCTTCGCCCTCATCGCCGCCATCCTCATCGGCTACACGGTGTGGACGGCCCCCAGCAGTGAGGAGCTGGCCCGCGCGCAGCGCGAGCAGGACAGCCTGGCGCAGCTCGAACTGGAGAAGAAGGCCGCCGAGGCCGAACAGGCCGCCCGCATCGAGCCCGTGGTGCCGCCGGTGGACGCCCTCCTGGCCGCCGAGCCCGACAGCCTCCGCGACAGCGTGAACGTGGACAGCCTCCGCGACCTCGCCCTGGTGCAGCGCTACGGCATCTTCCACCCCGCGGTGAGCGGCCCCACCGAGCAGGTGCTGATCGAGAACGACAAGCTGCAGATCGGCATCAGCACCCACGGGGGTCGTCCGGAGGTGATCCGCCTGAAGGACTACCGCACCTACGCCGGGCAGCCGCTGCTGTTGCAGGACCCCGACACGGGCAGCTATGCCTACCGCTTCTTCCTGGGCAACCTCGACCTGAGCACCGCCGACCTGCACTTCACCCCGCGCCAGTTGGGACCGGGCACCGTGCAACTGAAGGCCGCCACCACGGACCCGAACAAGTACCTGCTGCTCACCTACAGCCTGGACAGCAGCGGCCATTTCCTGCACACCGACCTGAAGCTGGTGGGCCTGGAACAGGAGGTGGACCCCGCCAGCCTGTTCTTCCAATGGGACCTGTACGGACAGCCCCAGGAGAAGCACCTGCCCAGCCAGCGGCAGAAGAGCAGCATCTACTTCAAGTACTTCAACGACGACCGCGACTACCTCAGTGAGACCGAGGAGGAGGACAGCGAAGCGCTGCAGGGCCGCACCAACTGGGTGGCCTTCAAGCAGGACTTCTTCACCGTGGCCATGGTGAGCGACAAGGGCTTCAGCGGCAGCGGATCGGAGGTCGCCGTGGCGTGGACCGAGGCGGACACCGCCTACAACAAGCGCTACCACGCCAAGCTCTTCTTCGACCAGGGGCGCGCGGCCACCGTGGAGCTGCCCATGCGCCTGTACCTGGGGCCCAACCACTACAACACGCTGCGCCGCACGGGCATCGACCAGTTCGACCGCATCATCGACCTGGGCTGGGGCATCTTCGGCTGGATGAACCGCTGGCTGGTGATCCCCATCTTCAACTTCCTCGACCGCTTCGAGCTCAGCTACGGCATCATCATCCTGGTGCTCACCATCGCCATCAAGCTGCTGTTGATGCCGCTCACCTGGAAGAACTTCGTCTCCAGCGCCCGCATGCGCGCCCTGAAGCCGGAGATGGACGCCATCAACGCCAAGCACAAGGACGCCGACCCGCTGAAGAAGCAGCAGGCCGTGATGGACCTGTACCGCAAGGCCGGTGTGAACCCCGCCAGCGGCTGCGTGCCCATGCTCATCCAGCTGCCCATCCTGTACGCCATGTTCCGCTTCTTCCCCAGCAGCATCGAGCTGCGGCAGGAGCCCTTCCTGTGGGCGGACGACCTCAGCAGCTTCGACAGCATCCTGGACCTGCCCTTCACCATCCCCTTCTACGGCGACCACGTGAGCCTCTTCACCCTGCTGATGGCCGCCAGCACCATCGTGTACTCGCTGATCAACCAGCAGCAGATGCCGCAGCAGCAGGGCATGCCCAGCATGAAGCTCATGATCTGGATGTTCCCCATCATGATGCTCTTCTTCATGAACAGCTTCAGCTCGGGCCTCAGCTACTACTACCTGCTGGCCAACCTCATCAGCATCCTGCAGATGACGGTGATGAAGAACTGGTTCGTGGACGAGGACAAGATCCGCGCGCAGCTGGTGCAGAACATGAAGACGCCGCGCAAGAAGAGCAAGTGGCAGCAGCGGCTGGACGAGCTGCAGAAGCAACAGCAACAGGCCCGCCGCCGTTGACCCGAGCGCCCATGCTTCGACCGCTGCTGATCGCCCTTCCGCTGCTGGGGCTGCTGGCGGCCTGCACCGGACAGCGACCCGCCGCCGGCGATGGGCCCGTGCGCGACCCGCGCTTCGGCAGCCCTACGGACAGCCTGTTCTTCAGCATGGAGCGCACACCCTGCCTGGGCACCTGCCCGGCCTACCGCATCCGGGTGTACGCCACCGGCCGTGCCACCTACGAGGGCATCAGCCACGTGGAGCGGAAAGGCCTGCACCGCGCCAGCCTGGACCGCGGCGTGCTGGAGGCCCTGCTGCGCGAGGCCGAGGCCATCGGCTTCTTCGACCTGCAGGACAGCTACGACCGGCCGGTGACCGACATCCCCAGCACGCGCCTGCGGATGGTGAGCGGCACCCGCGACAAGTCCATCCTGGCCCGCACCGGCGTGCCCCCCACCCTCAAGGCCTTCGCCCTGAAGGCCGACAGCCTGCTGCTGCCCGCCGCGTGGACCCCGGTGCCCGCCGCGCAGTAAGGCCGTCACGTCCCCCGCCGTTGGTCACTTCAACCGTCCGTCCCGCCCCGGCGATCCTGCTACATTTGGGCCCCTTTCAGCGCGTCTGAACCCCTTTCCCCGATGATGAAGAAACTCCTGTCCCTGCTGGCGGCTGCCTTGTTCACCGCCGGCCTGAGCACCGCCCATGAGGGCATGTGGCTGCTCAACAAGCTCAAGCAGATCAACGAGGCCGAGATGCAGAAGCTCGGCTTCAAGCTGACGGCCGACGACATCTACGCCATCAACCGCAGCGGCCTGAAGGACGCCGTGGTGCGGCTGGGCGGCGGCTTCTGCAGCGGCGAGATGGTGAGCGCCGAGGGCCTCTTCCTCACCAACCACCACTGCGGCTACGACGCGGTGCAGGGCCTCAGCAGCGTGGAGCACGACTACCTCACGGACGGCTTCTGGGCCATGACCCGCAAGGACGAGCTGCCCGCCGGCTTCAACGTGAGCTTCCTGCAGCGCATCGACGACGTATCGGCCACGGTGCTCGCCGAGCTGAACGACGGCATGAGCGAGGCCGACCGCCAGGCCAAGGTGGCCGAGGTGGGCCAGCGCCTGGAGAAGGAGGCCGCCGACGCCTCCAAGGGCATCAGCGCCAGCCTGAAGACCATGTTCGAGGGCAACGAGTTCTACCTCTTCGTGTACACCACCTACCGCGACGTGCGCCTGGTGGGCGTGCCCCCCAGCGCCATCGGCAAGTTCGGCGGCGACACCGACAACTGGATGTGGCCGCGCCATACGGGCGATTTCAGCCTGTTCCGCGTGTACACCGGCCCGGACGGCGGACCGGCCGACCCCAGCGAGGCAAACATCCCCTTCAAGCCCGCCCACCACTTCCCGGTGAGCCTCAACGGGGTGCAGGAAGGCGACTTCGCCATGGTGATGGGCTACCCGGGCAGCACGGACCGTTTCCTCAGCAGCCACGGGGTGAAGCTGGCCCTGGACGTGGAGCAGCCCAGCCGGGTGAAGGTGCGCCGCGCGAAGCTGGACATCTACGAGAAGCACCAGGCCGCCGACGAGGCCGTGCGCATCAAGTACGCCAGCAAGCATGCCCAGGTGAGCAACTACTGGAAGTACTTCATCGGCCAGCAGCGCGGCCTGAAGCGACTGAAGGTGTACGACAAGAAGAAGACCCAGGAGGATGAACTGATGGCCTGGGTGAACGCCACCCCGGAGCGCAAGGCCAAGTATGGCGAGATCGTGACGCTGCTGGACAAGGGCTATGCGGAGCGGGCGAAGGTGGAGAAGGCCAGCACCTACATGCAGGAGGCCGCCTTCGGCAGTGAAGTGGTGGTGTTCGGCTTCCGCAGCTTCGGCCTGCTGAACCAGCTGCGCACCGATGCGAAGGACGCCGAGAAGGTGGCCGCCGCGGTGGCCCGCGTGCAGGCCTCGGCCGACGACTTCTGGAAGGACTACGACCCCGCCACGGACCAGGAGGTCACCGCGGCGATGTTCAAGCTGATCCACGACGATGTGGACCCCGCGCTGCACCCCAGCGTGATGAAGACCATCGCCGGCAAGTACAAGGGCGACTTCGACGCGTGGGCCAAGGCGCTGTTCAGCACCAGCATCCTCACCGACCGCAAGCGGCTCGATGCCTTCCTGGCGAAGCCCACGCTGAAGGCGATGGAGAAGGACCTGGGCATCCAGGCGATGGAGAGCTGCCTGACGCACTTCCGCGGCGTGATCGGTCCCATGAGCGATGCCCCGCAGACGGACATCGACAAGGGCTACCGCCTGATGGTGGCGGCCCTGCGCGAGCGGAGGCCGGACCACATGTGGTACCCCAACGCCAACAGCACCATGCGCCTCACCTACGGCACGGTGGGCAGCTACGTGCCGATGGACGGCGCGTTCTACAAGCATGTCACCACGGCCAAGGGCATCCTGGAGAAGGAGGACCCCACGAACGACGAGTTCATCGTGCCGGCGCGGCAGAAGGAGCTGCTGGCGAAGAAGGACTACGGCCGCTACGCCGATGCGAACGGCGAGCTGATCACCTGCTTCATCAGCAACAACGACATCACGGGCGGCAACAGCGGCAGCCCGGTGCTGAACGCGTACGGCGAACTGATCGGCATCGCCTTCGACGGCAACTGGGAGGCCATGAGCGGCGACATCGCCTTCGAGCCCGAACTGCAGCGCACCATCAGCGTGGACATCCGCTATGTGCTGTGGACCATCGACAAGTTCGCCGGTGCCGGCCACCTGGTGAACGAGATGACGCTGGTGCAGGGCCCCAAGGACGAGCCCAAGGCGGAAGTGGCGCCGGCCACCACCCCGGCGATGCCCGCGAAGAACTGATCGAACGGACGCGCACCTACGAACGGCCCCGGAGATGCTCCGGGGCCGTTCGCGTTCAACACGGTCCGGTCCACCCCCAAACCCACCCCGCTATCTTGCGCCCATGTCCCGCGAAGCCCTGCTCGCCGCGCTGCCCGATCTGGTGGCGAAGGGCTTGATCACCGCGGAGCAGGCCGAACGTATCCGAGCGGAGTACACGGGTTCCGTTGTTCCGGAGGACCGGAAAGGCCAGCGCATGACGGCCGTGCTGGGCACGGTGGGCGCGGCGCTGATCGGCCTGGGCCTGGTGCTGCTCGTGGCGCACAACTGGGACGGCCTCCCGCGCGGGGTGCGCGCCCTGCTCGCCGTCCTGCCCGTGCTGGCGGGCCAGACGATCGTCGCCTTCGGGCTGTGGCGCCGTCCCGGCCGCACGGCCTGGACCGAAGGCGGCTCGGTGTTCCTGGCCGCGGCCGTGGGGGCCTGCCTGGCGATCATCGCCCAGCTCTTCCACCTCGGTGGCGCGCTCCACGACTTCGTGCTGCTGTGGTCGGTGCTGATCCTCGGGCTGTGCTACGTGCCGGGCTCGGCGGTGGTGGGCCTGGGCGTCCTCGGCCTCATCACCTGGCAGGCGGTGCTGGTGCGCATGGAGGATGACACCCTGCCGTGGGCCTGGGCCCTGCTGCTGGTGGCCTTCCTGCCTGCGGCCGTCCGGCGCATGCGCGATGTCGAACGGCGCGTGGCCGCAGGCTGGACCGGTGCGATGCTCGCGATCGCCATCGCGGTGGGCGTGCACCTCTTCATCCCCGAATGGCATCCCGTGGTGGTGGTGGGCACGGCCGCGCTGGCCTCGCTCTTCACGCTCACGCCCTGGTGGTCGACCACCCCGGCCCCCGGCACCACCGCGATGCGCCGTGTGGGCGAGGTGCTGCTGCTGTGGCTCCTGCTGATGCTCGGCTCCTTCACCGTGGTGGACGCGGTGCAGGACGCGGACGATCGGCCCGGCGCGGCGGCCGTGGTGGTGGCCGTGCTGGTGCTGTCCGCCGGTGCCGCCTATGCCTGGGCCTGGCGGCGGCGTCGCCCGTTCCACGGTGGCCCGATGCCGGAAGGCGTCGTGGCGATCGGGCTCCTGTACCTGGTGTCGCTGGCCTCGCCGTGGATCGCCGTGGTGCTGGCGAACGTGCTGACGCTGGCGCTGGGCGTGTGGCACGTCCGCGAAGGCACGCACGCCGGCGCATTGCGCCGCACCAACCTGGGCCTGCTGCTGATCGCGGTGCCCGTGCTGTGGCGCTTCTTCGAGGTGGACCTGAGCTTCGTGTGGCGCGGCCTGGCCTTCATCGCCATCGGCATCGCGTTCCTGCTGTTGAACCTGCGCCTGCTGCGGGCGCGCAAGCGGTCCTGACATGCGGCGGCCCCTGTGGATGTTCATGATCATCGCCCTGGCGCAACTGGCCGCGCCGGCCTGGATGATGTGGCGCTACGAACGTGTGAGGCTGCACGGCACCGAACACCGCTTCCGCACGGCGCCCATCGACCCGCGCGACCCCTTCCGCGGCGAGCATGTGGTGCTGGAGTTCGAGGCGGAGACCGGACCGTTCGCGCTGCCCGAAGACTGGACGGACGGACCGCTGTACGCGGAGCTGGGCGCCGACAGCGCGGGCTTCGCGGTGATCGTGCGGCTGGGCAGCGAGTCGCGTGGCGGTGATGCGGTGGCCGTCACCGTGGAGGACTGGAGCGTGAACGCGGACGACCGCACCGTGGGCCGCGTGAAGCTGCCCTTCGACCGTTACTACGTGCGGGAGGGCCAGGGACCGCGCACCGAGGCGCTGCTGCAGCCGACCTGGACGGACGAGGAACGGGTGGAACCGCTGCCCGCCCATGCGGTGGTGCGCGTGCGCGACGGCCGCGCGGTGGTGACGGACCTGCTGATCGGCGGACGGCCGCTGGAGGCCTGGATGCGCGAGCCTTCCTGAATATCCACCGGCCACCAGCCTCAAGCCGCCAGCCACTAGCCTCCAGCTTCCGGCCACACGCGCTTGGCGCTTCTTGGATCCTTCCATCCTGCTCCTGCTCCTGCTCTCGCTCTTGCTCCTGCTCTTGCTCCTACCCCTGCCCCTGCTCCTGCTCCTGCTCCTGCCCCTGCTCCTGCCCCTGCCCCTGCCCCTGCCACCCCCTCCGCGTCCTCCGCGCCTCGGCGTGAAGGGCGATCCCCGGACGATCGCGGTCCGGACAGCTTCACCGCTCCATCCTACCTTGCCGCCATGGCCCGCGTGCTCATCGCCGACGACGACCCGCTGAGCGCCGACCTGCTGGCCGCGCACACCCGCAAGCTGATGCCCAGCGCGGAGGTGGTGCTGGCGGCGGACGGCACGGCCGCCCTGGCCCGGTTGCAGGAGGCTCCCGTGGACCTGCTCTTCCTCGACCTGGACATGCCCGGCATCAGCGGGCGCGAGCTGCTGGAGGCCACCGACCCCGGCTGCCCGGTGGTGATCGTCACCGGCGACCCCAGCTTCGCGCTGGACGCCTTCCGTTTCAACGTGGCCGACTACCTGGTGAAGCCGGTGACCTTCGAGCGCTTCGCGCGGATGCTGCGCAAGGTGGCGCCGCGCACGGGGCCGGACGAGGGCCCGCGCGACCAGGTGTTCATCCGTGCCGGGCAGGAGATCGTGCAGCTGCGCCTCAGCGAGGTGCGATTCATCCGCAGCGACAGCAACTACGTGCGCTTCGTGCTCGACGGCAGGGAGGTGAGCAGCCTGATGAACCTGAAGGACCTGGAGCAGAAGCTGCCGCCGGACTTCGTGCGCGTGCACCGCAGCTACATCGTGAACCTGGCCCACGTGGAGAAGCTGGACACGATGGACGTGAAGGTGGGCCGCGAGCTGATCCCCGTGAGCGAGACCTACCGGGCGGAGCTCATCCGCCGGCTGCACCTGCTGTAGCCGCCAGCTGCGCCTGGCGCAGCATCAACGCACGGTCGCAGCAGGCCATGGTGCGCAGCAGCATCGCCGCATCCGCCGCATCGCCCATCACCGCTTCGGCCGTGGCCGTCATGCCGAAGAGCACGGTGTGGGGCCTCAGCTTGTGGCGCACGCGCGGCAGCACGTCGGCATCACCACCGTCCGCCGCGCGCAGCACGTCGGCGCGCCAGGCGGCCAGTTCACGGCGGTACTGCGTCATCACGCGCAGCAGCTTCTCGGCATCGCGGTCGTACTGGTCCTCCAGCGCGGCCAGTTGCGGCGGTTCGGTGCACGGGCCTTCCGTACGGCCGGTCCAGAAGGCGGCGGCCCCGACCAGCATGCCGCGGTCGATGGGCTTCACGAGCCGTGCGTTGAGCCCGGCCTTCAGCGCCTCGGCCTCCTGCTCCGCATCCGCATAAGCCGTGACGGCGAGCATGGGCACATAGCGGTGACGGCGCAGCCCGCGGATGCGCATCGCGAGCTCGGTGCCGCGCATGTCGCCGCCCAGGTCCATGTCGATCAGCATCAGGTCGAAGGCGTGGCCATCGCAGGCCGCCAGCGCGTCCGCGGAACCGGCACAGGAGGTGAGCGACCAGCCCAGCGCGCCGGCCCATTGCGCGAGCAGCTCGCGGTTGGTGGACACATCATCGACGTGCAGGACGCGCAGGCCGCGCACCTGGTCCTGTGTGGGAGGGGGCGAAGCGGGTGCGGCCACCGGGACGTTCAGCGGAGGTAGCTCCACCGTGAAGCGGCTGCCCAGGCCCGGGCTGCTGTGCAATGTGATGCTGCCGCCGAGCAGGTCCACCAGGCGCCGCGTGATCGCCAGTCCGAGGCCCGCCCCATCCCCGGTGTTGTCACCCGTCTGGGCCCGCTCGAACCGCAGGAAGATGGCGCGTTGCCGGTCCTCGGCGATGCCCGGACCGGTGTCGGAAACCTCCACCACGAGCCGCTCCTCGTGCGGCCGCACGCGCACATCGACCTGCCCCTGCATGGTGTACTTCACCGCGTTGGCGACGAGGTTGTCCACGATGCGGTGCAGGCGCAGCGGGTCGGTGACGAAATGGTCCGGAGCCTGTGCAAGGTCGAGGCGCAGGGCGAGCCCCTTGGCCTCGGCGGCGGGCAGGTGCGTACGGGCGATGTCGGTGAACAGGGCGTGGAGGTCGACGTGCGCGGCGTGCGGGGTTTCCCGGCCGGCGTCGATGCGGGCGTGCAGCAGCAGGTCGTCCACCAGGCCGTGGAGTCGGCGGGCGCTGCGTTCGATCACGTCCAGGCGGTCGCGGTCGCCGGCGCTCAACGCGCCGCGGTCGATGCCATCGGCCATGCCCAGGATGGCCTGCAGCGGCGTACGCACGTCGTGGCTGAGGTTGGCGGTGATCTCGCGGCGCAGGCGGTCGGCCTCTTCGGCGGCGTGGCGGGCCTGTTGCAGGTCGAGCACGCGCTCGTCGATGCGCTGCTGCATCTGTTCCAGGCTGCGGGCCAGGCGGCCCACCTCGTCGGAACGGTCGGTGGGCAGGGCCGCGCCCCCGGCCCCGGCGGCGTAGCGCTCCACCTGCGCGGTGATGCGGTCGAGCCGCGCGGCCAGGCTGCGCGCGAAGAAGAGACCGAGAAGCGCGAAGGCCAGCGCGATGCCCAACGTGAGCCAGAGTGCCCGGTCGCGACGGGCATCCAGTTCGGCGAGCCGTGGGCCCGCATCCGCGCCCAGGCCCAGGCGGAGCGTGTAGGGCAGCGGGGTGTCATCCAGCGCGCGGAAGGTCCACCAACGTTGGCCCACCGCAACCACGCTGTCCGGCGGTGGCAGCGGCGCACCCACCACCGCCTGCGGATCGACGGCCCCGCCGAGCTCCGAGCGGAACATGCGGGCGGTATCGGGGTGCAACACCACCTCGCCGTCGGAGCGGAGCATCAACAGGGTGGAGGTGGCGCGCTGGTCCGCCAGCAGATCGGCGTTCAAGGGGCGCAGGTCGGCGTTGATCACCACCAGCCCCACAAGCGCGCCGTGGGGACCGAAGAGGGCGCGGGCCGCGCGGAGGGTGGGCATCAACGGGCGCGACAAGGCGCCGTGCTCGCGGTTGAGGTCGATGCGGGAGAAGTAGGTCTCGCCGGGCTCCAGGGCCAGCGCCGCCTGGTAGTAGTCCCGGTCGCCCTTGGCCTGCAGGGCGCTATCGGCGATGCGCACCACGCGACCGTCGATGCGGTCGAAGCGCACCAGCTCCATGCCGAGGCTGTCGGTGGCCAGCAGGCGCACCTGGGCGTAGGCCGCGCGCGAGCGCAGGAAGCTCTCCATCAGCAGGGCCACACGCTGGAGGTCGGCGGCGCGCACCAGGCTGTCACCGGTGGTGTCGTTCGCCAGGCGGAGCACCGGGTCGTTGGTGGCCAGGAAGGCGATGTCGTCCGCCAGGGTGGCCGTGAAGGCGCGCAGCCGCAGTTCGGCCAGGTCGAGGTCGTGGCGCAGGTCGTTGCGCACGGTGAGCTGCACCTGTTCGCGCACGGCGCGGTACACCAGGTAGCCGGCCAGCAGCGCGGCGCACGCCACCAACAGGGTGAACACCGCCACCGTGCGGGTGACGATGGAGCGGTGCCAGGCGGTGCGCGCGGAGGAGGACATCATCGGCGATCGTTCGGGCCCAGGCGGCCGGCGTGGTGGAACGCGAGCACGGCGCCCACGGCGGCCAGGAGCGGAGCGAAGGTGGTGCCGAGCAGCGGCACCTTCATCAGCAGGCTGAAGGCCGTGCCGTTGCCCAGCACGAGGCCGAGGTGGGCGTTCACCGTGCGCACGCTGTCCGCCAGGCGCAGGCGGCGTCGTTCCAGGATGTAGTCCACCGCGCTGAACCCATAGAAGTAGGCGCCCACGATGAAGAGCGCCAGCGTGGCCAGCGGCACGAAGAGCGGCATCACCAGGGAGAGCAGGCCGATGGCCAGGCCGATGGCCAGCTCCAACACCCCGTTGCGCAGGGCGATGGCGGCACCGCGCACGGCATCGCGCAGCACCCGGGCCAGGCTGAAGGGATGCACCGTGCCGGTGAGGATCTCTTCGGTGCGTTCGCTGGCCCAGGCCAGCAGCGGCGACAGCAGGATCAGCACCAGGTATTTGTTGAGCGAGAGCAGCAGGTAGAGCACGAGCAGCTTCAGGGCCAGCCAGGTGAGCGCCTCGCGGGTGGCGTTGAACACGCGCTTCAGTGCGGCCCACCAGCCGGTGTCGTGCGCCAGGTCCACCTGCAGGCCCAGCTGGGCCGAGAGCCAGGCGCTGAGGTCCTCCACCGGCCCCTGCAGCAGGGCGAAGAGCCCGAAGGTGAGCGCGGCCCACAGCAGCAGGGGCACCACGAACATCCAGGTCATGCGATGGCGGCGCATGAAGCCGAAGGCCTCCACGAAGCTGCTGAAGCCGTTGCCGAAGCCGTCCATCGGGGATGCGCAAGGTAGGGGCGCCGCCCGGCTACCTTTGGCGCTCCGCATGGACCTGTCCGCCCTCACCGCCATCTCGCCCCTCGACGGCCGCTACCGCGAACGCGCCGCGCCGCTGGCCATCTGGTTCTCCGAACTGGCCCTGATCCGTTACCGCCTGGTGGTGGAGCTGGCCTACTTCCGCTTCCTGTGCGAGGTGCCGCTGCCCGAGCTGGAGGGCACCGACGTTCGCCTGCTGGACGGCCTGTTCGGGCGGGTGGCGGCGTTGAGCGAGGCCGATGCGCAGGCGATCAAGGCCATCGAACGCACCACCAACCACGACGTGAAGGCCGTGGAGTACTGGCTGAAGGAGCGGCTCGACGAGCTGGGCCTCGGGGAGCGCAAGGAGTTCGTGCACTTCGCGCTCACCAGCCAGGACATCAACAACACCGCCCTGCCGCTGCTGATCAAGGAGTTCGTGGGCGTGTACTACGTGCCGCGGCTCACCGCCTTGCGCGACCGGCTGCACGGGCTCGCGCTGGAGTGGGCGCAGGTGCCGATGCTGGCGCGCACCCACGGGCAGCCGGCCTCGCCCACGCGGCTGGGCAAGGAGCTGCAGGTGTTCGTGGAACGGTTGGACGTGCAGCTGCGCGCCCTGCGCGCCGTGCCCTTCACCTGCAAGTTCGGCGGGGCCACCGGCAACTTCAACGCGCACCACGCGGCCTACCCCGAGCTCGACTGGCCGCGGCTGGCCGACCGCTTCTGCGACACCATGCTGGGCCTGCAGCGCCAGCAGTTCACCACGCAGATCGAGCACTACGACCAGCTGGCGGCGCTCTTCGACGCCATGCGGCGCATCAACACCATCCTGATCGACCTGTGCCGCGACGTGTGGCAGTACATCAGCATGGACCACTTCCGCCAGCGCACCAAGGCCGGCGAGGTGGGCAGCAGCGCCATGCCGCACAAGGTGAACCCCATCGACTTCGAGAACG
>JADLBK010000040.1 GCA_020847755.1 Flavobacteriales bacterium | reverse complement strand
GGCCAGCACCACCTGCCCGGTGGTCACCAGCGTTTCGCAGGCCACCTTGCTCTGCGGGTCGAACGCGAGGAAGTGGTCGATGAGGGCATCGCTGATCTGGTCGGCGACCTTGTCGGGGTGGCCTTCGCTGACGGATTCGGAGGTGAAGAGGTAGGGCATGGGGCTTGGACTAAGCGGCGGCAAAGAACGGGGTTTCGCCGGGATGCGCCGACCCTGCGGACGGTCGCGGCTTCAAGGGAGGGCTGTTGGTAAGCCGCCCACCGGGGCCCGGGACCAAGCCTCCGCGCCCCAGCTACTTTTGCCCCATCGAACCGTTCGCCATGTTCCGCTCCCTGCTCGCCGCCGGCCTGTTGTTGGCCCTGACCCCCGCTCATGCACACGCCCAAGCCTTCCAGGCCGGCGACACTGCCGGGGGGGTGGGGGTGGGTGTCGGCGGCAGCTACTACCGCTACGGCAACTACTACGGCTTCCGCCCCACGCTCTCCCTGATGTACGACAGGGGCACGGCCGTGCCGGTAGGCCCCGGGGTGTTGGGCATCGGCGGCTATTTCTCCTACACCAACCGGCGCATCTACAACGACTTCACCTACTGGGTGGAGGACAAGCGGTACGACTTCTGGAACTTCGGATTCCGCGGCACCTACCACTGGAACAGCTGGCACAAGGTGGAGAACTGGGACGTCTATGCGGGCATCGGCCTGGGCTTCACGGTCACCACCTACACGGACCGGTCCACGTACTCCTCTTCGTTCTACGAGAACCTGTACCGCAGGAACTTCAACGCACGCAGCCCTGTGCGTTCCTCGCTCTTCGTGGGCACGCGCTACTACTTCACGGACTTCCTGGGCGTGTTCGCCGAGGTGGGCTACGACACGTCCTTCCTCACGGCGGGGCTGCAGCTGAAGTTCTGAGGCCGGCAGCTCACCCCTTGGTGAGCTCCTTGAACACCTCCTCCAGGCCACGCGTGCTCTTCTGCAGGGTGAGCACCTTGCGGCCATGGTCCACGGCGAACTGGAACACGGCCGGCCGCACATCCTGCTCGCGGGCATGGCCGATGGCCCACCGCACCGGGCTCTCCTGGCGCGCGTGCACCACACCGGGGATGGCCAGCAACTGCCGCATCTCCACGCCACCGTCGAACTCCACCTCCAGCACCTCGAGGTCGCGCTGGGCGCTGCGCAGCCGGTCGGCCCGGTCGTCGGCCACGATGCGTCCGCGGTCGATGATGATCACCCGTTCGCAGATGGCCTCCACCTCCTGCATGATGTGGGTGCTGAGGAGCACGGTCTTCTCCCGGCCCACGGTGCGGATGAGGCCGCGCACCTCCTCGAGCTGATTCGGGTCCAGGCCGCTGGTGGGTTCGTCGAGGATGAGCACCTGCGGGTCGTGGATCAAAGCCTGGGCCAGGCCCACCCGCTGGCGGTAGCCTTTGCTGAGCGCGCCGATGCGCTTGTGCTGTTCACGCTCCAGGCCCACCAGGCCGATCATCTCGCGCACCCGGGCCTCCTTCCCCTTCAGCCCATGGATGCCGGCCACGAACTCCAGGTACTCGCGCACATACAGGTCCACATAAAGCGGATTGTGTTCCGGCAGGTAGCCCACGTGGCGCCGCACCTCCATGCTGGCCGAGCGGATGTCGTGCCCGCACACGCTGGCCTCGCCGCTGGTGGGCGGCAGGTAGCAGGTGAGCACCTTCATCATCGTGCTCTTGCCGGCTCCGTTGGGTCCCAGGAAGCCCACCACGCCCGCCTTCTCCAGCTCGAAGCTCACGTCGTCCAGCGCCTTTTGGGGGCCGTAGACCTTGGTGATGCCGCGGACGGAAATGGACATGCGGGCGAAGGTAGCACGTGCCCTCCCGCGCTGACCTTCGCACCATGTGCCCGCGTACCCATGAGCACATGGTCACATGAGCACATGAACACGTGAGCACGCCATCTTTGTCCCATGCCCACCGGCCTTGTGATGCGCTCCACCGGCAGCCGCTACCTGGTGCGTGGCGACGACGGCTCGAAGCACGAGTGCGTGGCCAAGGGCAACCTGCGGATCAAGGGGTGGAAGAGCACCAACCCGGTGGCCGTGGGCGATCGGGTGGAGTACACCCCCCAGGAGGACGCCGATCATCCCGGGGCCATCACCGATCTGCACGATCGACGGAACTATCTGGTGCGGCGCAGCGTGAACCTGAGCCACCACAAGCATGTGCTCGCCGCCAACCTGGACCAGGCGTTGCTGATCGTGACGGTGGCCCGACCGCGCACCTCCACGGGCTTCATCGACCGCTTCCTGGTGACCGCCGAGGCCTACCAGGTGCCGGTGGTGCTGGTGGTGAACAAGGTGGACGACCTGGCCGACGAAGAGATGGAGGACCTGGCGGAGCTGGTGGACACGTACCAGCAGGCGGGCTATCGGGTGCTGATGACCTCCGCACGGACCGGGGCCGGGGTGGACGATGTGCGGGAGCTGCTCGCCGGCCGGGTGACGCTGGTGGCCGGCCACAGCGGGGTGGGAAAGAGCACCCTCATCAACGCCATCGACCCTGCGCTCGACCTGCACACCGCCGTCATCAGCGAGGCGAGCGAGAAGGGCCAGCACACCACGACGTACGCCGAGATGTTCGAGTTGGGAGCGGCGAGTGATGGGCCGCGAGTGCCGAGTGAGCAGCCGGACACCGCTGCCACTCGTCACTCGCCACTCGCCACTCCGGCTGCGATCCCACCGACGTTCATCATCGACACCCCCGGCATCAAGGGCTTCGGGCTGGTGGATCTGGAGGCCGAGGACATCGGCGACCAGTTCCCCGAGATCTTCCGGTTGAAGGGCGGCTGCCGTTTCAACAACTGCCTGCACAAGGACGAACCGGGCTGTGCGGTGCGCGCCGCGGTGGAGGCCGGCGAGCTGGCCGGAAGCCGCTACCACAGCTACCGCGACATGCTCGAGGGCATCGATGAGGAGAGCCCCTACCGACTGGATTGAACCCGTGAACGATGCGCATCCCCGTCATTCCCCTGCTCGTCCCCGTCCTGGGGCTCTGGTCCTGCACCGCTCAGCTCCCGGTCGCCGCGGATGCCGAGGCCGCAGCGGCGCGAGAGCTCGTGACCCAGAACGTGAACGCCGCCCTCTACCAGAACGCGTCCGCCGAGGTGGCGTGGCTGTACGAGCAGGGTTACGCCCACGCTCGGCTGAAGCTCAACGCCAACCTTGCCGTGCCCGACAGCCTGCCGCCGGCGGTGATCGTGGACGTGGACGAGACCGTGCTCGACAACAGCCCGTACGAGCTCGAGAACATCCGGGCGGGGCGAGGCTACAGCCCGGAGACCTGGAAGGCCTGGACCGCTCGTGCCGAGGCCAAACCCCTGCCCGGTGCACTGGACTTTCTGAACTACGCGGTCTCTCGCGGCTGTAGCGTGTTCTACATCACCAACCGCGATGCCGATGAGCTGGAGGTGACCATCGCCAATCTGGCCGGGCAAGGATTCCCCATGGCGGACAAGGAACATGTGCTCACCATGCAGGGTACCAGCGACAAGACGGCCAGGCGTGATTCGGTGCGGCGCACCCATCGTGTGGTGCTGCTGGTGGGCGATCAGCTCACCGATTTCGATCAGGTGTTGAAGGACCGGAGTGCAGACCTGGGGCTGCCGAGCATGTACATGATGTCCAGCCGACTGTCGCAGTCTTTCATCCTCCTGCCCAATTCCACGTACGGGTACTGGCGCGATGGCATCACCGGCAAGGGCGCGGCGGTGGAGAAGCGCGACCGGGTGCGGTCCTTCATCGAACAACGGGTGCGCTGACGATGCGTGCCGTGCTGCAGCGGGTGTCCGGGGCGTCGGTGCACATCGGCGGGGCCGAGCACGCGCGCATCGGACGAGGCCTGCTGCTGCTGCTGGGTGTAGAGGTGGGCGACAGTATCTCGGAGGCCGAGTGGTTGTGCGGCAAGATCGCCCGCATGCGGATCTTCCCCGATGCGGACGGGGTGATGAACCTGGACATCACCCAGGTCGGCGGCGAGGTGCTCCTGGTGAGCCAGTTCACCCTGCAGGCCAGCACGGCCAAGGGCAATCGCCCGAGCTACATCCGCGCAGCGCGGCCGGAGGAGGCCATACCGCTCTACCTGCGCGTCAAGCAACTGCTCACCGAGGCTGTGGGCCGACCGGTGCGCACAGGTGAGTTCGGCGCGGACATGCAGGTGGAGCTGGTGAATGACGGCCCGGTCACCATCGTCATCGACAGCCGGCTCAGGGAGTAAGGCTGCGGTCCACCAGCACGCGGGCGGTGCGGCGTCCGTCGCCATCACCCACCACGAGCAGGTGCAGGCCCTGGGCGTGGCGGTCGAGCACCACTTCGGACCGGCCAGGGCCGGCGGGGCGACGATCGAAGGCCACGGCACGGCCGAGCGGGTCGAGCACCTGGATCGGCGATCCGTGGCAGGCCACGGTGAAACGGCCTGCGGACGGGTTGGGCACCACGTCCACGAGCGGAGCGGACCATTCCGCGCTCACCGTGGGGCCGGTGGCGATGGTGCCGTCGTCGTGCATGATCCGCAGCCGGTAGAAGTTGGTCCCCCTGGCTGGGGCCGGGTGTGTCCACGCGTAGCCGGTCTCCTGCGCCGGGCCACCGGAAGCCAGCACCTCGGTCACGGTGGTCCATGCATCAGGCCCGGTGCCGTGATCGATCAAAAAGGAGCGCACCCCTTCCTCGCTGGAGGTGTGCCAGGCGAGGGCGATGCCCACGTCGACCGGGTCGGCCGTGAAGCCGGTGAGCGTGATGGGCAGCACGATGGGGTCGCAGCTCACCGTGGCGGTGCCACCGAACTCCAGGGGCACCAAGGTGGTCACACTGCTCCAGTTGCTGAAGCAGATGATGTACTGCTGCCCGGCCAGCACGTTGAGCGGGGGCTCAAAGTTGCCGGCGTCGCCGCCGGGCGGGGTGGTGGCCGCAAGCCCGGTGCCGCCGAAGGCCACGTTGTTCCAGTTGCAGCGGATCGGCGCGAGGGTGTTGGCCGTGATGGCCGCACAGGCCCCCGGTGTGTAGGGGTACATGATCCAGTCGTAGAAGCCGGCCTGGCTGCCAAGCCCGCCGAAGGTGAACTCCAGCGATCCGCTGCCGCTCACGTTGATCACCATCCAGGTGCTGTTGAGCTCGTTGTTGCGCAGGCAGCCCCAGTTGTCCGAGCCCCAGGTGCTGTAGGCCAGATCGCCCAGCAACAGGTCGGGGTTGCCCAGCGAGCCGAGCGGCGGGATCTCGTTCAGGCTGCCGATGCCGTTGGGGTCGATCTGGAAGCTGTAGTTCGTACAGATGTTCACCGCTTGCGGGCAATCGCTTGCCGTCACCGGCCCACCGCTGACCGAACAGTTGGTGGTGGGGCTCAGGTCGATCACCTGTTGTCCGATGCTTCCTGTGGCCAGGGTCCCGGTACCCACCGTGGCACCGCCGCTGTTGGTCAGGGTCCAGGTGGCGCCGTTCCAGCCGTCGCCGAAGGAGTCGAACATCTGCATCACGAAACAGCCGGTGTCCAGGCAGAGCACCTGGGAACTGGGGGCGAAGCCGGTGCCCACGATCTGCACACCGCTCACCAGGTTCCAACTGACCTCGGTGGGGAAGGTGCCACCGGTGACCGTGAGCGTGTAGTTGCTGCAGTTCGCACCACCGCATCCTCCGCCCAGGTTCACCTGTGCCGTGCCGAAGGTGCCGTTGGCCAGGGTGCCGGAGCTGACGATGGTGTTCGCCGGCTGCACGCGGACCACGAAACTGGCGCCGTTCCACCCATCGCCGAAGGTGTCGTACATGTACATGGTGTAGCAGCCGGCCGGCAGGCACACGCTCACCGTTTGCGGGGCGAAGCCCGTGGCCACCGTCACCCCCAGGTCGTTCACCAGCTCCCAGTCGATCTCGATGTCCCAGGTGCCACCCCCCACGGTGATGGTGTACGTCGTGCATTGTGCGGACAGCCGCTCAACTCCGGCTCCCAGCAGGAGCGCGGCCACCAGAAGGGTCCGGAGGGCCTTCATCGGTCGGCAGGGGCTTGTCCGCAGGTGCGGGGGTCGAGGTGGCGGAAGGGTGCGCCCTCGATCGGGCCACGCCGATAGCAGCGCAGGCTCATGCCCAACGGCGCGATCACCTGTTCGAGCTGCGCCTGGGTGACGGGGCTTGCGGGGTCCAGGTGGAGGAGCAGGTTGCGCGTGTTGTGGTCCACACGACCCATGTCAACCCCGGGTAACTGGCGGATCAGCACGGCGGCCTGATGGGCGTGCTGCGGGGTGCGTACCCCCTCGATCACGGCCTGCACCTGATGGCGCTCCTCCTGTGCGGCCACCGGCAGGGTGAAGCACAGAACAAGCGCGATCCACACACCTTTGTGCAAAAGTCGGCTGGACATGGTGGTGGAAGATACGGGTTCGGGATCAACGGGCGGCATGACGCTCCGCAGCCTCCAGGCCGAAGTGGACCGATGGATCGCCACGGTGGGGGTGCGCTACTTCGACCCGCTGACCAACATGGCCATGCTGGCCGAGGAGGTGGGCGAGGTGGCTCGGATCATCGCGCGTCGCCACGGGCAGCAGAGCGAGAAAGAGAGCGACCGGGAGAAGGACCTGGGCGAGGAACTGGCCGATGTGCTGTTCGTGGTGCTCTGCCTGGCCAACCAGACCGGCACGGACCTGGGGTCGGCGTGGGAGCGGCGCATGGCGGCGAAGACCGCCCGCGATGCCGACCGGCACCGGAACAATCCGAAGCTGAAGGGCTGACCCTTCAGGCCCTCACCAGGGCGTTTCCAGGTCCTTGGCCACGTAGGTGTGGTCGCGCACGGTCCACACGCTGCCGGTGGGCTTGCGCAGGGCCAGGCCATCGGAGCGGCCCAGGCGGCGCAGCAGCGCGATCGGCGTCAGCAGGGCGAAGAACACAGCGCTCAGCAGCACGCGGCCGTTGAACCAGCCCAGGGCCATCGCGAGCTTCATCCAGCCGAGGTGCACCAGACGGGCCAGCGGCGGCAGCAGCAGGCCGATGAGGCCGGCGCACACCGCCACCGTCAGCATCCAGGGTTTGTGGAAGATGAAATACAGCACTAGAAAGCCCGTGGTGATGGCCAGCATGCTGGCGTCGGTGCGTTCCTCGGGACGGGCCGGTGCGCTCATGGCTCAGAACAGGGTGTAGATGAAGGGGGCCACCGCCGATCCGCCGCCGATGACGAGCAGCACGCCCAACAGGAGGAGCACGATGATCACGGGGGCGAGCCACCACTTCTTGCGGCTCCACAGGAAGCCCCAGAGGTCCTTCAGAAAGTCCATGCGGTCAGTGCGTCAGGTGTTGCGGAAAGCGGGCCGAAAGGTAGGCGGTGAGCCGATCCGCGCAGAGGGCCGCGACCGCGACGGAACCGGCCTTGGTGAAGTGGAACGCGTCGTAGAAGTGCGCGGGCCCGCCGGGCAGCTCATGGGCCAGGTCGATCAACGGCACCTCCTGTTCCCGGGCCACGGTGCGCGTCATGCGGTTGATGACGTCGAGGCGTTCGAGCAGGGTGCGCCCATCGGTCCCGGTGAGCAGGTGCAGGTCCTGCAGCTTCCGGGTGAGCGCCGTGTCCATGACGTTGGCCGCGATGCAGGGTTGCGTCAGCAGCACCGGGTGGGCGCCCTGCGCGCGGCACTGGGCGATCAATGCCACGAGCCGGGCGCGGTACCGGGGAAGCAGGGCCTGCTCGCGCGCCAGCTGCATCCGCTGGCTGTCCGGCGGAAGCGGTGCCGGTATGGCGTCCAGCGCGAGGGCCCGGTGGCCGATGCCGCTCTCGCGCACGGTGCGCGCCTGCCGCCAGGCCCGCCAGGTGCGGAGGATGGCGCTGTGCTCCGACCAGGACCGGGAGCGCCGACGCCACTGTGCGCGGTCGTACCGCCCCAGGTCGCTCCGCCCCAGCTCATTGGCGCCCACCAGCAGCAGCACCACATGCGGGCGCAGCGGGAGCACCACGTCCTCCAACAGGATCGCGTGCCCGAAGGTGCTGTGGCCGTCGAGCCCGGCGTTGTTCACCCAGATGGGGCGGCCTCCCCGGGACAGCTCCGCACCGAGGAGCGTGGGCCAGTCCTGGCCGTCGCTCAGGTACATGCACTCGGTGGTGCTGCCGCCCACGGCCACGATGCGCAGTAGCCCGGCGGTGTCGCGCGGGAGGTCGGGTCCGCGCAGGCCCAGGCGGTTGCGGTGCACATGGATGACCGTGTCGGTGCCGGGCAGGGCGGAGCCGCGGATCACATCGTCCACATCGGTGGGCAGCATGATGCGGTCGCCCTGCACGCGGATGCCCAGCGGGGGCCAGAGGCGGAACAGCACCTCGGCCGCGGCCACGGTGAACAGCAGCAGCAGGAGGGCGGGGCCGACGCGCCGCACCATGGTCAGTCGAGCACGAACTCCTCCTTCCAGTTGTCCGTGCGCTGCCACGCCGGCTGCTCGGGCTTCAGGAAGAGGTGGTCGCCCACCACCAGGGCATCCATCTCGGTGCGCATGAAGCAGCGGTAGGCGTCCTCCGGGGTGCACACGATGGGTTCGCCGCGCACGTTGAAGCTGGTGTTCACCAGCACGCCCACGCCGGTGCGGGCCTTGAAGGCGCTGATGAGGGCGTGGAAGCGCGGGTTGGTCTCACGGTGCACGGTCTGCACGCGCGCGCTGAAGTCCACGTGGGTGATGGCCGGCAGGCTGGAGCGCTCGTGGTAGAGCTTCTCGCGGATGCCGAACTGCGGGTAGGCGGGCGGCAGCGACCTACGGAGGTCGTGCTGCACGGGCCGCACCAGCAGCATGTACGGCGAGCGGGTGTGGATGTCGAAGTACCGGGGGGCGTCCTCGGCGAGCACGGCGGGGGCGAAGGGGCGGAAGCTCTCGCGGTACTTGATCTTCAGGTTGAGCTTCTTCTGCATCTCGGTGTCGCGCGGGTCGCCCAGGATGCTGCGGGCGCCAAGGGCGCGGGGACCGAACTCCATGCGGCCGTTCACCCAGCCCACCACCTTGCCCTCGGCCAGCAGGGCGGCTGTGCGGTCCACCAGCTGCTGCGGGTCGTCGAAGCGGTGGAAGGGCGCGCCGTAGCGGCGCGCGGTGCGCTCCACGTCCTGGGTGGTGATGGCCGGGCCGAGGTAGCCGCCGCGCATGGCGTCGGGCTGTTCGGCGGTGTCGCGTGCGGCACCGTGGTGGATGTGGTGCGCGGCGTACGCGGCACCGAGGGCGCCACCGGCATCGCCCGCGGCGGGTTGGATGAAGAGGTCCTTGAACAGGCCGCTTTCGAGCAGCTTGCCGTTGGCCACGCAGTTCAGGGCCACGCCGCCGGCCAGGCAGAGGTGGTCGCTGCCGGTGAGGCGCTTCGCCTCACGGGCCATGCGCAGCACGGCCTCCTCCGTCACCAGCTGGATGGCCAGCGCCAGGTCGCAGTGGTGCTGGGCCAGCTCGTCCTTCTCGGGCTCGCGCCGGGGGAAGCCGAACAGCTTCGCCCAGGCCGCATCGTCGGCCATGCGCAGCCCCGTGGCGTAGTCGAAATAGCGCTGGTCGAGCCAGATCGATCCGTCGTCGTTGAGGCGCACGAGCTCCTTGAGGATGAGGTCGCGGTAGCGCTCCACCTCCGGTGATCCGGCGCGGCCGTACGGGGCCAGGCCCATCAGTTTGTACTCCCCGCTGTTCACGCGGAAGCCGCAGAAGTAGGTGAAGGCCGAATAGAGCAGCCCCAGGCTGTGCGGGAAGCGGAGCTCGCGCAGGATGGTCATGTCCTTCCCCTTCCCGTGGCAGATGCTCGCGGTGGCCCACTCGCCCACGCCGTCGATGGTGAGCACGGCGGCGTCGGTGTAGGGCGAGGCGTAGTAGGCGCTGGCCGCGTGGCTCAGGTGGTGCTCGGGGAAGAGCAGCTTCCGCATCACGGGCCCGGGGTCGCCGAAGGCCTTCAGCTCGTCGCGGATGAGCTTCTTCAGGAAGAGCTTCTCCTTCATCCACACGGGCATGCTCATCAGGAAGGAGCGGATGCCCTTGGGGGCGAAGCCGTAGTACGTCTCCAGCAGTCGCTCGAACTTCAGCAGGGGCTTGTCATAGAAGGCGATGGCGTCCAGGTCCTCGAGCCGCACGCCGGCCTCGTCCAGGCAATAGCGCACGGCGTGGGTGGGGAAGCCGGGGTCGTGCTTCCTGCGGGTGAAGCGTTCCTCCTGGGCGGCGGCGATGATGCGTCCGTCCTGGAGCAGGGCGGCAGCGCTGTCGTGGTAGAAGGCGGAGATGCCGAGGGTCCTCATGATGGGGGCGCCAAGGTAGCGGGGCCGGGGAAAGACGCAGGGTCGGCCGGAACGCTGCCTCCCGCCCGGAGGTCAGGACGATTCCCCAAGCACGGTCTGCACGCGCTCCACCACCCGCGCCGTCGCCCCGGCCTGCGCACGCACGTAGTTCGCTGCCGCAGTTCCAGCGCTGCGTCGGACCTCGGGATCGGCCAGCAGGCGCTGGAGAACGGTGCGCAGTTGGTCGCTATGGCCCACCTCGAAGCCGGCGCCGGCGGCGATGAGCCCGCGGGCCTCGGCGAACTTGGTGTGGTGTGGACCGAAGATCACCGGCAGGCCCCAGGCGGCCGGTTCCAGCAGGCTGTGGACGCCCTCCCCGAACCCGCCGCCGACGTAGGCCACATCGCCGTGCCGGTACAGGCGCGCCAGCAGGCCCATGCGGTCCACCAGGAGCGTGCCGGACGGGCTGCTTCCCAGCATCGCGGCGGCGTTGCCGGGTGGGGTGCGTTCCAGCTCGCTCCATCGGACCAAGGGTTTGGGGAAGCGCGCTTCGGTGGCCGCCAGCCCGGACGGCGAGAGCTCGTGCGGTACGACCAAGCTCTTCACCGGCTGGTCCATGCCGGCGAGGGCGTCGCGCAGCAGCGCTTCATCCGCGGGCCAGGTGCTGCCGCACACCAGCACCGGTCCCGCCCCGCGGAAGGCCGCGGCCGTGGGCAGCTCCTCGTTCGCCTCCACGATGGCGCGCACACGATCGAAGCGCGTGTCGCCGCTCACCGTCACGTGGTGGATGCCGATGCGCTCCAGCAGGGCGCGCGAGCCCTCGTCCTGCACGAAGAGGTGGGTGAGGCCGCGCAGCATCCGTCGCCATGCCCCGCCATACCATTGGAAGAAGGGTTGACCGGCGCGGAAGATGGCGCTGACCAGGAAGGTGGGGACGTGCGCCGCGGCGAGGGCGCCCAGGGTGCCGGGCCAGAACTCATACTTCACCCAGAGCACGGCGGACGGGCGCAGCAGGGCGACGAGCCGGGCGCCATGGGCCGTGCTGTCAGCGGGCAGGTAGTCCACGTGCGTGGCCAGGGGCAGGTCCTTGCGGGCCTCGTAACCGCTGGGGCTGAAGAAGGTGACCAGCACGGGGCGGTCGGGGTGTGCGGCATGCAGCGCTTCCAGCACGGGCCGGCCCTGTTCGAACTCGCCCACGCTGGCGCAGTGCATCCACAGGCAGCCCTGCAGGGCCGGGGCCTTCGCCTCCAGCCGCTCCCACGATCCACGGCGGCCCGTCACCCAGGCGCGCGCCTTCGGGTGGAAGGGGGCGGCCGCACGCACCAGGATCGTGTAGCACGCCGGGACCAGGTGCGCCAGGCCGGCCATCAGTAGATGTAGAAGCTGTCCGCCTTCCGTCGATAGATGGGCACGGTCCAGCCGGCGCGCAGGCCGGTGAGCACATCGGTGCGTCGGTCGGACTCACTGCGGCCGGTGTCGAAGTTCATGGCGCGCAGCGGGGTGGTGAGGCCCACGATCATCTCGAAGCCCACGTGGAAGTTGATGAAGCGGCGGTTGCCGAGGTGCTGATAGCCCAGGGCGAAGCCGAAGGCCGGTCCGGCTGCCAGCCTATCGTAGCCTTCCAGATAGTCGCCTTCCAGTTGGGGCACGGTGTTGTTCTGCGTCTCGATGCGGATCTTGTGGCGCATGTACCCGCCCATGAGCTTCAGCATGAGGCCGCTGTTGGGGTTGGGCCCCACGATGGGCAGGATCTTGCCCACCACGGCCATGGCCGTATAGCCGCGCTGGTAGGTGAAGACGGTGGCGGGTTGTCCGTTCTGGTCGAGCACCTGTCCGGCGGCGTTGCGCACCCCGCTCAGCAGGCCGGGCTCCACCACCTTGTTGCCGAAGAGGAAGCCGCCCTCGGCGCCCAGGAAGTAGTTGCTGCGGAGCTTCACCACCGCGCTGAGGCCCAGGTTGCTGTTGTGCCCGAAGCGCGTGGCCAGCGAGCCGCCGGGCACCTGATAGCTGTAGCTCACGGTCACCGGCACCAGCACGATCGACGAGTCGCGCACGCTCCGTTGTGCGGCCACGGGCGCTGTGGCGAGCGCGACAAGGAAGAGAAGGATGCTGCTGCGGGACCCGATCATGGACGCGCGAAGGTAGCGGCTTGTCCGCCGGGACAATGCGTGCCAAGGGCCCGCCGATCGCGGCCCGGCCGCGAGGGCCGATGGCTATCTTCGCCGCCGCGCGCCGCAGGCGCATCCCCGCATCCATGAAGCCCATCCAGATGGTCGACCTCGTCGGCCAGTACGCCCGCATCAAGCCCGAGGTGGACGCCGCCATCCAGCGGGTGATCGAAAGCGCCGCCTTCATCAACGGACCGGAGGTGAAGGCCTTCGAGCAGGAGCTGGCGACCTACCTCGGTGCGAAGCACGTCATCGGCTGCGCCAACGGCACGGACGCGCTGCAGATCGCCATGATGGCCCTGGACCTCAAGCCGGGCGACGAGGTGATCACCCCCTCCTTCACCTTCGTGGCCACCGTGGAGGTGGTGGCGTTGCTGGGCATCGTGCCGGTGTTCGCCGATGTGCTGCCGGACAGCTTCAACCTGGACCCGGAGGACGTGCGGCGCAAGATCACGCCCCGCACCAAGGCCATCGTGCCGGTGCACCTCTTCGGGCAGACGGCGGACATGGACGCCATCATGGCCATCGCGCGGGAGCACGACCTGTACGTGATCGAGGACAACTGCCAGGCCGTGGGCAGCGATCACCGGTCGGCTGTCGGCACCACGCGCAAGAGCGGCACCATCGGCCACATCGGCACCACCAGTTTCTTCCCCAGCAAGAACCTGGGCTGTTATGGCGATGGCGGTGCCCTGTTCACCAACGATGACGCCCTGGCGAAGAAGCTGCGCCGGGTGTGCAACCACGGCAGCGAGGTGCGCTACTACCACGAGGTGGTGGGGGTGAACAGCCGGTTGGACAGCCTGCAGGCCGCCGTGCTGCGCATCAAGCTTCGGCACCTGGACGCCTACGCCGAGGCCCGCCAGCGGGCCGCCGCCACCTATGATGCGGCCTTTGCCGGGGTGCCCGGACTCACGATCCCGGCCCGCAGCGCGTTCAGCACCCATGTGTTCCACCAGTACACCCTGAAGGTGGCCGACGGGCGCCGCGATGCGCTGCGCAAACACCTGGAGGACCGGGGGATACCGGCGATGATCTACTACCCTGTACCCTGTCACCTGCAGAATGCGTACAAGAGCCCCCGCTTCGCGGAAGGGTCGCTGCCGGTGACGGAGCGGCTGGTCCATGAAGTGCTGAGCCTGCCCATGAGCACCGAGCTGGACAACACGCAACTGGAGCACATCACCGGGGCCGTGAAGGCCTTCTTCAACTGAGACCGACCGGGCGTCGACCGCCCCAATCAACCGCCGAATGAACATCGCAGTCGTAGGAACAGGATATGTGGGGCTGGTGACCGGCACCTGCTTCGCCGAGACCGGCAACCATGTGGTGTGCGTGGACATCAACGAGGAGAAGGTGCGCCAATTGAAGGCCGGGCAGGTGCCCATCTACGAGCCGCACCTCGACGTGCTCTTCGAGCGCAACATCCGCCAAGGGCGCTTGAGCTTCACCACCGATCTGAAGAGCGCCATCGACGGCGCGCAGATCATCTTTCTCGCGCTGCCCACACCTCCCGGTGAGGAT
>JADLBK010000039.1 GCA_020847755.1 Flavobacteriales bacterium | reverse complement strand
TCATCAACTCCTTCTCAAAGGTCTCCCCCACCTTCTTCGACCACTTCTTCTTGGCGGCCTTCATCCGCATCTCGTCGATCTCCTGTTCGATCGGATTGCCTCCGAGTTCGTCCTGGATGGTCTTCATCTGCTGATGCAGGAAGTACTCGCGCTGCTGGCGGTCCACCTCGGTGCGCACCTTGCTCTGGATCTCGTTCTTCATCTGCAGCATCTGCAGCTCCTTGGTGAGGTGCGCCAGCAGCAGCTTGGCCCGCTCGCGCAGGTCGGCCACCTCCAGCATGCGCTGCTTCTCGGCCACCTCGGCGTTCATGTTGCTGCTGATGAAGTTCACCAGGAACGAGGGCGAATCGATGTTGCGCAGGGCGAACTGGGCCTCGGTGGGGATGTGCGGGCTCTGCTTGATGATCTCCAGCGCCAGGTCCTTCAGGCTGCTCACCAGCGCATGGAACTCCTTGTCATCCTTCGCAGGGCGCACCTCGGCGAACTCCTTGATGCGCGCGGTGAAGTAGGGGTCCATGCGGACCATCTCGAGCACCTCGAAGCGCTTCTTGCCCTGGATGATGGCCGTGGTGCTGCCGTCCGGCATCCGCAGCATGCGGATGATCTGCGCCAGCGTGCCCACCCGGTTGAGGTCGTCGGCGTTGGGCTCCTCGATCTGGCTGTCCTTCTGGCTCACCACGCCCAGGGTGCGGTTGCCGCGGTACACGTCCTGGATCAGGCGGATGCTGCGATCGCGCCCCACCGTGATGGGGATGACGACGCCGGGGAAGAGCACCGTATTGCGCAGCGGCAGGATCGGCAGCTCCGGTGGCGTGGTCTCCGCGTTCATCTGCTCCTCGTCCTCGGCCGTGATCAGGGGGATGAGCTCGGTCTCGTTCTCGAGGGCCTCGGAACTGAAGAGGGCGGGGTCGCTGTGCAAGAGGTCGTTCATCAACGTAGGTGCCAGGATGACAGGGCCAAAGGTATCCCCCTTGCGGGTCCGCACCAGCAGCGCGTTTTCCACAGAAGGCGGAACGTCCTCTCCAAGGGCCGTGCCCGGATCCACCGCCTGCCCTTCCGTCAGGTCACGACCGATCCATCGCCGTGGCCGCATGGACCTGGGCCAGCACCGCGCGGTCGGCCGCGTCCAAGGCCAGCGAACGCCGCTCCATCACGCGCTGGGCCGTGTGCAGGGCCTTGTCCAAGGCATGCTCGGTGAGTCCCTCGGCGCCGCCCCACGTGAAGCTGGGGATGTGTTTCGGGGGAAAGCCCCCGCCGAACACGTTCGCAGCCACACCCACCACCGTGCCGGTGTTGAACATGGTGTTGATGCCGCTCTTGCCGTGATCGCCCATGATCAGCCCGCAGAACTGCAGCCCCGTATCCGCCATGGCACGGTCGGCGTAGCTCCACACTTTCACCTGCCCGTAGGTGTTCTTGAGGTTGCTGGTGTTGGTGTCGGCGCCCAGGTTGCACCATTCGCCGAGCACACTGTTGCCCAGGAACCCGTCGTGGCCCTTGTTGCTGTAGCCGAGGATGACGCTGTTGTTGACCTCGCCGCCCACCCGGCATTCCGGCCCGAAGCTGCTGGGCCCATAGATCTTGGCGCCCATCTTCAGCTGGGCATGCGCCCCCAGGGCGAAGGGGCCACGGATCATCGTCCCCTCCATCACCTCGGCGCCCTTGCCGATGTGGATGGGCCCGCCACGTGTGTTGAGGATCGCGGCCTCCACCACGGCGCCTTCCTCCAGGAACACGAGGGAGGGGTCGCCCACCACGGTGTTGAGGCCGCTCAGGGGTTGTGAGCGGCGGCCCTCGGTGAGCAGGGCGAAATCGTTGATGATCGCGCGGCCACAATGCTGGAAGAGGTGCCAGGGCCGGGTGATCTCCACCACCTCCCCGGCGAACGGCACGGGCACCAGATAGGTGGGCGGTGCGTTCCAATCCGCTTCCGCCGGGGGTTGGGCCCCTGTGCGGCAGATGGCCAGCACGCGGCCGTCCTTCACCAGCATGCGGCCGGGCTCCAGGTCCAGCACCGCGCTCACCAGCTCCGGCAGGGGCAGCAGTCCGGCGCGGACATCCCGCACCACCTCTCCGCCGACCTCGGGCCAGCGCTCGCGCAGGTAGGCCTCGGTGCGGTGGCCCACCGGAAGCTCGGTCATGCGCCACCACGCCTCGGCGATGGTGAGGATGCCGGGCCGAAGCGCCCCAACAGGGCGGGTGAAGGTGAGCGGCAGCAGGTGGCGATGGGCGCCGGCGTCGTGCAGCAGGATGGCCATGCGCCGAAGGTAGCCCGGAGGCAGGGATCCCACGGACGGGCGCGGCTCAGAGCCCGAACAGGGTGCAGACCCAGTAGGCCAGACCGGCCAGCAGCGCGCTCACCGGAATGGTGAGGATCCAGGCCCAGAGCAGTTGGATGGTGACGCCCCAGCGGACCGCGCTCAGGCGTTTGGTGGCGCCCACCCCGATGATGGACCCCGTGATGGTGTGGGTCGTGCTCACCGGGATGCCCATCTGTTCAGTGAGGTAGAGCGTCATGGCCCCGGAGGTCTCGGCACAGACGCCCTCAAGGGGCGTCACCTTGGTGATCCGGGTGCCCATGGTCTTCACGATCTTCCATCCGCCGCTCAGGGTGCCGAGACCGATGGCCGTGTAGCAGGCCAGCGGCACCCAGGACGGCATCTCCTTGATGTCGGTGATGGCGCCGTGCGCGATGAGGGCCGCGGTGATGATGCCCATCACTTTCTGTGCGTCGTTGCCGCCATGGCCGATACTGAACGCCGCCGAACTGAAGAGCTGAAGCCGCTTGAACATGTTGGCCACGGATTGCGCCGTCGGCGTGCGCACCTTTTCGGTGTAGATGTACACGGCGATGAAGAGCAGCACGGTGAACATCAGGCCCACGCGGATGATCGAATTGTCCGACTTATCGAGCCCTTTGCCCAGCTTGGCCACGTCCACCTCCGGATCCGTGGTGATGCGGATGGCCTCCGCGATACCCTCCCCTCCGCGTGTGCCGAAGCCGGTGAGGTGCGGAAGCGCCGCCTCGTAGCGTGCGCGCGCGGCCTCCAGGTCCACGGTCCGGGCGGGGTCATCGGCCGCGGCCTTCTTCAGCACGTCCACCTTGTAGTACTTGGCCAGGTTCTCCTCCAGCTTGCCCTGCTGAAGGTGCATGAACAGGAACCAGGTGGCCACTGCGGCCACCACGATGAAGGCGATCCGCGCCCACACGTTGCGCACGATGGTCACCAGCGTGATGAACATGGAGATCACCATGCCCACGAGCGGCGCCAGGAAGATGAACAAGACGGTCTTGGTCACCTTGTCGCTCTCGATGACATCGGTGAGCGCGAACCCATCGGCCGTGGCCAGGGCATGGGCCAGGGCCGCGCCGGCAAAGCCACCGATGAGCGTGTGCGAGCTGCTGGACGGAATGCCGTACCACCAGGTGAGCAGGTTCCAGATGATGGCGGCGATGAGGCCGGCCAGGATCACCGGCAGGGTGATGAACTCCTGATGGACCGTTTTGCTGATGGTATTGGCCACCGCATGGTCCTGAAAGATCCAGAACGCGGCGAAGTTGAAGAAGGCCGCCCACACCACCGCCTGAAGCGGGGTCAGCACCTTGGTGCTCACCACGGTGGCGATGGAGTTCGCCGCGTCGTGGAAGCCGTTGATGTAGTCGAACACCAGGGCCAGGACGATGATGACGACCAGGAGCGTCATTTCCTCAGGCGTACTTCAGCATGATGGACTCCAGCACGTTGGCCACGTCCTCGCACTTGTCGGTGGCCAGTTCGAGCGTGCCGTACAGGTCGCGCTGCTTGATGAGGGTGATGGGGTCCTTCTCCTGGGCGAAGAGGCGTTGCAGGCCACGGTCGTGCACCTCATCGGCCTCGTTCTCCACGGCGTTGATGCGCACCACCAGTTCGGCGTGCTGATTGTCCTTGTGCATCTGGCGCAGGCCCTGCACGGCCAGCTGAATGATCTTGCAGCCCTCGTTCACCAGCCGCGCCAGCTCGTTGGCCGTGTCGTCGGGCTTGCCGATGCCGAAGAGCTCCAGGTTCTTCGCCGCCGCCAGGATGAAGTCCGCCACGTCGTCCAGGCTGCTCGCCAGGTAGTGGATGTCCTCCCGGTCAAGCGGGGTGATGAAGTTGCGCGCCAGCTCGGTGAAGATGGTGTGGGTGAGGTCGTCGTTGGCGCGCTCGGTGATCTCCAGCCGCTCCAGGATGGCGGTGCGCTGCGCCCCCGGTTCGGTGGCCATGATCGCCAGCAGGTCCTCGCTCATCCGCAGCACGTTCGCCGCAGAGGCCTCGAAGTGGAAGAAGAAGATCCGGTCCTTCGGACGGAAGATCTGGAAGAGCGAGCCGAGGGACATGGGGGGGCGGATTGGGCGCGGCAAAAGTAACCGGGGCTTCCGGCCGGGATGGTGCCCCCTGAAGGCTTAACACTGGCTTAACATGGACCGATGCCCCGGCCCGACCTAAGTTTCGCCCGCCGCGGCCCATCGAACGGCTCCCGCGGTCCGCTCATGCTCTACGAGTTCAACGGGTCTCGCCCCGTGGTGCATCCATCCGCCTTCGTGCATCCGCAGGCGGCCGTCACAGGCAACGTGGTCATCGGGGCCGATGTGTATATCGGTCCTGGCGCGGCCCTGCGCGGCGATTGGGGCGAGATCGTGGTGAAGGACGGCTGCAACGTGCAGGAGAACTGCACCATCCACATGTTCCCCGGCGTGAAGGTGGTGCTGCACCCCGGCGCGCACATCGGCCACGGCGCGATCATCCATGGGGCCACCATCGGCGCCAACTGCCTGGTGGGCATGAACGCGGTGCTGATGGACAACGTGGTGCTGGGTGAAGGCTGCATCGTGGGCGCGCTCAGCTTCCTGCCGGCGGAAAGCGTGTGGGCGGCGCGCCAGGTGATCGTGGGCAATCCGGCGCGTGCGGTGAAGGACGTGAGCGATGAGATGCTCGCCTGGAAGACCGAAGGCACCCGCCTGTACCAGCAGCTGCCGGCGCAGCTGCTGGCCACGCTCAAGCCCTGCGAGCCGCTGCGCGAGGTGGACCGCAGCCGACCGCCCATCACCGCGCAGTACGCGACCTGGAGCGCAACGCGCCGATCGGAGTGATCAGCCCGGGTCCTCCTCATCGAGGTGGAGCGCATGCAGCATGCGATGCACGACCGGCGCCAGGAGGACGGCAACGGTGGTGAGCAGGGCGACCCCGCTGTACAACGCATAGCCCGCCGCGAACAGCTTGGCCGCATCGGTGCGCATGGGGTCCACAGGGCCCATGCCGGAGAGGATCATGGCCGCGTTCAGCAGGGCATCGACAAGGCCCAGGCCGCCCAGCACGGCATAGCCCCAGGTGCCCGCCGCGAGGCTGAGACCGACGAACAGGGTGGCCCCGGCCAGGTACCGGAGCTGGCGGCGCAGGAACCGGCCCCGGCTGGCCAGCGGTTGTGAGCGGTGCTCGAACATCCCCGGCAAGGTAAGGCCCATCAACACCCCACCTTGGGCAACTGCCGCCGGCGGTCCGTCCGGGCTGCTGGCGGACACACCACCTTCGCGGCCGAACCGAAGCGGCATGCGCGGCCTCTGGACCATCCTTCTGCTGATCGCCAGCAACACCTTCATGACCCTGGCGTGGTACGGGCACCTGAAGTTCCAGGAATGGCATTGGGCCAAGCGACTGGGGCTCTTCAGCATCATCCTCATCAGCTGGGGCATCGCCTTCTTCGAGTACGTGCTGCAGGTGCCGGCGAACCGCCTCGGTCATGCCGGCCATGGCGGTCCGTTCACCCTGGTGCAGCTGAAGGTGGTGCAGGAGGTGATCACCCTGGTGGTGTTCGCGGTCTTCACCCTCGTCGCCTTCCGGTCCGAACCGCTCCGCTGGAACCACGCCCTGGCCGCGGTGCTGCTGGTGGCCGCCGTCTGGCTCGTCTTCAAGGACCGCTGACCGATGCAGATCCCCCTGCTCCAGGAGATCGTCATCATCCTCGGCCTGTCCGTGGGGATGATCCTGCTGTTCAAGCGCTTCAAGCTGCCCGTGCTGTTGGGCTTCCTGGCCACCGGCGCCCTCTGCGGCCCGCACGGGTTCGGGCTCGTGGGCGCCACGCACGAAGTGGAGCTGCTGGCCGAGGTCGGCGTCATCTTCCTGCTGTTCGTCATCGGCATCGAGTTCAGCCTGTCGAGCCTGGCCTCGGTGGCGCGAACGGTGCTGTTGGGCGGCACACTGCAGGTGGCGGGCACCGTGGCCCTCACCGCCGCCGTGGCCCACGCGTTGGGCCTGGCCTGGCCGCCGAGCATCTTCCTGGGCTTCCTCTTCGCCCTCAGCAGCACGGCCATCGTGTTGAAGCTGCTCCAGGAGCAAGGCGCCGTGGGCGCGCCGCACGGCCGTGTGGCCTCGGCCATGCTCATCTACCAGGACATCATCGTGGTGCCCATGATCCTGATGACGCCCATGCTCGCCGGTCGCAGTGCAGACCCCTTCGGCGACCTCTTCGCCATGCTCGGCAAGATGCTGGTGCTGCTGGCCCTCATCTACGTGCTGGCGCGCTATGCCGTACCCCGTCTGCTGGACGCCGTGGTGCGCACCCACAGCCGCGAGCTCTTCATCACCACGATCGTGGTCCTCTGCTTCGCCACCGCCTGGCTCACCAGCGCCATCGGCCTCAGCCTCGCCCTCGGCGCCTTCTTCGCGGGCCTGGTGATCAGTGAGAGCGAGCACCGCTTCCAGGCCACCGGCAACATCCTCCCCTTCCACGAGGTCTTCATCAGCTTCTTCTTCGTCAGCATCGGCATGCTGCTGGACGTCGGCTATCTGGTGAAGCACATCGGCGTGGTGCTCCTCTTCACGCTGCTGACCCTTGTGGGCAAGACGCTCATCGCCACGGTGGCCGCCATGGTGCTGCGGTATCCGCTGCGCACGGCCCTGCTCACGGGCCTCGCCCTCTGCCAGGTCGGCGAGTTCGCCTTCATCCTCAGCGCAACGGGCCTGGAGCAGAAGCTGCTCGCACGGGACCACTACCAGCTCTTCCTCTCGGTCTCCATCACCACCATGGGCCTGGCACCCGTGATCATCGGCGGTTCCGGCCGATGGACCGCGGTGCTGCTGCGCCTGCTGGTGCCGGCGCGCCTGCGCCAACGGCTCGATGCCCTCGTGCAGGCCCGCACCGAGGCCCGCACCGCCCACCGGCTGAGCGACCACCTGGTCATCGTCGGCTACGGCCTCAACGGCCGCAACGTGGCCCAGACCGCGCGGATGGCCGGCATCGCCCATGTGGTGGTGGAGATGGACCCCGACCTGGCCGAACAGGCCCGTAGCCTGGGCGCCGACGTCATCATCGGCGATGCGAGCAACGAGCATGTCCTGGAGGAGGTGCATGTGGCCAGGGCCCGTGTGGTGGTGGTGGCCATCAGCGACCCGGCCGCCACCCGCCGCGTGGTGAACCGTGTGCGACGGATGAGCGATGCCCCGCACCTCATCGTACGCACCCGTTACCTCAACGACATCGAGGAGCTGCGCAGGCTGGGCGCCAACGAAGTGGTGCCCGAGGAGTTCGAGACCTCGATCGAGATCTTCGCCCGCACCCTGCGCCGTTACCTCGTGCCGGAGAACGAGGTGGAGGAGCTGGTGACGCGCGTGCGCGGATCACAGTACCGTGCCCTGCGCTCCATGGACCGGGGCGGCCCGCCCGAATCGCTGGCCGTGAACCCTTCCGAACAGGAGCTCGCCGCCCTGCCCGTCCGGTTCGGCAAGGGCCGCGTGGTGGGCCAACGCCTGATGGACGTGGACGTCAAGGGACGGTTCGGTGTCAGCGTGCTGGCCATCAAACGCGGGGGCCGTGTGCTCACCGGCGTGGACGGCACCAGCCGCGTGCAGCCTGACGATGTGCTCTATGTGCTGGGACCTCCCGACGGGGTGGCCATGCTCGACCGCATGCTGCGCGACTGAGCACGGAACCCTGGGCCCTCCGATCGCGTAGCAAGGGCCCATGCCCGCCGTGGACCCCATCGAGCACATCCTCCTGATCGACGACGAGGAGGACTGCAACTTCGTCACCCGCATGGTGCTGAAGCGCAGCGGCTTCACCGGGCGCATCACCTGCTTCACCAACGCCACCGCGGCATTGGAGCACCTGCGCTCTGAGCGCGACCGCCCCGACCTGATGTTCGTGGACATCAACATGCCAGGCATGACCGGCTTCGACCTGGTCGGTGCATGCGAGGCCGACGGCATCCTGCCGAACGACCACACGTCGGTGGTGATGTTCAGCTCAAGCAACCGCCCCTGCGACGTGGACCAGGCCCGGCGTTACCGGTCCGTGGTGGGCTATGTCGAAAAGGCGCTCACCGTGGAATCCTTCGAACGTGTCTTGGCCGGCCATCAGGCCCGCAAAGCCCCAAAAACACCCCCACCCCATGAAAAAGGTCCTGATCATCGAGGATGAGGCGATCATCTCCTTCGGCTACCGCCTGCAGATCGAACGCATGGGCTTCGAGGTGATCGGCGTGGCCCGCAGCAGCGAGGAGGCCGAGGAACTGATCGAGCAGGATCGTCCCGATGTGATCATCATGGACGTGTACCTCAAGGGCCCGCGCACCGGCCTGGAGCTGGCCCAGCAGATCCACGCCACCGATCCCATCCCCATCCTGTTCCTGACGGCGAGCACCAAGCCCGAGATCGTGGACGCCATCCGCGCCCTGAAAGGCGCGCGTTACCTGGCCAAGCCCATCAGCTCCGACGGCCTCACGGACATGCTGGAGCAACTGCTCCGCGCCGATGTCGCACACTGAGCCCACCCGTACCGGTGACCGCCGTGCGATGAACGAGCGGCTGCACCGGCTCTCCCACGACCTGAAGAACCGCATCGGCGCCACCCTGGAGGCGCTGCGTGGCCTGCGCGAGCCGTTGCCCGGCCTCGATGCCGATGAGCTTCACCGCTTCGCCGAGCGCAACCTCTTCCTGGCCATGCACACCCTGGAACATGCGCTCGACGACCTCGGCGTCGAACGCGGTCCGGGTGCCCTGGACCTCCGCCCCACCGATCTCGCGGCCATCGCGCAGCTCGCTGCGGAGCGCAGTTCGACGCGCTTCGCCCGCAAGCGGCAGACCTTGGAACAGGACATCGCCGGCCCGCTGCCCATCCGTGGCGACCAGGACCAGCTCATCGAGCTGGTGCACGCTCTGCTCAGCAACGCGTCGAAGTTCGCCCCCGAAGGCTCCACTGTTCGTCTGCAGGCCTCGCGCCATGATCAGGACGCCGTCGTGCGCGTGATCGACCGGGGTGTGGGACTTAGCGTGGAGGACCTCGCCCAGGTGTTCGACCGCTACGCCTGGCTGGGCTCGCGGCCCACCGCCGGTGAAGGCCAATCCAGAAGCACGCTGGCACGCGCCCGGCAGTGGGCGCAGGCGCACGGAGGCCGGCTCGTCGCCCACAGCGACGGCCCGGGCAGCGGCTGCACCTTCACCCTCGCCGTGCCCCTCAGCTCGGTCGGGTGATCCGCTTGGCCACCCGCTGACCTTTGGCGTTGATCGCCACATTGAACTCCAGTTCGTCGCCCACCGCCAGCTCGGCGAACGGCACATCGACCAGGTCGTCGCGCAGGAAGAACAGGTTGTTATCCGGGTAGCGGATGAACCCATAGCCATTGTGGAGGCTCATCACCGTGCTGCGGTGCCGTTCATCGTCCACCGGCAGCGCAGCGGGCATGGGCGCCCCCTCCTCGCCCTCGCGCACCGTGCTGTCGCGCAGCACGAACAGCTCGCGCACCACCGCGTCATTGTCGCGCAGGCCCTCGTCGATCAGGTCGTGCATCGGCATCGGGTAGCTCACCTCGTTCCACAGGTCGGTGCTCGTCTTGGTCACCTGCAGCTCGCCGCTCTCCTGATCGGTGAACTCGAAATCCCAGCCCAGGAGCATCGTCTTGCACCCCAGGGCGTGCAGTTTCCGAACCAGGGGGACGTGGTCGCCATCGCTGGCGATCAGCACCACGATGTCATACCGCTTCAGCATGCACAGCTCATAGGTCTCCAGCGCCATGAGCACGTCGATGCCCTTCTCCCGCTTGCGGCCCATGAGGTCCTTCACCGGCAGGTAGTGCGTCTGCACCGCGTTGTACATCAGCACCTCATCGAACACGCGGTCGTAGTAAAGCTGGTTCGGCTTCTCGTTGGCCTCGCGCGCCGTGAATCGCCCGCGGAAGAAGTGCGCGTCGATGATGTGACAGAGGTTCGGGTGCGTGCCCTCCCGCTCGCCCACCATGTGCCGGATGTAGTCGTGCAGGCCGCCGATGTGGATGCGACGCCTGTGCGGATGCACATAATTGTAGTAGTTGCTGACGTGGGTGAAATAGCTGCCGTCGTAAAAGACGCCCACCTTGAGGGCCGTTGCACCTGCCATGGATGTGAAGTTGATGGTCGTAGAGGGGGCCAAAAGTAGCCGCTTCCATCGCCCCCGTACCTTCGCGGCACCATGCGCGGCCTGCTGCTGTTGTGCTCCGTGCCGGTGATGTGCGGGCTCCATGCGCAGACCGACAGCACACTGGCCCTCGTGATCTCCGCCGCCTACAGTGTGCCCCTGAGCCAGGCGCAGGTGATGGAGCGTGCACAACTCGCCTGGGCCCAGACCTTCGGCCGTGAGCCCGGGTCCACGTTGGGCCCTGCAGATGACCGGACCGGCCAGTTGGAAGGCAGCGCCCATTTCAACTTCCGATCCAAGGACATCACGGGCCGGGAGGAGACGATGGGCCGGGTGAGCTACCGGGTGCGGATCAGCGCCACCAACGGCGGCTGCGAGGTGACCATCGGCCCCTTCCGCCACACGGGCAACCGCAGCGCGATGCGCGGTGGCACGGACCTGGGCGTGATCACCACCGGTGGGCCCGCTGTCAGACGCCCCGCCGGGCTGTCCGGTCGCACGGCCACCGGTCTGCTGGCCGAGATCCGCCTCCTTGCCCGGCAGAAGGGCGATACGCTGCTGCGAAACTTCGGTGCCCTGCTGCGGACCGGACCCTGATCGGTGGCAACCTGCGGGCCTTGGCCTCCGTTGAACCGGACGCTAACGCCCCCGCTTGGACCACCGCTCCCATCGTTTCTGGCCGATCGTCGCCACCGTGCTGGCGGTCCTTTTCATCTCGTTCGACCTGCATCTGGTCTCGCGGGCCCGCAACGTGCAGCAGCGCATGGGTGCCGAGGTGGAGCTTCTCGACGCGCTCGGTCGGATGAGCCGTGCCGTGAACGAACTGCCCACCATGCACCGGGTGGACCTGCACACCGGCCGCGGCCACTGGGAGACCCGCATGACCGAGCTGCGGTCCGACCTGGACCGCATCAGCGCCCGCTTCATCCAGGAGCCCGGCATGACCGAACTGCCTTCCAAGCTCCTGCTCGCCTTCGACCAGGCCGATTCGCTGCACCATCTCGCCGAGGTCCAGGCCGCCGATCTCCGTGAGGAACGCACCGTGCAGGCCATCCTTCAGCTCGTGGCCCAACGCGCCTCCAAGGCCATCGAACGCACGGCCCGGACCGTGCATGAACAGGGCCTCAGCGTCCATTCCGCCCAGCTCAGCCGCCGCTGGGACGAGGCCCAGGTGCTCATGTTCCTGTCCTGCCTGATGGCCGTGGTCTTCGCGCTGCTCGTGGGCATGAACCGCCGGCTCCTCGTGGACAGCCGCCTGCGTGGCGATCAGCTCGCCGAGGCCAAGCAGCGGCTCGAACAGACCAACCGGGAGCTTCGTGAAACGATGCTGAGCAAGGAGGAGAAAGAGGTGATGCTGAAGGAGATCCACCATCGGGTGAAGAACAACCTGCAGATCGTCCGCAGCCTCATCCGGTTCCAGATGGACCAGGTGGACGACCCGCGCGTCAACGAACTCTTCAATGAGTGCATCACGCGCGTGAGCGCCATGGCCCTCGTGCACGAGCAGACCTACCTCAGCAAGGACCTGGCGACCATCGATGTGCGGTCCTATCTGGAAAGCCTGGTGCGCGACCTGATCCACGCCTATGCCGTGGGCATCCGCCTGAAGCAGGACATCGACATCCAGGTGAAGACCCTGGGTGTGGACACCTTGGTGCCGCTGGGGCTCCTGATCAACGAGATCATCAGCAACAGCTTCAAATACGCCTTCAAGGGCCGGATGGAGGGCACGCTCACCGTGCACCTCAGTGGCAGCGAGGAGGGCGGGCTGCTGCTCCGTATCGGTGATGACGGACCGGGTATGCCGAGCCGCGACAAGTGGGACCGCCCCAACAGCCTCGGCATGGAGCTGATCCACACCCTGGCCGGCCAATTGGACGCCGACATCGACCTGCTGCCCGTGCCCGGCACGCACTACGAGATGCGCGACCACAAGCTCGGTCGACGCAAGGTGGCCTGAGGCCAACCGCTGGTCACGGCAAGCCTCCACATGGTCAACGCAGACCCGGCTATTTTCGCGGTCCCAAACCCGGTCATGAAACACGCCACCCTGTCCGCAGTCGTTCTGCTGGCCGCCTGCGGCACGCCCGACGTCAATTCCGTGGAGAAGATCACCTACCCCGAGACCCGCAAGGACAGCACCGCCGGCGACAGCCTGCATGGCAACTGGGTCGCCGACCCCTACCGCTGGCTGGAGAACGACACCAGCGCCGAGACCGCCGAATGGGTGAAGGCCCAGAACGCCGTCACCAACGGCTTCCTGGCCAAGATCCCCTTCCGCGACAGCCTCGCCAAGCGCTACGAGGAGCTGTACAACTTCCCCAAGGTGGGCGGCCCCATGCGCGTGGGTGAGCTCTACTTCGTGTGGAAGAACAGCGGCCTGCAGAACCAGAGCGTCATCTACGTGCGCAAGGGCCTCGATGGTGAGGACCAGGTGTTCATCGACCCCAATGCGCTGGACCCCGCCGGCACCACCACCTACAGCCCCATCGGCACCAGCCACGACGACCGTTACATGGCCGTGAGCGTGCAGAAGGCCGGCAGCGACTGGCAGGAGATCATGGTGTACGACCTCACCACCCTGCAGCCCACCACCGACCTGCTGAAGTGGAGCAAGTTCAGCGGAGCATCCTTCTACAAGGACGGCTTCTTCTACAGCCGCTATCCCACGCCCGCCAAGGGCACCGAGCTGAGCGCTGCCAGCAAGTTCCAGAAGGTCTACTACCACAAGCTGGGCGACCCCCAGGAGAAGGACGTGCTGGTGTGGGAGAACAAGGTGAACGGCGATCTCTACGTGGGCGCCGGCGTCACCGAGGGTGAGGAGTTCGCCACGCTGTACGTGAGCACCGGCACCGACGGCTTCGAGATGTACTTCCACGACCTGCGCACCGGCGGCATCCCCACCCCGGCCACCACGTGGGTGCCGCTGCAGACCGGCTTCGACCACAAGACCAGCATTGTCGACTTCGTGCCCGCCACCGGCAAGTTCCTGGTGATGACCGAGGTGGATGCGCCCAACTACCGCCTGGTGGAGGTGGCCCCGAAGAGCCCCGCCAAGGAGAACTGGAAGGACATCATCCCCCAGGCCACCGAACTGCTGCAGGGCGTGAGCACCGGCGGCGGACTGCTCTTCGCCGAGTACCTGAAGGACGCCACCAGCCGCTTCTACCGCATGAAGCTGGACGGCACCGACAAGCAGGAGATCGCCCTGCCCGACATCGGCAGCGCGGGCGGCTTCGGCGGCAAG
Organism: Flavobacteriales bacterium; assembly: GCA_020847755.1. Classification (GTDB taxonomy): domain Bacteria; phylum Bacteroidota; class Bacteroidia; order Flavobacteriales_F; family PHOS-HE28; genus PHOS-HE28. The sequence goes on along the minus strand of JADLBK010000039.1, from coordinate 4,131 downwards.
CGTGGCGACACCTTCAGCTTCTACAGCTTCACCAGCTTCACCGACCCCGGCAGCATCTATAAGTACGACTACGCCACCGGCAAGAGCGAGGTGTGGTTCCGCCCCGAACTGAAGTTCGACCCGAGCGACTTCGTCACCGAACAGGTGTTCTACACCAGCAAGGACGGCACGAAGGTGCCCATGTTCATCGTGCACAAGAAGGGCGTGGAGAGGAACGGCAAGAACCCCACGCTGCTTTACGCCTACGGCGGCTTCAACATCAGCCTCACGCCCAGCTTCAGCACCAGCCGCATGCTGCTGCTGGAACAGGGCGGCGTGTTCGCGCTGGCCAACCTGCGCGGCGGCGGTGAGTATGGCGAGGACTGGCACAAGGCCGGGATGAAAGAGAAGAAGCAGAACGTGTTCGACGACTTCATCGCAGCCGCCGAGTACCTCATCAAGGAGAAGTGGACCGACACGCCGCACCTGGGCATCAACGGCGGCAGCAACGGTGGCCTGCTCGTGGGCGCGGTGATGACGCAACGCCCTGACCTCTTCGGCGTGTGCTTCCCCGAGGTGGGCGTGCTGGACATGATGCGGTTCCAAAAGTTCACCGCCGGTTTCGGCTGGACGCCCGAGTATGGCAACGCCGAGAGCAGCAAGGCCGAGTTCGATTTCCTGAAGGCCTACAGCCCGCTGCACAACGTGAAGCCTGCGAAGTACCCGGCCACCCTGGTGATGACGGCCGACCACGACGATCGTGTGGTACCCGCGCACAGCTTCAAGTTCATCAGTACACTACAGCCCGCACAGCAGGGTGATGCCCCGGTGATGATCCGTGTGGAAACGCAGGCCGGACACGGTGCAGGCAAACCCACCAGCAAGATCATCGCGGAACAGGCTGACAAGTACGCCTTCTTCTTCCAGAGCATGGGGGTAACGCCGAAATTCGGGAAGTAGCCCGCGCTCCTTTCGATATCCGAAGCCTCGACCACCCGGTCGGGGCTTCGTTCCTTTGGTATCCCATGGCCGACTACGCCCTCCGTCCCTTCCGCTCAGAAGACCTGCCCGCGCTGGTAAAGCACGCCAACGACCCCACGGTGGCCGCGAACCTCACGGACACTTTTCCGCATCCATACAACGAATCGGACGGAAGGGCCTTCCTGGCAGAAGCCATCAAGCCCGTGCCCCTGCGACGTTGCATCGAGATGGGTGGTGAATGCATCGGGGCCATCGGCCTGCATCCGAAGACCGACCTCTGGCGTCGCAACCTGGAGCTGGGCTACTGGCTCGGCAGGGAACATCGCGGCAAAGGCATCATGACCGCCGCCATCCGCCAGATGGTCCGGATCGGTTTCGCCACATTCCCGGATGTCACGCGCATATACGCCTCTCCCTTCGGCAGCAACATCGCCTCGCAACGAGCGCTGGAGAAAGCGGGTTTCACGCTGGAGGCCAAGCTGCACGGTACGCTGGTGAAGAACGGGAAGGTGGAGGATGAGTGGATCTACGCCGTGCGCCGATGAATGGATCAAGGAAACACCATCTTTGCCCTATCGGGGCTGTAGCTCAGCTGGCCAGAGCGCGTCGTTCGCAATGACGAGGTCGTGGGTTCGACTCCCATCAGCTCCACCGATCATTCCTTGCGGAAAACGCCGTGCTGCCTTTCGCTGCGATCCTGTACCACCAGGATGTAGGTGCCGGCCGCCAGATCATCCACTCGAATACTGCGGCCATCGGACCCCAACCCGCGCGTACGCACCGACCTGCCCGCCATGTCGATGATGTTCGCGGTCGCTCCAGGAGAAATAGGCGTCAGGATCCGAAGGATGTCCTGCACCGGATCGGGTGCGAACACCAGGTCGGGGCGATGGGTCACCTCCACCAAAGTGCTCACCTCCGTGAAGATGCGGTCGAAGTTCTCCGCATAGCTGTAGTGACCATTGCAAGTAGAAGCCGCATCCCAATTGATGCTCCAGGTCATCATGCCACGCAAGGCCGGGTAGCCGCCCGGCTGGACCAAGGTGTAAGCTCCCGGCTGCGGTCCTGTACCAAGCAGGTATTTCATGGCTGCTCGCACCGCGGCGGTATCCGTGTAGCCACCGCCCGCTGCGGCGTTGCAGGCTGGCAGTCCCACCGCCACCTTCTCCGGAGGAAGTCCTTCGAAGAAGCCGCCACCGGTGTTGAAGCCCTGTATCACCGCTTCGGTCTGGCTCACGATGAAATCCGCCGAACCCTGCTCGTAGATGACGCCATCGATGCCGTACATGCTGCCGCTGTTGTACAACTGCACCTGCAGGATGTCCAGCGAATCGCGCAGCGCGTGGATGATGGGCAGGTATGCGCCCCAGATGCCTCCGAACGCACTTTGTCCGCCTTGCACGTACGCGGTCTCGGGGGCCATGGTCAGAAAGAGCTTCTGACCGGTGGTCTGGCGGTATTGTGCCATGATAGCATCCACGGCGTCGATCAGACGGATCACCGCAGCATCCGTTGGCGCCCCGATCGTCCCACCGGTCATCGCAACCGAAGCCCCCTCCAGATCGATGTCGATACCATCGAAACCATAGGTATCAAGAAGGGTCATCATGCTCGCCACGAACTGATCACGTTCGGTGTCGCTATCAAGTTGAACCACGGCATTCGCCCCACCTATGCTGATGAGCACTTTCCGTCCCTGCGCTTGAAGCGTGGCCACCTCCGCCGCGAATTCCGCAGGGGTGGTCTCCGACGGCACGAACTCCATCTGGTGACTTGTTCCAACTGCCGGTACTGCAAAGGCCACCTCGACCACGTTGTAGCGCGGATCGATCTGGTCCAGGGGGAGGTAGGGTGCGTCAGCGTCGTTCCAATTGTGCCAGTAGCCGACCAGCACGGGTGTGGGATCCTGGGCCTTTATGGCCAGGCAGAACAGGAGGACCCAAAGGACCATGAGGGAGCGCAGGAAGAGGATCATGAGCGAAATGTACCATTACCATCGGCGCATTCAATATCGGCCGATCCGCTTGCCCTCTTTCCGAATGACCTCTCCGCAGAACAGGTTCCGTAGGCCCCGCTACACAACCTGTTCCGCGTATCGTCCTCCGAAAGGATCGAGGCGCAACCCTTGGCCGACCTTGAATGCGTACTTGGCATGACCGCAGTGATGGAGCGCTCAGCAGCATCGACGAAGACGCAGGACCGCCCGGTCAACCTGAAAGTGGTGCCTACATCATCGCCATGAGCTTGCGCCCAGATGGGAGATGATACGAGAAAGACCCATTCGCCCCGCATCAGACCAACGGGCCCAGGTGCTTCAAGATGTTCGCCGAATGGATCCGGGGGTGATCCTTGTCGAGTGAACTGTCCGTACCGTATGGTTCAATGGGTAATGGTATGGTGATCGGTCATCGGGCTGCCTTAGGGTCACCCTCTGGTCCGTATGGCAGGAACAGCCAACGCCTGCTCCAGCTGATCACTGAATGATCAACCGTTCATTATGCTCCACACCATTCACCAGTACCCTTACCGAGTACATGCCCGGGGTCGGGTTCAGGTCATTCAGGACATCGATACGACCATCCGAGAAGGTGACCGTCCGCTCAGCCAACACCCGGCCGGTCGCATCGACCACCGCAAGGGTTCCTGGCCCAGCCATCCGATGGTCCGATGTCATTAGCCACACGGGTCCGCCGATCGTCGGGTTCGGGTACAGCACCATTGCACGAGAAGTACCACCGGTGAAGTCCACGGCCACCAGGTCGCTATTCGTACTCGACCCATCCAGGTCCACCTGGCGCAATCGATAGTAGGAGATCCCTTGGACCGGCGCGGCATCGACCCCGGTGTAGGTGATCGGCGATACGCTGTTGCCCGCCCCAGGCACCGTGATCACCTCCTCGAACCCGATGCCATCCACGGTACGCTCAACCACGAAGTAGGCATTATTGAGCTCGGTGGCCGTAACCCACCTGAGGTCGACCTGTGAAACGTTCTTCACTGCATCGAAGTTCACCAGCTCCACGGGCAACGGATTGCCCCAAGAAGTGGAACCGAGGGTGAACGGTCCATAGGCCGTTGGTGTCAGTGCGCTGTGGGTGATCACGGTTCCTGCGGCCATCGTGCCGGTGGTACCCCCGTTCCCATGGCTGTCCCATTGGCTGCCGTTCCATC
>JADLBK010000038.1 GCA_020847755.1 Flavobacteriales bacterium | reverse complement strand
ACGATGAGGCCCGTGTTGTCCAGCGCTTCCGGCAGGTCGCTGAAGGTCCGGGCCATCTCCGCCTGGGTCTTGAAGAAGAACTGGTCGTTGGGGAAGCCGAAGCGCTTGTCCTTGGTGCTGATGTCCTCGTCCGTGGCGATGGGCGTGCTCTGCTTCTCGCCGGTGTTCACGCACAGCAGGATGTCGTGCGCGTTGCTGTCCTCCTGGTCGGTGTAGTGGCTGTCGTTGCTGGCGATGATGGGCACGTTGTACTTCCGGGCCCATTGCACCAGCACGGCGTTCACGGTGTCCTGCTCGGGGATGCCATGGCGTTGCAGCTCCACGTAATAGTCCTCACCGAAGAGGTCCAGCCACCATTTGAACTCGGCTTCGGCGGCACTGAGGTCGCCATCACCGGCGCGGAGGATGGCCTGCGGCACACTGGCGCCCAGGCAGCACGTGGTGGCGATGAGCCCTTCGTGATACTGCAGGATCAGCTCCTTGTCGATGCGTGGGTACTTGCTGTAGAAGCCCTCGATGAAGCCCAGTGAACAGAGCTTGCTCAGGTTGCGGTAGCCGGTAGCGTTCTTCGCCAGCATCAGCTGGTGGAAGCGCTTGTCCTTGTCGTCGCGGGTGAAGGTCTTCTTGTGCCGGTCGTTCACCACGTAGAACTCGCAGCCCACGATGGGCTTCACCTTCGGGCCGCCATCCTCGTTCTTGTGCTTGCCGGCCTCGGCCACGAACTTGAAGGCGCCGAACATGGTGCCATGATCGGTGATGGCGAGCGCGGGCTGGCCGTCCTTCAGGGCCTTCTTGAAGAGCGAGGGGATGCTGGCGGCACCGTCGAGGAGCGAGAACTGGGTGTGGACGTGGAGGTGGGAGAAGGGCATGACGTGGGCTCGGCGGGGAGGTTGTCAGCGGCTGGTCCTCAGGCGGTAACTGCGTTCAGCGCGTACGACCGGCAAGAGGGCTTCGACAACGTCCTTCGGGCCACGAATTTACCCGGCAAGGATGGGTGCGACGGGGATCAGTTATCCACGATCGGTGGTTCGGGTCCAGGGTCAGCCGGTCCGCCCGGAAAGGTTCAACCGATCCTCACCACCGGTTCACATCGCACCGGGAAGTTCACGCTCCGCGCGATGAAGCAGTATTTGTGCACTTCGCCGTGGAAGTACCGCGCCTTCTCCAGCATGGCCGCATCCGCCACCACCACCGTGGGCCGCAGCACCGCCTCGGTGAAGTGCCCGCCACCGTCCTTGGTGAGCAATAGGGTCCCTTCTGCGTGGTCCCTGTAGCTCAGCACGTTGATGCGGGCCCGCGCACACAGCGCCAGGTAGGTGAGCAGGTGGCACTGGCTCAGCGCCGCCAACAGCAGGTCCTCCGGGTTGTGCAAGGTGGCGTCGCCCCTGAACATCGGGTCCGCCGTACCCCGCAGGTCGGGTTTGCCGGCGATGCGTACCACGTGCTCGCGTGAGTAGCCCTCGTAGGTGCGGGTGCCCTGGCCGGTGTTGCCGAGCCATTCAAGCTCCAGCGCGTAGTGGTGGTCGCCATGGTTCATGATCGGGCACGGATGAAGCGGACCCCGGCGCCGCCTGTTCCGAACACCAACAGGTACACGCCGGGCGCGAGCTCGCCGACGGACAACGGGTCGCCGTACGCCCCGCGGCCCACCGTGCGACCGGTGCCGTCCACGATGCGCAGCACATCGCCCGGCCGGAGCCCGGGCAGGCGCACATGCAGCACGTCGGCCACCGGGTTCGGCCACACATGCGCTGCTGCGGCGGCGGATCGTTCCTCCAGGCCCACATCCGGTGCCAGAAGCCAGCCGATGTCCTGCATCAGCGCCAGGCACAGGGGGCCGGGCCAGTGGTTGGCGTCGCCGGTGGAACTGAACGGCGTCATCAGCTCGTTCGGGTTGCCGGGCGGGAACGTCGATTCGTTGAAATGCACGCAACTGCTGCCCAACGCGAAGGTGGACGGCGCGTACATCCGCGCACCGGCACCGCCGTTGGCCGCCATCACCAGCGGACCGTTGAAGTGGAGCTGGTTGCCGGTCATCGCGTCGCCCAGCTGGGTGCCGGGATTCGGCATCATCACCAGCGGGCCGTCCTGCTGATCGCTGAGGAACACGTCGAACACACCGGGCAGGGTGTCCAGCTGCGGCCATGGGAAGCTCGTGGTCAGCGGGGCGAAGTCGGCCATCTGCAACAGGCCGAGGGAGCCCTGGCCGGCCACCTTCTTGGACAGGCCCACGAAACCGAGACCATGCCCCATCTCATGAAGCGCCACGGTCACCAGGTCGTGCTGACCGGCGGCCGGCTGACCGTCCGTGCCCAGGTACCAGTTCGTGCCGCTGTTGAGGTACACGTCCATGTCGCTCTCACCCGGGTTCAGTTCCGTTCCGGCGATGCTGTTGGCCAGTGCGCTGGCGTACCAGGTCTGCTGCAGCGGGGCCCCGGCGAAGTCGCGGCGACCGTTGGGGAAGGTGATCCCCAGCGTGGTGCCGCCCAGCGGGAACCACAGGACGCGCACCTTGATGTCCACGGTCGACTCCAGGATGCCGCCCCAGATGCCGGCGGCGTGGTCGATGGCGGTCTGCGCCGCGGGCGGTGTGCCCACGTGCGTCACGACCACGTTCGCGGCCCGGATGACGATCGGTGCGGCGAGCAGCGGCAGCACTGGCAGGAGGAAGCGGAGGCGCATGCGCCGAAGGTAGCTCGCCTACACGGCCAGGATGGGCAGGATCCGCAGCAGGTCGCTCTCTGCGGGCTTGCCGCCGGCGATGGCCTCGGCGAACGGCGTCAGCACAAGCCGACCGTTCGCGATGCCGAGCACACCGCCCCAGCGACCTTCGCGCAGGTGCTCCACCGCGCCCACGCCCAGGCGGCTGGCCAGCACGCGGTCCGCCACCGTGGGGCTGCCGCCGCGCTGCAGATGGCCCAGCACGCTCACCCGGATGTCGAACTGTGGCGCGCGTTCCTTCACCCGCTGGGCGATGGCGAAGGCCCCGCCCTGTTCATCGCCCTCGGCCACCACCACGATGCTGCTGCCCTTGCCCGTCGCACCCTGGGTGAGCACACGCACCACCTCGTCGATGTCCTGCCGCGCCTCCGGCACCATGGCGTACTCCGCCCCGCCGGCGATCGCCGTGCGCAGCGCGATGAAGCCCGCGTCCCGCCCCATCACCTCCACGAAGAACAGGCGCTCGTGCGAGGAGGCCGTGTCGCGCAGCCGGTCGATGGCCTCCATCGCCGTGTTGCACGCCGTGTCGAAGCCGATGGTGCGGTCGGTGCCCGCCAGGTCGTTGTCGATGGTGCTCGCGATGCCGATCACCGGAAGACCGGATCCCTGATGCAGCATCATCGCTCCGGTCTGCGAGCCGTTGCCGCCGATCACCACCACCGCATCGATGCCTGCCGAACGCAGGTGCGCCACGGCCCGGGCCCGACCTTCCGGTGTGCGGAAGGCCTCGCTCCGCGCGCTGCGCAGCAGGGTGCCGCCACGCTGGATGATGTTGCTCACGTCGCGCGGGCCCAGCGCGCGGGTCCGCCACTCCACCAGGCCGTCGAAGCCGTCGAGCACGCCGGTGACGGCCATGCCGTAGTGGGTTGCCGCACGTACCACCGCGCGGATGGCGGCGTTCATGCCGGGAGCGTCGCCGCCGGAGGTGAGAAGGGCCAGATGCTTCATGGTGGTGCGTTACCAGGAGGTGTTGACGAGCGTGGAACGCCGGGCCCGGTCCAGTTCCTTTCTGCTCAAGTGCTTCACGCTAACGTACCAGTTCCGGTCCACCTCCAACGCTGGAGTCCTCGAGACGGTCACCTCGACGATGGAGAGGTCGGTACCCGGCACCAGGTCCACGGTGCGGCCATCGATCCGCACACGCACCGGCATGCGCAGACCGGGCACGCAGCCTGTCCATCGCACCCACAGCTTCTTCTTGTGCACGCCCCACTCCAGCACCGGCACCTGCGTCGTGCGCAGGTATTGATCGAAGATGGCCCGGTTGAGCTTGGCCCGTGTGAGTTCGTCGAAGCGGATGAGGAAGTCCTCGATCTCGGCACTCGTGACGATGCGGTGGCGGTAGCGCCGGTTCATCTCCAGCAGCATCGCGAAGAAGGTGCTGTCGCCCACGATGTGCCGCACCGTGTGCAGCAACGCCGCACCCTTGTAGTACATGTCGCCACTGCCCTCCTCGTTCACGCCGTACGGACCGATGACGGGCCTGTCGTTGGCGATGTTGCGCCGGCAGCCGGTCACATAGCGCTCGGCCGCCTCGCGGCCCTGCTGGCATTCGGTGAAGATGGTCTCGCTGTAGTGCGTGAAGCCCTCGTGCACCCACATGTCCGCGATGTCGGCGGTGGTGATGCTGTTGCCGAACCACTCGTGCCCGCTCTCGTGGACGAGGATGAAGTCCCACTGCAGGCCGACGCCCGTGCCGCTGAGGTCGCGGCCCAGGTAGCCGTTCCGGTAGCCGTTGCCGTAGGCCACCGCGCTCTGGTGCTCCATGCCCAGATGCGGCGACTCCACCAGCTTGTAGCCGTCCATGCGGAAGGGGTAGGGGCCGAAGCGCTGCTCGAAGCAGGCCAGCATCGGCGCCACCTGCTTGAACTGCTCCCGCGCCCGGGCCTCGTTCGCGGCCAGCACCCAGTAGTCGCAGTCCAGCGGACCTTCCAGCCCCATGTACACTTCGCTGAAGTGGGCATAGCGCCCGATGCTCGGCACCAGGTTGTAGGTGTTGATGGGGCTGCTGACCCGCCAGTGCCAGGTGCTGGTGCCATCGCCGTTGATCGTGGTTCCGCGCCACCGGCCGTTGCCCACGGCCTGCAGGCTGTCCGGCACCGTGATGTGCAGCGCCGCCCCGTCGTCGGGTTCGTCGCTCTGGTGGTCCTTGCAGGGATACCACACGCTGGCGCCCAGGCCCTGGCAGGCCACGCTCGCCCAGGGTGCGCCGCTCTCGTCGCGCCGCCAGATCCAGCCGCCGTCCCACGGCGGGTTCTTCGCGGCCCTCGGCACCCCGTGGTAGTGTACCCGCACCGTGGTGGCCTCCCCCGCGCGCAGGGTGTCCGGCAGGTCCACCCACAGCACGTCATCCTCCCGCGTGAACGGCACGGTGCGGTCCACGATGGCGATGGCGCCGTCGCGGTAGGCCTCCGCTTCCACGGTCACGCTGTCCACCACCAGCGGCTGCTGAAGGTCGATCTGCATCCGCCGCCCTTCGGCCACGGCGGTGAATGCGATGGCCGTGACGCCCGCGATGCTGCGCCGGTCCAGGTCGGGCCTCACGCTCACGTCATAGAAGGTGGCGTTCCACCACGCCCGCTCCGGACCGATGGAGCCGCGCAGCGTGTCGGCCCGCGTGAAGGTCGCAGCTGCGGCGTCCAGCACCTGGGCCTGCGTCGCAGGGTGGGAGAGCACGGCAAGAAGGAGCAGGTGGGTCCGCATCGGGACGAAGATGGCCGCTCGCTGATCACACCGGCCCGATCCAGGTACGATACGTTCCATCACCGCACCTCGATCTCGTCCAGGAACATCCACGCCGGGTTGCCCGCACCGGGATAGCCCTCGGGGATCTTGCCGCGGTGCCGCACGGTGAGCCGGACATAACGGGCCTTGCCACTCTTCTCCAGACCGAACGCGTTGCGGCCCGGTCCGGCCTTCACTTCAGCGGACCCGAACGGCGTGAAGGTGCTGCCGTCCTCGCTCACGCTGAAGTCCACGCGCTCGGGCAGGTGGATCCAGCTGTGGTTCTCGTTCAACGCGCCGATGCCGATGTAGCGGATGTCCTGCACGCTGCCCAGGTCCACCGTGATGGTGACGCCCTCGCGCCAGCCCAACCACTCGGTGTTCACACGTTTCTCCTGTGCGGTGATGCCATCGACTAAAGTGAAGGCGCCGCCATCATTATAGCGCTCATTAGGTTGAACGCTGAGGGTGATGGGGCGGGCAGTGGCCTTGTTGAACAGGAAGCGGCGCTTGGCGATCGGGCCGGTGAGGCCTT
>JADLBK010000037.1 GCA_020847755.1 Flavobacteriales bacterium | reverse complement strand
TCGCGCCGCAATCCCTCGAAGATGGCACGCACCTCGCCGGCCACGCACGCATGCACCAGCAGGACGCCCGTGCACAGGCGCGTGGTGTCGACCGCCGTGCAGCTGCTGTCCGTGAAGCCGTAGTAGGTGACCTCCACGACCTGCAGGTGGTCGCGGATGCCGGGGTCCAGGGGGCCGAGCTTGCGCTCGATGATCCGCAGTTGCGACGCGAGCCCGGCCGTATCAACCAGGTTGCTGTGCACAACAAGCGTGTCCAGCTCCAGTTGGGCGGGCGTTGGGGAGGCGGCCTTTTCGTCGTTCGCCGGTCCACAGGCGAGGGCCAGGCACGGTACGAGCATCAGGGCGGGTGAGCGCGTGGCCATGTATCGTGGAAGGTGCGCTTAACGCGTGCGCTTTGGCACCTGCGCCATGGCGCGCTCGGCGATGGCGGTGCTGGTGAGGCTGGGGTTCACGCCGGGGTTGGCCGAGATGGCGCTGCCGTCGCACACCCACATGTCCGCATAGCCGAACACGCGGTTGTCGCGGTCGATGACCCCGGTGGAGGCATCGGCCCCCATGCACGCGCCGCCGAGGATGTGAGCGGTGGTGGGGATGCCCAGCAGCGTTTCCTGCATGAGCACCATGGCCTTGCCGTTCACGATGCGCTCCACGCGGTGCGCGATGTCCTGCGCCTGCGGGTTGAAGGCGGTGGGCGCGGGGCCCGACTCCAACGCGGTGCCGGTTCCGCCCAGCCCTCCGCGCTTGAGCCGCAGCGTGGAGTCGATGGCCTCCATGTAGAGAAGGATGTGCGTGCGTTTGCTCCAGTCGTTCACGAAGTAGGTGCGGAGGTAGGCCCAGGGCTGCTTCAAAGGCTGCAGCGCCATGTTCACCAGGCGCATCGGCCATGAGCTGCCCTTCACCATGGGCGCCATCAGGATCCGCCAGATGCCGTTGCCGGGCGGGTACTTCACGGGCTCCACGTGCCGTTGCGCATCGAGCTCCACGATGGAGCCGATGGCGATGCCCTCCGAGAAGGTGACGTCGCGGTCGAAGGTGGTGACGCCGAAGAGGCTTTCGGAGTTGGTGCGCACGCCGTGGCCCAAGGTGTGGGAGAGCTTCGGCAGGTTGCCGGCCTTCAGCTTCAGGAGCAGGGGCAGGGTGCCCATCACACCGCCGGCGAACACCACGCCCCTGGCGGTCACGGAGCGGATGCGCGGGAACCAGGCGGACGGGTCGCGGTACCGGATGCGGTAGCCGGCGTTGCCGTCGGGGCTCAGGGGCTGCACGTCGACCACCTCGGCGTTCGCGCGGATGCCGCAGCCGAGCTGTTGCGCCAGGTGCAGGTAGTTCTTGTCGAGCGTGTTCTTCGCATTGTGCCGGCAGCCGAGCATGCAGCCGCCGCACTGGATGCAGCCGGTGCGGTCGGGGCCTTTGCCGCCGAAGTAGGGGTCCTTCACGGTGACGCCCGGGGCGCCGAAGTGCACGGCGGCGTCGACCGTGCCGAAGCCCTGCGGGACGCCCATGTCGGCGGCGAGGTCGCGCATCACCCGGTCGCTGTGGCTGGTGTAGGGGTGGCGTTCCACGCCGAGCATGCGCTTCGCCAGGGCGTAATAGGGGGCGAGCTCGCGCTCCCAGTTGCACAGGTCCTTCCAGCTGCCGCTGCGGAAGAAGGGCGTCCGTGGCTCAGGCAGGGTGTTGGCGTACACGAGCGAGCCGCCGCCCACGCCGGTGCCGCTGAGCACGGTGACGTGCCGGAAGAAGCTGATCTTGAAGAGGCCCTTCCAGCCCAGGCGCGGCCACCACAGCCAGCGGCGCAGGTCCCAGTTGGACGAGGGGAAGTCGTCGGCCTTGGTGAACCAGCGACCCTTCTCCAGCACAAGGACGCGGTAGCCCTTCTCGCTGAGGCGCAACGCCGACACCGAGCCGCCGAAGCCGCTGCCGATCACCACGTGGTCGAAGTCGTGCGTGGGCTCGGCCATGGGTCAGGCGAGCGCCTCATGGCCCTGCCGCTGCTTCAAGCGCTCGATCTCGCGGTCCATCACACGGAACCAGAGCGGCGGGACGAAGGCCAGCGCCATCATGGCGGGGTAGCCGGCGGGCAGTTGCGGGCTTTCATCGAAGTGCCGCAGCACCTGGTATTTGCGGCTGGCCAGGTAGTGGTGGTCGCTGTGGCGTGTCAGTTCCAACAGGATCAGGCGGCCCAACGGATGGTCGGAGTTCCACGAGTGGATGGGCAGCGGGCGCTCGTAGCTGTCGCCGACCTTTCTCCGCCGGAGGCCGTAGTGCTCGATGTAGTTCACCGTTTCCAGCAGCAAGATGCCGATGAGCGCGGCCCCCAGGAACCAGCCCATCACCTCCAGCCCGAACACCGCTGCGATCAGCGCCACCAAGAACAGCTGGACCACCTGGAAGTGCAGCATCTCGTTGTGCCAGCTCCACACGGGCAGGCCCTTCTTCCGCAGTCGCTGCTGTTCCAGCTTCCACGCGCTGAGCCAGCTGCCCGTGATGGTGCGCACGAAGAAGGCGTAGAGCGATTCGCCGCGCCGGCTGCTGGCGGGGTCCTCGTCGGTGCTCACGTGCTTGTGGTGCCCGCGGTTGTGCTCGATGAAGAAGTGCATGTACAGCGTGGTGAGCAGCAGCGCCTTGGCCATGAACTGCTCGTGCTTGGTGGGCCGGTGCCCCAGCTCGTGCGCCGCGTTGATGCCCAGCACCCCGCAGGCCATGCCGAAGGCCGAGGTGAGCCCCAGCTTCACCACCCACGACAGCTCCGCCGCGCTCACCTGCACCAGGAAGAACAGCAGCAGACCCCATTGGATGGGCACCAGGCTGTACAGGATGAGGTCGTACAGGCGGTCCTCCCGGGCCACGGCCTCCTGCGCGGCGTCCAGGTTGCGCGGATCGGGCTTCAGGAACAGTTCGAGCACCGGCAGCACGCCGAAGAGGAAGACCACCGCGGCGAAGGACCATTCATTCCGTACCGCGAGCGAGACCGCGACCACCGCAGGGACCAGATAGACCAAGCTGTACTTGAGCGCGGAAGGTCGCATGGTGGAGGCACGGGAAGGCGAGTCCCGAAATTACACCAGGGAGTGGGCCCCTACCACGTGAAGGTGTACGGGGTGCTTCCCCGGATGAAGGTGTGCGACCGCGTGGGCAGCTTGTCGCCCTCCACATGCACCAGGTTCTGCTGCTCGTTGAAGAGGTCCTGCAGCAGGGTGTTCTGTACCAGCAGGTCCTTGGGTGAGGCGATGCTGTCCACCTGCAAATAGCAATACAGCGTTTCGCCATCGAGCTCCTTGCCGACCCAGGTCCAGGTGAGCTGCTTGTCCTGCATGAGCAACAGGTGCTGGAGGAAGTAGGCGTTGAGGATGCTGTCGGCCTTGGGATATTCCCGTTCAGAACCGAGCTTCAGCGGGGCCACGTTCTCCAGCGCATGCTCGATGTCGTGCGCAGTGATGCGCCAGGTGAGGTCGAGGGTCTGCGTGCTCGGCGTGTGGCGGATGGTGAGGATCGAGACGAAGAAGTCGTGGGGCGCGAGGGCGCTGAAGAGCAGCAGGTTGAGGAGGGAGGCTTTCATGCCAGTGCAAAGTTGGTCAAGAGCAGCGAGTGGCGAGTAATGAGCGGCGAGTGGAACGCCCGGTCCCGGAGCCTGTCGAAGGGCGGGCGTTCCATTCGCCACTCGGCGGGTGGTCGGGTGCGTGAGCACTCGCCCACTCGCTACTCGCCACTCCCCACTACTTTCGCGACCATGCCTCTGAAGCACGCGCTCTCCGCCCTTTCACTGCTGGTGATCGGTACCGCCCTCGCCCAGGACTCCCCCCGCTACGGCCGCGACAAGTTCCGCCAGCTCGATCAGGAACTGCCCACGCCCAATGAGCAGCGCACCGCCAGCGGCGCCCCCGGCCATGCCTATTGGCAGATGAAGGCCGATTACGACATCACCGTCGAGATCGACGATGCGAGCCAGAAGCTTACCGGCACCGAGACCATCACCTACCACAACCAAAGCCCCGACAAGCTCGAGTACCTCTGGCTGCAGCTCGACCAGAACATCTTCGA
>JADLBK010000036.1 GCA_020847755.1 Flavobacteriales bacterium | reverse complement strand
CGCCATCGACTGGACCGTGGCCGGCAAGGTGAAACGGGTGGACCACGCCACAGGGCAGGGCCCCGACCTGGAGTTCGCCTACGGCGCCGGCGGGCAGCGCATCAGCAAGCAGGTGGGCGGCGCGGTGATGCGCTATCTTTGGGCATCATGTCGCTCGACATCAAGCGCAACAAGCAGAACGACCTGGTGATCACGCTCTCCGGCGGTTGGGACGCGGAAAAGGTGGAGCGTGTGCTGGACTACCTCCGGCAACTCGAGTTCCTGAAAGGCTCCAAGGCCTCAAAGCGGAGCATTGATGCCTTGGCGAACGAGGCCAAGCGCAATTGGTGGCGAACGAACAAGAAGCGCTTCCTGTCGTGACCCTCGTGGTCGATGCCAACATCCTGTTCAGCGCGATCCTCTCCAAGGACGGCACGGTGGCGGAGACCTTCCGCGAGGCGCAAGGCCGGATCCGGTTGATCGCACCCGCCTACCTCGCCGATGAGCTGGTCCGGCTGCGGCCCAGGATGGCGCGCAGTGCAAGGAAGTCGGTGGCCGAGGTGGAGGCCGCACAGCGATGGGCACTTGCGCATGTTCGCTTGATCACCGAGGAACTGATCGCCAGCAAGCATTGGGCGAAGGCTGCGTCCCTCACGGCGGACGTGGATCCAGATGACACCCCCTACGTTGCGCTCGCGTTGACTCATCGGTGTGGACTTTGGACCGGTGATCGGAAGCTGCGCGTTGGGTTGGAGCGCAAGGGATTCGAGCAGGTCCTCTCCACTGCCGAAGTGCGATCGCGCCTTTCCATCGTCTAGCATCGGTTCCCAGCGATATCGACCGCGGGTGCGCCACGGGGCAGGGCCCCAATATCGCGCACATGTTCGGCGTGTGCAGGAGGTGAGCGGGGGAGGAGGGCCGCCTTCGCCAGGGCGCTACGGCGACGTCACCCGGCGACTTGTGCGGAGGATCTCAACGAACAGGTCTCCGGCCAGTTTCCCTTGGCCGCCGAAGCCTTGCCGCGCTTCGCCAGGTGCGGCTACGGCGGCGGCGCGGTGAAGGCGCGCAATTGGCCACCCGTGATGGCACTACGATCCCCGACCCGCAGGCCACCAACATCGAAACGGCCTATAACTACCGCTACGACCAGCTGGGCAACCTGGTGCACGATGCCCCCTCTGGCACGGGTCTTCCCCCTGATCTCTGGCGCGGGAGTTAGGCCGGGGCGGGTGGTGCGCGAGGAGCCGTCCTCCCGTGCCTTCGGCGCTGTGCCCTATCGAAGACCTGCTCCACGACGAGCGCGAGCAGATCGATGCCATCGACTGGACGGTGGTAGGGAAGGTGAAGTGGGGGATGGTCCATTGAACCGTCCGTCCACCCTTCGATCCTTTTAACACCCTGCGGTGTACCGATGGCGGGCCGCGCCCCCTGGCGGCTCCCCTACCTTTACACCACGGCGCGCCCGCGCCACCGCCGATGGCCTCCGACCACGACCTGCTGATCGCCAAGCTCGACGCGTTCACGCGCAAGTACTACAAGGACCAGCTGCTGCGCGGGGCCCTGTACAGCGTGGGCCTGCTGGTGCTGGCCTATCTGCTGGCCGCGGGGCTGGAGGCCGTGGGCCGCTTCGGCACCGGCGTGCGCACCGCGCTCTTCTACGGCTACCTGCTGGCCGCGGCGGCCGTGCTCGCCCGTTTCATCGCCTGGCCGTTGGTGAAGCTCTTCCGCCTGGGCCCGGTGATCAGCCACGCCGAGGCCGCCCGCATGATCGGCGCCCACTTCGGCGAGGTGAAGGACAAGCTGCTGAACACCCTGCAGCTGAAGGACCAGGCCGCGCACGACCCCCGCCACCGCGACCTCATCGAGGCCAGCATCGCCCAGCGCAGCCGCGAACTGGGGCCCATCCCCTTCGCCAATGCCATCGACCTGCGCCGCAACACGCGGTACCTGCGCTTCGCCCTGCCCCCGCTGATGGTGCTGCTGCTCCTGCTGGTGGCCGCCCCCTCCTTCATCACCGGCCCCACGCAGCGCCTCATCCGCCACGGCAGCACCTTCGCCCCCGAGGCCCCCTTCCGCTTCGTGGTGCGCAACCCCGGTCTGGAGGTGCC
This sequence comes from Flavobacteriales bacterium, assembly GCA_020847755.1. Taxonomy (GTDB): domain Bacteria; phylum Bacteroidota; class Bacteroidia; order Flavobacteriales_F; family PHOS-HE28; genus PHOS-HE28. The sequence continues at coordinate 1,253 of JADLBK010000036.1, read as the reverse complement.
CGAGCAGCAGGACTTCGACCTGGAGGTGGCCGTGGAGGGCGCCGTGCTGCCCCAGCAGGTGGATGTGCTGGTCGACGGGCGTGCCATCCCGCTGGTGAAGGACGGCGTGGGCCGCTTCCGTCACCGCTTCCGCAACGTGGGGCGCGACACGCCCTTCCAGCTCACCGCCGAAGGGTTCACCAGCGAGGACTTCCTGCTGACGGTGGTGCCCGACCCCGCCGTGCTCGATGTGGTGCTCACCGTGGAACCGCCGGCCTACCTGGGCCTGCCCAGGGAGCAGCTGCGCACCGCCGGCGACGCCACCGTGCCCGCGGGCAGCCGCCTCACCTGGAGCATCGGCACCCGCAGCGCCCAGCAGCTCGACCTGGCATTCGCCGACAGCACCTACCGCCTGAGCCCCGCGGAGAACGACCGCTTCGCTGCCAGCCGGCGCGTGCTGCAGCCCCTCACCTACCGCATGCTGCCGCGCCACGGCCAGCGCGGCCCCGCCGATGCGCCCGACCATCGCATCGAGGTGGTGCCCGACCTGCACCCCACCATCGCCGTGGAGGAGCGCGTGGACAGCGCCGCCCTCAAGCGCCGCTACTTCCGCGGCACCATCGGCGACGACCACGGCTTCACCCGCCTGCAGTTCGCCTACCGCTTCATCACCGGCGGCGACAGCGTGCCCGCCGACCAGCGCGAGGGCGTGCAGGACCTTTCCGTGGACCGCCGCCAGGTGCGCCAGGAGTTTTTGCATGCCTGGGACCTCATCGACCTGCCCCTGCAGCCCGGCGACAAGGTGGAGTACTGGTTCGAGGTGTGGGACAACGACGGGGTGAACGGCGCCAACCGCACCCGCAGCGCCACCCTGGTCTTCGAGGCGCCCACCCTCGAGGCGCTCGCCCAGCAACGCGCCGAACAGAGCGAGGCCATCGCCCAGGACCTCAAGCAGGGCATCAAGGAGGCCCAGGACCTGCAGCGCGAACTGGACCGCATGCGCCGCGACCTGCTGGACAAGAAGCAGCCCGACTGGCAGGACCAGCAGCGCATGCAGAAGCTGCTCGACCGCCAGAAGCAACTGGAGCGCAACATCGAACGCTCCACCGAACAGCTCCGCCAGCAGCAACAGCAGCAGCAGGAGTTCCGCCAGGTGGACGAGCGCGTGCTGGAGAAGCAGCAGCGCCTGCAGGAGCTCTTCGAGGACGTGCTGAGCGAGGAGATGAAGGAGCTCTACCGCCAGATGCAGGAGATGCTCGACAAGCTGGACAAGG
>JADLBK010000035.1 GCA_020847755.1 Flavobacteriales bacterium | reverse complement strand
TCGCGCTCCTGATAGCCGGGCACATGTTCGTACACCCGGTAGGAGTTGAACCGGAACTTGTTCTCGCTGGCCTTGTGCAGCACATGGCCCAGGTAGTAACGCGCGCCCAGCTCCACGCAGCTGATGGTGAACACCAGAAGGAACAGGATGTACCCGATCCGTCCCCAGGAGGGGCGGCGCGCGGGCGGTGCAGGGTCGGACATGTGGGCCGGGTTGATCGGCGAAAGTACCGAGCGGGGTTGAGGGAACGGTCCGATCGGATACCTTGGGTCGGCGGCCATGGAGCGATCGTCCTTGTTCTGGTCCGGATGGAACCGCGCACCCCTGTTGCGGTTCGCCCTGCCGTTCGCCGCAGGGTTGGCCCTCGGGTCGTTGCTCACCCTTCCCCCGGCCGTCCAGGTCGTCCTGGCTGCGATGGCCCTGACGTTGGTCGCTGTGCCGGCGTTCGTTCCGTTCCCATACCGCCATCGATGGCTGCCCTATTCGGCTGCGATGCCGGCCTTGCTCATCGCCGGGCTGTGTTGGTGGGCCATCTGCACCGCGGACACACGGCCGTTACAGGGCGCGGAGAGCGCGCACCTGGTGGAAGTGGAGGTGGTGCACGGCGCATCGGCCCGCCATGTGCGATGCGATGCAAGGCTGCTGAGGTCCTGGTCCGGGGATGGCACGCACGCAACCAGCGCGTTGACCCTGTTGACCCTTGCCAAGGACTCCCTGGCTCCCCTTGTCCGGCCCGGCGATGTGCTCATGGTCCATGCGGAGCTGAGCCCGCCGACGCGAACGCCCGACCCCGGGGGATTCGATGTTCGCGCCTGGTCGGCTGCGCGTGGCATCCATGACCAGGGGTTCGTGGAAGCCGGCCAATGGCGCCACCTCGCACATCGCTGGCGCTGGACGGACCTCTTCCTCCCCGCCCAAGAGCGGGTGTGGCAGTGGCTCGACCGCAGTGGGCTCCCGGATCGGGAACGTGCCGTGGTGCTCGCCCTGCTGCTGGGGATCCGCAACGAATTGGACGTCGAACAGAAGGATGCGTTCGCCCGCAGCGGCACCATGCATGTGCTTGCGGTGAGCGGCATGCACGTGGCGTTGATCTATTGGGTGCTCATGGCCCTGCTCAAGCCGTTGGGAGGAAGCGCCGGTGCGCGTTGGTCCCGCGCGCTCATCGCGCTGCTGGTGCTCTGGGGCTATGCCGGCATCACCGGCGCCACGCCTTCGGTGCTGCGGGCCACGGTGATGTGCTCCCTGTTCGTGATCGCAAGCCTTACGGAGCGTCGCTCCGCCACGCTCAATACCCTCGCGGGGTCGGCCATGCTCCTCCTGATCTGGGACCCGCGCATGCTCTTCCAGCTCAGCTTCCAACTGTCCTTCCTGGCCGTGCTTGGCATCGTGCTCTGCTACGATCCCATCCGCCGCTTATGGTATCCGGGCAACGTCGTGCTGCGGTACTGTTGGTCGCTCATCGCCGTGTCCCTGGCCGCACAGTTGTTCACCACACCCCTCTCCCTGGCGGTGTTCAAGGCCTTTCCGGTCTGGTTCCTGCCGGCCAACATCATCATCGTCACACTGGTCAACATCGGTGTCGTCGGCGGCATGCTGCTTCTGCTCACATTGCCGGTACCGGTGCTCGGTCCCTTCATCGCCGACGCCTTGGGCGGGCTGGTGCTGCTGTTGGGCAGCGTGGGCCGGTTCTTCGCGGATGCGCCGTTCGCTTATCCCGATGTGCGTGTCAGCGATCTCCAGGGGGCGTTGATCATGGCCATCGTCCTGGCCATCTGCCTCGATCGCCTGGGCGGTCAACGGCTAGGGCGCTGGGCGGCGCTCGCCATGCTGCCGCTGCTGGCGTTCAGCATCTCCACGCAGGTCGTGCACACCTCTTCGGCGCGGGAGCTCGTGATCTTCGATGAACGGGCCGGCCTGGTGATGGCTCTTCGCGAAGGCCCGCGTGCCGTGGTGCTGGAGAGCGCTCCGGGGCTGGCGAACGCACGACAACGGATCGAGCGGTTCTCCCGGTCCAGTGGTGCCAACGTGGTGGACACGCTCTCGGTCATGGATCTCCACGCCGCGCAGCCGGTCCGGGCCGGTTTCTCCGTGGGTGGCAAGGGCGCTTGGTTCGGCGCAGGAATGAGCGTACTGGTGGTGGATGCCGCCCCCCTGGCGCGCGGTGGACCGGTGTTCGATGTCCTGATCTTCACCGCGGAGCGCAAGTGGACGACCGAGGCTGCCTTCGCCCGACTTCGCGCCGGAGGTCATGTGGTCCTGTCCGGCTCCCTGGACGGACTGGAGCGCTGGCGGATCCGGAAGCGATGCGCCGAGCTGGGGCTCGCCTGCCATGACGTCCGGCGCGACGGGGCCTTTGTGAGGTCGATGGATCCGTCGGCCTGACCGGACCGCCACCGGGAAGGAGCGCTGCCCCGGTCCCACACCCACCGGTCACGCATCTTTGTCCGCATGTGGGTCGACCGGATCCGATGGGCGCGGGTGGAGGATCCCCGGGCCCATGCGCTCGCGCAGGACACGCACTTGCGGCTGACGCTCGCTGGGCACGTGCTGCGGTTGGTGCGCACACAGGCCGGCCTCTTCGCTTTGGAGGATCGCTGCCCGCATCAGGGGCGGAGCTTCGAGGGCGGATGGTGCGAGGAAGGCCGCCTGGTGTGCCCCTGGCACCGGTTCGCCTTCGACCCGGCCACGGGACGGGCCCGGAACGGAAGCACCGTGAACGTCGGCACCCATCCGGTGGAACAACGCCAGGACGGCCTCTATATCGGCTTTCCGTACACCACGTTCAGGCTGTTCGGCCTCGATCTGTGGTGATCAGGAGAACAGCACGGCGGCAAGCGCCAGTAGGGCGGGCAGCCCCTGGACGAGGAAAATGGAACGCTGGGCACTGAACGCCCCGTATATGCCGGCCACGGCCACACAACCCAGGAAGAAGCAGGCCACGTTGCGCGCCCAGTGGGGATCCTCGATGAGGAGGCTCCACAACAGGCCCGCAGCGAGGAAGCCGTTGTACAGCCCTTGGTTCGCGGCAAACGCTTTGGTGCGGGGGAACAGGTCGGCCGGCATCGAACGGAACACCTTGGGCGCGTGCGTGGTCCACGCGAACATCTCCAGCCACAGGATGGACAGGTGTTCGACGGCCACGAAGGCGGTCAGCAGCTTGGCGATCAGGCTCATGGCGCTTGGGTCAGACCGCGCTCAGGGGAAAGATCTCCTTCAGTCGCACCCCCTTCTCCGTGGCCTGCACGGTGCAGCACTGGTTGGTCGCGTCGTGCTCGAAGAAGAGCACATGGTCCTTCTGCGCGGCGAGCTCCAGCACATCGCTTTTCTCCTGCAGGGTCAGCAGCGGTCGCGTGTCATAGCCCATCACCCACGGCAGGGGGATGTGGTGCACGCTGGGCAGCAGGTCGGCCATGTAGATGAGCGTGCGGCCCTTGTGCTCGATGAAGGGGACCATCATCGCATCGGTGTGGCCGTTCACCAGGAGCACTCCGAAGCCGGGAAAGACCTCCGGGATGAAGAGGTTCTCCTCCGCGCTGCGCCGGCCCACATCGACGAAGCGCAGCTGCCCGCTCTCCTGGATGGGCAGGATGTTCTCCTTCAGAAAGCTGGCCTTTTCGCGGGGGTTGGGCCGGGTGGCCCACTTCCAATGGTGCTCGTTGCTCCAGTAGGTGGCGTTCCTGAAGGCCGGTTCGAAACCGTTGCGCGCGCTGTTCCACCGGATGCTGCCCCCGCAATGGTCGAAGTGCAGGTGCGTGAGGAACACGTCCGTGATGTCGTCCCGATGATATCCGACCGCTTTCAAGGAACCGTCCAGGGTGGCCTCACCATGAGGCTCGTAGTGGCTGAAGAACTTGCCGTCCTGTTTGTCGCCGAGCCCGTTGTCGATCAGGATGCGGCGGTCGCCCTGCACCACCAGAAGGCAGCGCATGGCCCAGGTGCAAAGGTTCCTTTCGTCGGGGGGATGGGCCTTGCTCCAGAGGGTCTTGGGCACCACGCCGAACATGGCGCCGCCGTCGAGCTTGAAGTGACCGGTGTCGATGACGTGCAGTTCCATCATGGTGCGCCGAAGCTACGCAGCCCGCTCCCTGATGCCGTAGATGGGCCGGTCCACTGCACACAGCCCCCCGTTGAAGCATTCCGTTCGCACATGCGCACATGGACCCATGGGCACATGCACCTTCGCCGCATCGCCTTCGCTTAAGCTTCGGCGAGCCAAGCATGCACACGGTCCATTTCATCGCCATCGGCGGCAGCGCCATGCACAACCTGGCCATCGCCCTGCACCAGAAGGGCTACGAGGTCACCGGCAGCGACGACGAGATCTTCGAGCCCAGCCGCAGCCGCCTCGACCGCCTGGGCCTGCTGCCCGACAAACTGGGCTGGGACCCGCTGCGCGTCCATGCCGGCATCGACGCGGTGATCCTGGGCATGCACGCCCGCGCCGACAACCCCGAGCTGATCCGCGCGCAGGAGCTCGGCATCCCCGTGTTCAGCTACCCCTCGTACTTCCACGAGCAGACCAGGGACAAGACTCGCGTGGTGATCGGCGGCAGCCACGGCAAGACCACCATCACCAGCATGATCATCCACGTGCTGCGGCATGCGGGCGTGGAGTTCGACTACCTCGTGGGCGCGCAGCTCGATGGCTTCGACTGCATGGTGCGCCTGAGCCCCACCAGCCGGGTGGCCATCATCGAGGGCGACGAGTACCTCGCCTCGGCGCTGGAGCCGGTGCCCAAGTTCCACCTGTACCGGCCCGACATCGCGCTGATCAGCGGCATCGCGTGGGACCACATCAACGTGTTCAAGACCTTCGAGAGCTACGTGGACCAGTTCCGGAAGTTCATCCAGCTGATCGAGCCCGGCGGCAAGCTGGTGTACTGTGCCGAGGATGCGGAGGTGAAGCGCCTGGCGGAAGAGCCCGAAGTGCAGGCCGTGCGCATCCCCTACGGCGTGCCGGCGCACCGCATCGACGACGGCACCACGGTCCTGCTCACCCCGCGTGGCGAGGTGCCCCTTCATGTCTTCGGCCGGCACAACCTCATGAACCTGGAGGGCGCGCGCCTCGTGTGCCATCAACTTGGGATCGGCGACACGGTGTTCTTCGAGGCCGTTCGCGGTTTCCACGGTGCGGCCAGGCGGCTGGAGAAGCTCGCCGAGCAGGGGAGGAAGGTGGTGTACAAGGACTTCGCCCACAGCCCCAGCAAGTTGAAGGCCACGGTGGAGGCGGTGCGCGAGCAGTTCCCCGGTCGAAGGCTGGTCGCCTGCATGGAGCTGCACACCTACAGCAGCCTCAGCGAGGGCTTCCTCGACCAGTACGCCGGCGCCATGGACCGGGCCGATGCGGCCATCGTGTTCTACGACCCGCACGCGGTGGAACTGAAGCGGCTGCCCCCGATCCCGCCGGAACGCATCCAGCGGGGTTTCGCACGCGCCGATCTGCAGGTGCTCAGCGATCCCATCCAGCTCATGGGCGCGGTTCGCGCGGCACAGGCCGATCCAGGCGTGCTGCTGATGATGAGCAGCGGCAACTTCGGGGGGCTCGACCTTCTGGCCCTGAGCGAGGCCTTCATCGCCTGATCCGCCGGGGCTCAGCTCATCCTGCGCAGCACCTTGTGCGCCAGCAGGGTCGTGAGCAGCGTGTTGAACGCGCCCAACAGCAGGAGCAGGAAGAACGACAGGCTGGCGTAGTTGAACGGGGTGAAGAAGCGCTCGAAGCGCGCACGGGCATCGGCTTCCTCATGCCCGGCGGCCATCGCCTGGTCCACCAGCGCATTGATGTGCACCGGGAACGAGGTGACGTCCATCCAGGTGTAGAACGCCAGCAAAAAGGCGGCGATCAGCAGGATGTAGAGCGCCGAAGCCCTGAACCCGACGCGGAACAGCTGCGGCACCCCGCTGCGCGGTTCACGGTGCAGCTGCGAGCGGGTCGCCAGAAAGGGAATGAGCACCAGGGCGAACAGGTGCACCGGCATGAAGAACGGTGGATCCGGGGCCCGGCCCGCACCCAGCAGCACCACGCGCAACACCATCGCGGCCAGGGCGACGAAGAAGGCGGTCCTCATGGGCGTTGTGGGATCACTTCGTTGAGTGGCGAGCAGCGAGTGCCGAGTGAGAGTTAGTCACCCTGACCGTAAGCCAAGGGTGCGTTCACTCGGCACTCGCTGCTCGCCACTCGTCACTCATCAACCGTTCATCGACACCAGGAACTCCTCGTTGCTCTTGGTGCCCTCCATGCGGGTCTTGACGAACTCCATGGCCTCCACGGGGTTCATGTCCGCGAGGTGCTTGCGCAGGATCCAGGTGCGCTGCAGCACGTCCTTGTGGTGCAGCAGATCATCGCGTCGGGTGCCGCTGCTCTGGATATCGATGGCCGGGAAGATCCGGCGGTTGCTGATCTTCCTGTCGAGCTGGAGCTCCATGTTGCCCGTGCCCTTGAACTCCTCGAAGATCACCTCGTCCATCTTGCTTCCGGTGTCCACCAGCGCGGTGGCGAGGATGGTGAGGCTTCCTCCGTTCTCGATCTTGCGCGCCGCACCGAAGAAGCGCTTGGGCTTCTGCAGGGCGTTGGCGTCCACACCGCCGGACAGGATCTTGCCGCTGGCGGGCTGTACGGTGTTGTAGGCGCGGGCGAGTCGGGTGATGGAATCGAGCAGGATCACCACGTCGTGGCCGCATTCGGTGAGGCACTTGGCCTTCTCCAGGACCATGCTGGCGACCTGTACGTGGCGGCTGGCGGGTTCATCGAAGGTGCTGGCGATCACTTCGGCGTTCACGCTGCGCGCCATGTCCGTCACCTCCTCGGGGCGCTCGTCGACCAGCAGCACGATGAGGTACACTTCCGGATGGTTGGCGGCGATGGCGTTGGCCACGTCCTTCAGCAGGATGGTCTTGCCGGTCTTGGGCTGCGCCACGATGAGGCCGCGCTGACCCTTGCCGATCGGGGCGAAGAGGTCGAGCACGCGCATGCTGAGGTTCGGGTTCTTGCCCGTGAGGTTGAACTTCTCGTCGGGGAAGAGGGGCGTGAGGAACTTGAAGGGCACCCGGTCGCGCACCCACTCGGGGTCCCGGCCGTTGATGCGGTCGATCTTCACCAGCGGGAAGAACTTGTCCCCTTCACGCGGAGGGCGCACGAAACCGCTCACGGAGTCGCCCAGCTTGAGGCCGGCCTGCTTGATCTGCTGCTGGGTCACGTACACATCGTCCGGCGAGGCCAGGTAGTTGTAGTCGCTGCTGCGCAGGAAGCCGTAGCCCTCAGGCATGATCTCCAGCACACCCTCGCATTCCACGAACGCATCGAACGAGATCTGCTCGCGCTGTTCATGCCGGGGGCGGTCCTGCCGCTGATCCTGTGGCCGTTGCCCCTGGCCCTGGTCACGGGGCCCGTCCGCGCGCCCTTGCTCATGGCGTTGTTGGTCGCCGCGGTCGCGCCGGTCGTCCCGTCGTTCCTCGCGCCGGTCGCCGTTCGGTGGGGGGCCTTCGCGCCGCTCCTCGCGGAAGCGCTCACGCCGGTCATCGCGCTCAACACCTTCGCGGGGCGGTGTCACCTGATCGCCACGCTCGCGGCGCTCACGCCGATCGAAGCGTTCTCGCCGGTCGTCCCGACGCGGTTCGCGGTTCTCGCTCCGCACGGCCTGCGGCCCGGGTGAAGGAGCGGCTTCCGGTTTGGCTTCGGAGCTGGCCTTGTCGCCCGCTGTTCCGTCCTGATCCTCCTCCTCGTCGTCATCATCGTCATCCTCTTCATCGCCCTCATCATCACCGTCGTCCCCTTCCTCGGCAGCTGCGGGCTCCGGATCGGGGGCGGGATCCTCGTCGGCCACGGCCTCCAGGGCGATGGCATCGGTGTCCTGACGGGCCGAAGCGGGGGCTGCACCGCCCTGGGCCTCCAGGATGCGGGCGATGAGGTCCTGCTTCTTCAGCGTGTCGGCCTTCTTGATGTTGAGCTGCTTGGCGATCTCCCGGAGCTCGGCGAGCTTCAGGCTCTCCATCGCGTTCTTGTCTGCCATGGGGTAGGGCTAAGGGGCGTTGGCGCGTGCTGCGCCTTGGCGGAGGACCCGGCGGGGTCTCGTGCGGTTCGGAAAGGACTTCGGGTGGGGCGCTGGCCACCATGGGGGGGCCTGCTCGCAACGATCGGCGCAAACCTAGATCATTCGGCGTGAACCGCAAGCGGCCCGGTGCCATCTTTGCCCGCCCATGATCCAGCGCAAGCAGACCCTGTTCCTGGCCCTCGCCGCCGCGGTGGCGGCCCTGGCCAATCTGTTCCCGTTCGCCACCTACACGGTAGGCGACCTTCAGGTGGTGTTCCGTTCCACAGGCCTGTTCCTGGGCGATGGAACCGTGCTGGAGGAGGCGAGCCCGAAGGTCCCGTTCGCGGCCGTTCTGGGCCTCCTGGCCGTGCTGCCGCTGGTCACCATCTTCTTCTACAAGGACCGGACACGCCAGGTCCGGTTCGTGCGCTTCACCTACCTCCTCTCGTTGGGAGCCTTGGCCTTCGCGGTCATCACCGACCGCTCCATCCAGGTGTTCATGTCCGGCCGGGGCGCGGTGGAGGTCGCCTATGGTGCCGCGTTCGCTGCCCCCGTCCTGGTGCTGGTGATGGCCTTCCTGGCCGAGCGGGGCATTCGCAAGGATGAAGCGCTGATCCGGAGCATGGACCGGTTGCGGTGAGGTGCCCGTGGAACTGGGTTTCAAGAGCCCAAGTGGCGAGTGGCGGGTGAATGCCGCTACCCTGAGCGGGGTCGAAGGGGGCATTCACCCGCCGCTCGTCACTCAGAGCTCGCCACTCCTCCTCGTTCCCCCAGCTCCACCACCTCCAGGTCCTTGAACTGACCGGCGCCGATGGTGAACCGCAGCATCGTCCGCACCTGGTGCCATCCATGCCGACCGCAGGCACCAGGGTTCATGTAAAGCATGTTCAACGCCTCATCGAACTTCACCAGGCAGATGTGGGAATGACCGCAGACGAACAGGGTGGGCGGGTCATTGCGCAGGGCTGTGAGCACCCTGGGGTCGTAGCGCGGTGGCCGACCGCCGATGTGCGTGATCCACACGCGAACACCTTCCAGGTCGAAACGCAGGTCGGCGGGGAAGGCCCGTCGCGAAGCGGCATCGTCGATGTTGCCCACAATGGCCCGCAGCGGCTTGTCGGGGAACCAGGACCGGATCTCGTCGGTGATGTGCAGCCCGCCGATGTCGCCGGCGTGCCAGATCTCGTCGCAGGAGGCGAGGTGGGTGCGGAGGCGTGGGTCGAGCCAGCCATGCGTGTCGGACAACAGCCCGATGCGCCGGCCCGGTGCCAGGGTCGCGGACATGAAGGCGAAGGAACGCAGGGGACCGGACACCACCGAAGGCGGAGCTAGCTTTGCCGCCCGCCGGACCCGCAGAGGGCACAAGCGCTTGGGCTTCCCGCCCGGTCGTTCAGGGCCCAGCACCGATGGAGATCATGCCCCGCTACTTCCTGGAGATCGCCTTCCTCGGCACGGCCTATCGCGGCTGGCAGCTGCAGCTCGACCGGCCCAGTGTGCAGGCCGAGGTGGAGCGGGCCATGCGGTTCGCCCTGCACCGGGAGCGCGTGAGCGTGGTGGGGTGTGGCCGCACGGACACCGGCGTGCACGCCTCCCAGTTCTTCGTGCACTTCGACCAGGGTGGCGAGGCCCCGCTGGACGACCGCTTCGTGTACAGCCTCAACAGCCTGCTGCCCGATGACATCGGTGTGAAGCGCCTGATCGCCGTGCCGGACGACGCGCACGCGCGCTTCAGTGCGATCGAGCGTGGCTACCGGTACCGCATCCATCGCCGGAAGGACCCCTTCCTCGAAGGCCGCAGCCATCAACTGAGGCCGGTACTGGACGCTGCGGCCATGAACGAGGCGTGCGGAGCGCTGGTGGGCAGGCAGGACTTCAGCAGCTTCTGCAAGGCCGGCAGCGATGCACGCACCATGCTGTGCGACGTACGGCTGGCCCGGTGGAGCGAACACGCGAACGGCTATGACTTCGAGATCAGGGCGGACCGCTATCTGCGCAACATGGTGCGCGCGATCGTGGGCACCTGCCTCTTGATCGGTCGGGGACACCGCCCGCCGGGCCACATGGCGGAGGTACTGGCGGCCCGCGACCGCAGTGCGGCCGGCAAGTCCGCCCCGGCGCGCGGGCTCTATCTGGAGCGTGTGGTGTATCCCTTCATTCCCGCACCCGCATGAGCGGCCAGGCCAGAGCCTTCGACCGACGTCTGTTCACGCGCGTGATGGCGTTCGTACGCCCCCACCGGTCACTGTTCTGGGCCACGTTCGGGCTTACGGTGCTGCTCAGCGCCATCGGTGTGGTGAGGCCTCTGCTGATGGGTGACATGATCGACGGCTACGCGCTCACCGGCGACGCGGTCGGGCTGCTGCGCATGACCCTCATCGTCCTCGGACTGCTGGTGCTGGAGACCCTGTTGAGCTTCCACCAGGCCTTCTGGACCAGCTGGCTGGGCCAGGCCGTGAGCTTCCAACTGCGCACCCGCCTCTTCGACCATGTGCTCGGCTTCAAGCTCCGCTTCTTCGACCGCACTCCCATCGGCACCATGGTCACCCGGGTCATCAGCGACATCGAGACCATCGAGGACATCTTCTCGCAGGGGTTGCTCTCCATCCTGGGCGACCTGCTGAAGCTCGTGGTCGTGGTGGTGGTGATGTTCGCCGTCAACTGGAAGCTGGCCCTGCTGAGCATGGCACCGGTGCCCCTGCTGCTGTGGGGGACGAACATCTTCAAGAACAGCATCCAGCGCAGCTTCGAGGACGTGCGCACGTACGTGGCCCGGTTGAACGCCTTCGTGCAGGAGCACATCCAGGGCATGGCGATCGTGCAGGCCTTCGGGCGCGAGGCGCAGGAGCTGCGCAAGTTCCAGGCGATCAATCGCGAGCATCGCGCGGCGCACATCCGCTCGGTGCTGGCATATTCGATCTTCTTCCCCTTCGTGGAGATCCTCTCGGCCCTGTCGCTGGCCTTCCTGGTGTGGTGGGGGGTGAAGGATGCCCTGGCCGGCACGGCCTCCTTCGGTGACATCGTCGCCTACATCCTGTTCATCAACATGCTCTACCGGCCGATCCGCCAGCTGGCCGACCGCTTCAACGTGCTGCAGATGGGCATGGTGGGCAGCGAACGCGTCTTCAAGCTGCTGGACACCGAGGCCACCATCGCCGACACGGGAACGCGCGCCGCCACCGGCGTGCGCGGGCACATCGAGGTGAAGGACCTCTGGTTCGCCTATGGGGAGGCGAAGGATGGTGGATCGCCCGAGTGGGTGCTCCAAGGCCTCGACCTGGACATCCCGGCGGGGACCACGGTGGCGCTGGTGGGGGCCACCGGCTCGGGCAAGAGCTCGATGATCAACGTGCTCAGCCGGGCCTATGAGCATCAGCGTGGCCGGGTGTTGCTGGATGGGGCTCCCGTGCAGGAGTACCGGCTCGGCGAGCTGCGGCGCTGCATCTCGGTGGTGCTGCAGGACGTCTTCCTGTTCAGCGGCACGGTGCACGACAACATCACCCTGTACGATCCCACGATCACCCGGGCACAGGTGGAGGCCGCGGCGCGCGAGGTGGGGGTCGATGCCTTCATCCGGCGACTGCCCCGGGGCTACGACACCGATGTGCGCGAGCGCGGCGGCATCCTCTCCACCGGGCAGCGCCAGCTGCTGGCCTTCATCCGGGCCATGGTGCACCGGCCCGCCGTGCTGGTGCTCGACGAGGCCACCAGTTCGGTGGACAGCGCCAGCGAACAGCTCATCCAGGAGGCCACCGAGCGCATCACCAAGGGCCGCACCAGCATCGTGATCGCCCACCGCCTGAGCACCGTGCAGAACGCCGACCGCATCGTGGTGCTGGACAAGGGGCGCATCATCGAGCAGGGCGGGCATCAGGAACTGCTGGCCCTCAACGGGGCTTACCGTCGTTTGTACGATCTTCAGTTCCGATAGGCGTTCGTATTTTTTCGACGTTCGGCAACGGCGGATCCGTTGGCCGCGTCTTTTCGACAACCCCATCACGGAACCATGGACAGCCCCTTGTGCAGCCGGCTCTCGCGCTTGACGCTTCTCGTTCTTCTCCTGTCCGCCATCGGCCGGAACACATCCATGGCGCAGGGCATCGTGCCCACCATGGGCACCGAGTTCTGGTTGGGCTTCATGAAGAACTACCAGGGCAATCCCGTCCAGAGCCTCGACATCTTCATCTCGTCGCCCACGAACACCTCGGGGCTGGTGGAGATGCCGCTGATGGGGTTCAGCCAGGCCTTCACCGTCACGGCGAACGTCACCACCACCGTCACCATCCCGCTGGCCCAGGGCATGCACCAGGCGAGCGAGGTGGTGGAGAACAGGTCCGTGCTGGTGCGCACCCAGGACACCGTGGCGGTCTTCGCCATCAACTTCGAGCAGTTCACCGCGGATGGTGCCGTGATCTATCCGGTGCAGTCGCTGGGGAGCGACTACCGGATCATGGCCTATCCGGGCCTGAGCGGTCTGCCCGAGCTCGCCTCGGAGTTCCTGATCGTGGCACGGCAGGACGATACCGAGGTGGAGATCATCCCCACGGCCACCACGTTCGGCGGGCAGCCGGCCGGGGTTCCCTTCACGGTGCTGCTCGATTCGGGCCAGACCTATCAGGTGATCGCGGCGAACGAGCTGGGCGACTTCACCGGGACGGTGGTGCGGGGCACGCCGGCCAGTGGCGAGTGCAGGACCTTCGCGGTGTTCTCCGGCTCGGTCTGCACGAACATCCCCGATGGATGCTTCGCCTGCGACCATGTGGTGGAGCAGAACCTCCCGCGCCGGGCCTGGGGCACGCGCTACTACTCGGTGCCCTTCAGCACCACCTCGCAATACACCTACCGCGTGCTCGCGGACCAGGACGGCACGCAGGTGACGGTGAACGGAGGTCCGCCGATCAACCTGAACGCCGGCCAGTTCGTGGAGCTGAACTCCTTCCCCGACGCCGCCTGCTTCGAGGGGAATCAGCCCTTCGTGGTGGCCCAGTTCATGGAGGGCATCACCTGCGGCTCCAACGGCGACCCGGCCATGTTGCTGCTGAACGCCGAGGAGCAGCGCATCGACCGGGTCACCTTCGCCACCGTGGTGTCCACGGTGATCACCAACCACTACGTGAACATCATCGTGCAGCAGCCGAACGTGGACGACGTGGTGTTGGACGGGGTGCCGGTGCCGTCGTCGGCGTTCACGCCCTACCCGGCCTGTCCCACGGTGGCCCATGCCTCGCTGCCACTGCCGGTGGGCAGCCACACGTTGGAGTGTGTCGGTGGCCTCACGGCGTACGTGTACGGCATGGGCAGTGCCGAGAGCTATGCGTACTCAGTGGGCTCCTTTACGCCGGAGCCGATCCTGCCGCTGGACACCGTGCTGTGCCTGGCGGACACGAACACCACGATCACCCTCTCGATCCCCGAACCGCTGAGCGATCCCTACTGGACCACCCAGAGCGACCCCAACACCGTGCTGTTCCAGGGGGCCACGTATACCTTCACTCCGACGGCTTCCGATGTGTACATCGTGACGGGCACATCGGGCCTGAGCGGCTGCGAAAAGCAGTTCTTCTTCAGCATCGAACTGGCGATCCCGCCTGCGATCCAAGCACTGGCGAGCGGTGACAGCACCGGTGTGGAAGCCTGCCTGCTGCAGCCCGTGCAGCTGGGGGTGGATGTCTCACCGCCTGGGACCTACGCCTACACCTGGACCCCTGCGGCCGACCTCAACGACCCGTCCATCGCCTCCCCGGTGGCCAACCCGGCGCACACCACCTGGTACACGGGCCAGGTGAGCACATTGAACGGTTGTGCGGTCATCAGCGACAGCGTTCTGGTGACGGTGGTGAACGGGGATGTCCTGGCCTTGAACACCACCGCCGACCCGCCCTTGATCTGCTCCGGTGAACAGAGCCAGCTCGGCCTCACCGCCCAACAGGTGATCCAGGGGTTGGATGTGTTGGACGTGGCCCCGTCCTCCTTGTGGAGCGGCATCCTGAACGGCAGCATCAGCAACGCATGTGGCTCGGTGGCCGGCAATGCGCTCTACTTCGACGGTCCGGGTCAGCGCAGCGCCACGGCAGGGCCGGTTGACGTGTCGACCGGCGGCACGGTGCGCTTCGCGATCAAGATCGCCACGGGCACGGCCCCCTGCGAGGATGCCGACCCCGGGGAGCACGTGGTGCTGGAGTACAGCACCAATGGGGGAGGCGCGTGGACCATCATGGACACCTACTACGAATATGCGCACCCCACCTTCACGGTGATCCAGGTGAACATCCCCGGCCCGGCGCAGACGGCCAACACGTTGTTCCGTTGGAGGCAGCTGGCGAACGGGGGCGTGGGCGAGGACAACTGGAGCCTGGATGATGTGGCCATCGCCACGAACACGGTGGGAGGCCTGACCTTCACCTGGACGCCGGCCGCCACCTTGAACGACCCGTTGATCGTGGACCCCTTGGCCACGCCGCCCACCGATCAATGGTACGCCGTGAACGTGTTCGATGCCCAGTTCGGCTGCACCTACACTGATTCGGTGTTCGTACAGGTCGGCCAGGCCTTCGACCTGCTGCTGGCGGACGACACCACGATCTGCAGCGGGGGCTCCGTGGTGTTGAACGCACAGCCCACCTCGGGCACCGGCCACTCCTGGTCCTGGTCGCCAGGCACGGGCCTCAACGCCACCTTTCTGCAGGCGCCGACGGCCTCCCCGACGGCCACCATCACCTACTTCGTGACGGTGACGAACGCCGAGGGCTGCACGCGCACCGACAGCGTCATCGTACAGGTCGATGTCCCGCTGGTGGTGCTGGCCTTGAACGGCACCGACCCCATCTGCAGCGGCAGCAGCACGCAGCTCACCGCCGTGGTGAGCGGCGGCCAGGGCGGCTACAGCTACACCTGGACGCCCCCGACCGATCTGAACGATGCCACGGTGCAGGCTCCGGTGGCCTCGCCCGACATCACCACGGCCTACACGGTGACCGTGACGGACACCTTGTGCGCCACGAGCGAATCGGCCTCGGTGACCGTGAACGTGATCCCGGGCGTGATCGTGGACCTGGGCCCCGACCAGGTGCTATGCGCAGGTGCCAGTGCGGTGCTGTCCACCGGCCTCACCGGCCCTGACCATGCCTGGAGCACCGGCGCCATCACCTCGTCCATCACCGTGGACCAGCCCGGCAGCTACTGGGTGCAGGTCACCCTCGCCCAATGCGGCGGCACGGACACGGTGGACGTGTCACTGGCGCCGGACCCGGGACCGCTCGACTTCGAGGCGGTGGCCTGCCCGGGCGACAGTGTGCTGCTGGTCATTCCCGTGGAGGGCTCATCCTACGCATGGTCGGGTGGAGCCACCACCCGCGCCATCGTGGTGGGCGAGCACGGCAGTTATGGCTTCAGCGTCACCGATGCGTTCGGGTGCACGTATTCGGGCGTGGCCTCCGTGATCCCCGATCCGCTCGGTACGGACATCATGGTGCCGAACGTCTTCAGCCCGAACGGTGATGGGGCCAACGACCGGTTCGAACCGCAGGCCAACGGCAGCCAGGACGTGGAGGTCTCCGTGTACGACCGGTGGGGCACCGAAGTGTTCCGTTCCACCAGCCTCGCCGTCACCTGGGATGGAAACAACCCGGACCGGAAGGCCAGTGAGGGGACCTACTTCTACGTGATCCGGTACACCCCTTCCTGCGATGACACGCTGCGCGAGCTCCGTGGGCACGTGACCGTGCTGCGCTGAGCCCGATCAGTAGCGTAGGATGAGCGCGATGCCGTCGTAGTCGTTCAAGCTGCCAGGGGGGAGCATGCGGACATCGCCGCCATGCCGCAACTGAGCGATGATGATGCGGTCCACGATGTCCGCTCCACCGCTCGGCGCATCCGTCCGCACGCGGTCATCCACCACCGCGCCGGGGATCACCAGATCGCGTTCCACCAGCAGGGTCTGCCCCCGGCCCTCCTGTACCCGGGCCCGGATGTCATCGATGGTGGTCACGTGCTTTTCGACCGGAGTGCGGCCCAGGGTCTCCACGTCCGCCAGGTGGCGGCGTTTCTGATCCTCATAGGCCAGCGTCCAGGCCCGGCGAACGAGTTCGGCCGGTGCTTCATGCTCGTGGTTCCCCTCGAGGTGGGCGATGAAGAGGTCCGCATGCGGCGCAACCGCCAGGAAGGGAGCGTGATGCGTGGTGGTGGTGGCCACCACCACACGGCCCTGTGGACCGACGACTTGCTCCACGGCCTTGGCCACATCCGCGTACCAATGCCTGGCCTGGTTGTCCTGCCCGCGTGAGGTGGTCACCTGCGCAGCGTCGGTGGTGTAATGCCGGTTCTCCAAGGGAAGCCCGCCGCGCACCTCGCCCACGAGGTGGTCATCGTTCGCGGTGAAGAGCCGCGCCTTGTGCTGGCTCAGCACCAGGACGTGGTAGTGCACCGATCCGAGCCGGGCCCGCACCACGTCGCGCACCATGAAGGCATCGCCCACCACCACACGGGGTTCAACCGGGAAGGGCAGTTTCACGAGCTCGGCATGGTCACGTGCGACGAAGAGGGCCAGGCCGTCCATGTGGTGGTTGTGATCGATGGACCCGGCCAGGGTGTGCATCCGTTCGATGAGCGGCGCCACGTCCCGTTTCGCACCCCGCTCCGCCAAGCGGTCCTCGGCCTGGTGAAGCAGGTCCTTGAGCAGGAGGATGTCCCGGTCCGCATCGGGCATCGTGCGGTGCGTGGGCAGAGTAATGGTGACGCAGGGGCCTGTTCGGGCCTCCATCAGGCGTTCGATCACCGGGTCGTGGAGCAGGGTTCGGGTGGTCATGGTCCGGTCGTTCGGAGACCATGAAGTTCCGACCCGACCGCTCGAAAAAGGATGATGAGCGTCGATCCGGCCCGTGACGGGCGTCAGTGCAGCCGACCGCGGAGGTGGGCGCCGGTGAGGCTGTCGGGGTGAGCGGCCAGGGCCTCCGGGGTCCCCTCGAAGACCAGCTGACCGCCGGCGTCACCGCCTTCGGGGCCGAGGTCGATCACATGGTCGGCGCAGGCGATCACCTCCGTGTTGTGCTCGATGCAGATCACGCTGTGCCCGTTGTGGATGAGCATCTCCAAGGCCTTGAGCAGGCGGGCGATGTCGTGCACGTGCAGGCCGGTGGTGGGCTCGTCGAAGATGAAGAGGGTGGGGCGCTCCTCCTGTCCTTTCGTGAGGAAGCTGGCGAGCTTGATGCGCTGGGCCTCGCCGCCGCTCAGGGTGCTGCTGCTCTGCCCGAGCTTCACGTAGCCGAGGCCCACGTCCTGCAGGGGCCTGAGGCGTTGCACGATGCGGGCACAGGCCGTATGGCCGGACAACCCGCCGAAGAAGGCGATGGCGTCGTCCACGGTGAGGTCGAGCACCTCGGCGATGTCGCGGCCCTGGAAGCGGACGTCGAGCATCTCCTCCTTGAAGCGCTTGCCCCGGCAGGCTTCGCAGGTGAGCCGGATGTCGGCCATGAACTGCATCTCGATGTGGACCTCACCTTCACCCTGGCAGGTCTCGCAGCGGCCGCCGTCGACGTTGAAGCTGAAGAAGGACGGTTTGTAGCCGCGCACGCGGGACACCTCCTGCTCGCTGAAGAGCTGCCGGATCTCCTCGTAGGCCTTCACATAGGTCACCGGGTTGCTGCGGCTGCTGCGGCCGATGGGGTCCTGGTCCACCAGTTCCACGGCGGCGATGCGTTTGAGGTCGCCTTCCAGGCCCCGGTGCTCGCCCGGGCGCTCACTGAAGCCCTCCAGTTCGCGCCGCAGGGCGGGGTGGAGGATGCGTTTCACCAGGGTCGTCTTGCCGCTGCCGCTCACGCCCGTCACCACCGTGAGCATGTGGAGGGGGAAGGCCACATCGATGTCCTTCAGGTTGTTGGCACGCGCGCCGCGCACGATCAGCCGGTCCTTCACCGGCCGCCGGTGTGCCGGACGGGGGATGCGCAGACGGCCCGTGAGGTACTGCGCCGTGAGGCTGTCGCTGGCGAGCAGATCGGCGTGGCCACCATGGAAGACCACCTGACCGCCGTGGGATCCCGCCTCCGGGCCCATGTCGATGATGTGGTCCGCGGCACGCATCACCTCCTCATCGTGCTCCACCACGATCACCGTGTTGCCCAGGTCGCGCAGGCGCTTGAGCACGCCGATCAGGCGCTGGGTGTCGCGCGGGTGGAGGCCGATGCTGGGCTCGTCGAGGATGTACATGCTGCCCACCAGGCTGCTGCCGAGGCTGGTGGCCAGGTCGATCCGCTGGGTCTCCCCGCCGCTCAGGGTGTTGCTGCGCCGGTCGAGGGTGAGGTAGCCCACGCCCACGTCGCTCAGGTACTGCAGACGGTTGCGGATCTCGGTGAGGAGCCGGGAGGCCACATGCCGGTCGTGCTCGTTCAGGTCCAGCCCGCGGAAGAAGGCCAGCAACTGGTCGATGGGCATGCGCACCAGTTCGGTGATGGTGCGGTCGGCGATGCGCACGTACGAGGCCTCCTTGCGCAGCCGCGACCCATCGCAGGTCGGGCAGGTGGTCTTGCCCCGGTAGCGGCTGGCGAGCACCCGGTACTGGATCTTGTAGCTCTTCTCCTCCACGTACCGGAAGAAGGCGTCGATGCCTTGCAGACCCCGAGCACCCTTCCACAGCAGGTCGCGCTGCCCGGGCGTCAGGTCGCGGTAGGGGCGGTGGATGGGGAAGTCGTGGCGTTCCGCGCGTTCGATGAAGGTGGTCCGCCATTCGCCGAGCTTCTCGCCGCGCCACGGGGCCACGCATTCATCGTAGACGCTCAGGCCCTGATCGGGGATCACCAGGTCGTGGTCGATGCCGATCACGCTGCCATAGCCTTCGCACTGCGGGCAGGCCCCCACCGGGTCGTTGAAGCTGAACAGGTTGGTGCTCGGCTCCTCGAAGCGGAGGCCATCGCGCTCGAAGCGGTCGTTGAGGATGGTGCGTCGCTCACCTCCGCGACCGTCGGGCCCCAGCACGTGCAGCTCGCCCTGGCCTTCGAAGAAGGCGGCTTCGGCGCTGTCGGCGATGCGGCTGTCGTTCTCCGCATCATCGGGGTTCACGCTCACGCGGTCCACCACCAGGCACCAGTCGCCCTTGGGCAGGGATCGCGCGCTCAACAGGTCCTCGATGCGGTGCACCGTGGTGCCGTCGTGCACGCGGGCGAAGCCTTGCTGATGCAGCACATCGAGGTGGGCGGTCAGGGTGCGGCCCGGCGGCAGATGGATGGGGCAGAGCAGCAGCACGGCCTCGCCCGGGGAATGGGCGTGCACGGCGTGCAGCACGTCCTCCACCGTGTGGCGCTTCACCGGTTCGCCGCTCACGGGGCTGTAGGTGCGGCCGATGCGGGCGAAAAGCAGCTTGAGGTGGTCGTAGACCTCGGTGCTGGTGCCCACCGTGCTCCGCGGATTGCGGGTCATCACCTTCTGTTCGATGGCGATGGCCGGGCTGATGCCGAGGATGCGGTCCACATCGGGCTTCTCCAGCCGACCCATGAACTGGCGGGCGTAGCTGCTGAGGCTCTCCACGTACCGGCGTTGTCCTTCGGCATACAGGGTGTCGAAGGCCAGGCTGCTCTTGCCGCTTCCGCTGAGGCCGGTGATCACCACCAGCTTTCCCCGCGGGATGTCGACATCGATGTTCTTGAGGTTGTGCACGCGGGCGCCCTGCACCCGGATCAGGCCGGCGGACCTGGGCGGGGCGGGGGGGGCACCGTTCGTCGGGGCGGGTGCTGCTCGTCGAGTGCGGGAGGGGGCAGGCAAGGGCGGCGCGAATTTAGGCATCGGCCCGCCCGACTTTGCCGGGGATCACTACCTTCGCCTTGGTCCGACGAAAACTTCACCCGATCGCACAATACGGTCGATCAGGCAACGTTCTCTCCCCGGGCCACGTCTCAACCCTGAACCCGGCCGAAAAGGCCCGCACCTTCAAACCCCCTTCGCCCATCGCGTGACCACTACCCTGGATCGTTGATCCGACCTCCGGACTTAAAGGGAAGGTCACATGCGTACGAAGGTGCTCACCGATACGGAGCTCGTGCACGCCTACATGGCGGGGAACGAGCAGGCATTCGAAACCCTGCTGCTGCGCCACAAGCGCAAGGTGTGGAGCCACATCTACCTGATGGTGCGTGACCGCGAGGTCACCGAGGACCTCTTCCAGGAGGCCTTCATCAAGGTGGTGCACACGCTGAGAACCGGGAAGTACAACGAGGAGGGCAAGTTCCTTCCCTGGGTGATGCGGATCGCCCACAACCTGGTGATCGACCACTTCCGGCGGGCCAAGAAGATGCCCTTGGTCCGTGGATCGGACGACCACGACGTGTTCGCCACCGTGGCCCAACCCGGACTCAACGTCGAGCAGCGGCTGGTGAACGTCCAGATCGATGAGGATGTGCGCCGGCTCATCGAGCACCTGCCCGAGGAACAGCGCGAGGTGGTGATCATGCGCACCTACCTCAGCATGAGCTTCAAGGAGATCGCCGAGCACACCAACGTGAGCATCAACACCGCCTTGGGGCGGATGCGCTATGCGCTGATCAACATGCGCAAGCTCATCAAGGAACACGACATCCATCTGGAGCGCGCCTAGGCCTGCCAGCTGCATGTCCTTGAACGCCGGCCCGTAAGCCGGCGTTCGCATTTTCAGTCATTCATTCCTTTGACGTTCAGCGGCTTGTGTGGATGATCGGGTCGGCGCGCAATAGCGGGCGCCCACCAGGCGTTCATCATCACGCACACCAACCTGATGGCATGAAGCACTCTACCCTCCGCCGGCGCGATCGTCGGCCCTCTGTTCGCCGCACCACCATGGACCTTCAACCGGGTCCCCGTCCCGCCACCCTTCAGGCCATCCTGAGCTACAGCAAGGCCTTGTCCGTGGTGGAGGCACCACCGCTCGGCACCGTGGCGCTTGTGCTGAACTGAGTCTGGGATCATCGCCCTGCGGCGAACAGCTCCCTTCGCCCGATCACGCTGCAGATGGGGCACTTGCGCGGGTCATGGCCCTTGGCCGGGCAGTGCTCCCGCCCGAAGTAGATGATCCGCAGGTGCAGGTCGGCCCACTGCTCCTTGGGAAAGAGCTTCTTCAGGTCGGCCTCGGTGTGCTCCACGCTTTTTCCGGTGCTCAAGGTCCAGCGCCAGGCGAGGCGGTGGATGTGCGTATCCACCGGGAAGGCCGGCACGCCGAAGGCCTGTACCATCACCACGCTGGCCGTCTTGTGGCCCACGGCGGGCAGGGCCTCCAACGCCGTCATCGAGTCCGGCACCTGGCCGCCATGCTGCTCAATGATGATGCGGCTCAGCCCATGGATGCCCTTGGCCTTGGCCGGTGCCAGACCGCAGGGGCGGATGATGTCCTCGATCTCCTGCACGCTCAACTTCACCATTTGTTGCGGCGTGCGCGCCTTGGCGAAGAGCAGCGGGGTGATCTCGTTCACCTTCTTGTCCGTGCATTGCGCGCTCAGCACCACGGCCACCAACAGCGTGTACGGGTCCTCGTGGTCGAGGGGGATGGTCGTGCGCGGGTAGAGCTCGGCGAGCTTCCCGGCGACGAAGGCGGCCTTTTCCGTGCGGGTCATCGGCGCGAAGGAACGACCATCACCGGATCCGTTCGCGCAGGTGCGCGCAGCGGCCATGCGCCTTCTCGATGTGCTGGTGGTCCTGCGGCCGCTGCCAGCGCCCGCCCCAGGTCCAGCCGTGCGGGGCCAGGTGCTTCAGGATGCGGGCGCGGGTGAGGGTGCCCGGTCGAAGCGGATCGTAGCGGCCGTTGGCGGGCTCACGCACCGTGCCGTTCATACCCGCGCGCACCAGCGGGTTCAGCAGCGGGTTGATGTCGATGGCGATCCCCTGCGCGTGCTTGGAGGTCTCCGGCACGTGGGTCTTGCCGCGGTAGTTGAAGGCGCTGGTGTTGTTGTCGGCCATGGAGGCGGCATCGTCCCAGCCTGTGCTGTCGGCGTTGAGCCCGTAGCGGTTGATCGGGATCACATGCGCGATGGGGAAGCGGTCGCGCCGCAATCCCTCGAAGATGGCACGCACCTCGCCGGCCACGCACGCATGCACCAGCAGGACGCCCGTGCACAGGCGCGTGGTGTCGACCGCCGTGCAGCTGCTGTCCGTGAAGCCGTAGTAGG
>JADLBK010000034.1 GCA_020847755.1 Flavobacteriales bacterium | reverse complement strand
GTGGTGTTGTGCTTGGGTATCTCGCGGAGGACAACCCGGTTGCGGAACTCGGTGAGGCCTATACCCAAGGACACGACTTTGCCATCATCGACGAGCGCTGGTTGGTCGACTTTTGGGCGTGGCGAACGACGGATCTTCTTGATCTCCCGTTTCTAGATCTCGAGGCGCCTATTGACTTATCGATTGCTACTCGCCTCTATGGTAATGGTAGACACTGGGATGTAGTGTTGGACTGCCGTTCGCATCTGGGAGCATGACCTGAAGGTGGCGCGTCAGCCAAACACGGTGCGCCGGGTGGAACGTGCGCTTGTGCGACCCCATCCTCACAGTTACTCGATGAATTCCTTCAATGCCGCCCGCCTGGGCGATGTGCGCTGTGTGGAAGACCGCCGCGTACCTGCGCAGCGGTGCGCTACCCCATGCCGAATTCGTGGCGGAAGAATGCCATGATCCGGAGGAGGCCGAGCGGCTGGCCGCGCACTACGAGCGCATCATGGAAAGCCTGCTGGCGCAGAAGGCCGCACAGGAGTGAGGCCAGAACCGGCTCCGGTCATGGCCTTATGCCCCCCTACCCCCTCCCGTGCGTGGCCAGCTTGCGCACCATCTGCTGGGTGAGGGCGGAGGCATCGGGCCCGTAGGCGCTGACGAGGAGGCCTTTGATGCGGCCATCGGTGGAGCCGTCGGTGGGGAGAAGGGCGAGAAGGGTGCGTTCGTCGGTGGTGAGGTCGGCCATTGTGCCGTGAAATTAGACCTCGTGCGTCATGTGGCCTCGTCGCGTTGCCGAAGCGCCGTGAATACAGCGATCACGTGATCTAATTCTGCTCCGCTACGATTTCCGGAAGGTCGAACACCAACTGCGGATCGAAGGTCTCGTGGGCGAAGATGGATGTAGGCACGTGCTGCTGAGCCACCACCTCGTGCGCATGATGCGCCGGTGTTGCTCATACCAGGGAACCGGGTGCAGGGCGGGTGCGTGTAGCGCCATTGAGCCCTGTCGCGTGTGGACCGCAATGATGCCCAAGCTGTGAACGACGCGGATTCAAGGCGAGCGCTCCAGCACCACCCTCGGAAGCACCACCTCATGCCATTGCTGCTCTTTCTCGTTGTGCCATTCCACGATGTACTCCACGCGGCCGCCGGTGATGCGGTAGTGCTGTCGCTCGAAGCGGGACAGGGTCTCTTGCTTGAACTTCTTTGCATAGAGCAGCATGCTTTCACCTTCCGTGCCCAAGCCGCTGGCCGGTCCATTGGCGAACTGCGTGGTGCAAGGCATCAGGGCATCGCCGGTCTTCAGGCAGCGGATGCGGTCGCGGGCGTACCAGCAGGAGCCCAGGTGTACCTCGCGCATGCCCAGCACATATTCCAAGCGTTCCGGCCAGAGATGCTGGTGGTCGCTGTGCTCGCGTACCAGTTGCGGCGGCGTGTAGTGCGGCAAGAAAGAGGTGTTGGTATGGACCACCAGGCGTTCCATGGCGCGGGTGCAGGCCACGTAGAGCAGGCGCAGCTCCTCCTCCTTGTGCATGGGGAAGTCGTCGAGGTGGACGAAGACGTTGGTGAACTCGCGGCCCTTGCTCTTGTGCATGGTGCTTACGAACACGGTGCTGCCGGCGGCCTGCGCCACGTCGCCGATGCGGATCTCGCGCAGGAAGGCGGCCCACTCGCCGGGGTCGATCCGGCCTTTCGCGTCGTCCTCGAAGCGGGTGATCAGATCGGCTAGGTCGTGCCGGTGCGCATGGCCGTCGAGTTTTTCCAGGAAGCGGTCGCGCACGGGTTGCCACACCTCCTTTGGAATAACACCCGGATTGGCGTGTGCCGCGCGCAGCATGCGCTCGAAGGCGCGCAGCTCGCGCAGGCGTGCCAGGGCGAAATCGTCGCTGCCGCCCACGTAGCGCGCGGCGATGCCCTGCTGCTGCAGCATGGCGCTGGCGAGGATGGCCTGCTCGTTGGTGCGGGTGAGCACGGCGGTGGTGCCCGGATAGCGCTGCTGGAGCAGGTCGTTCACCAAGCCCTGCAGGTGGAAGCCGCCCGCATGCTGCACCACGCGCTGCACGCCTGTGCCTGCATCTTTCGCCACCATGGGCCGGTCGGCCTTCATGCGGTTGTGGATGCCCGCCACGATGCGGCCGGTGAGGTCCACCAGCGAGCCCTTGCTGCGGTAGTTGGTGAGCAGGTCGTGCTCCGCGGCCTTGTAGCGCGCACGGAAGGCCGCCATGTACTCCGGCGATGCACCGCGCCAGTCGTAGATGATCTGGTCGTCGTCGCCCACGGCGATGATGCGCGGGTCCTCGGCCATCCGTGCGATGGCTTGGATCAATTGCCATTGCGCGGCATCCACATCCTGGAACTCGTCCAGCACGATCACGCTCTTGTTGGCGATGGCGGAGAGGTCCACCTCGCGCTTTTCGATGGCCTGGGTGCACCGCGCGATCACGGTCTCGGACTTGTCGAGGTCGCCGAGCTGGCCGAGCAGGTCGAAGCAGAGGCCGTGGAAGGTGGTGATGGTGATGAGGCCGCGGTATTCGGGCACCAGGTCATGGACCCGCCTGCGGAACTCCAGCGCAGCGGCCTTGCTGAAGGTGAGCATGAGGAATTGCTCGGGCTTCACGTCCTCCAGCAGCAGCAGGTTGGCCACCTTGTGCACGAGCACACGGGTCTTGCCGCTGCCCGGTCCGGCCACCACCAGGATGTGCGGTGATCGGTCCGCGACGATGGCGGTCTGCGTGGTGTCCAGGTCGCCCACGAGCTGCGCGAAGCGCTCGCGGGTGATGGAGCGGGTGATCTCCGATTCGCGGCCGGGGAAGTACTTTTTGATGAAGGCCTTGTGGTCCAGCTTGAAGTAGTCGTCCACGTAAGCGAGGGCGGCCTGTGCGCTGCGGGTGCGCTGGCGCGCGTACTCGCCCACCATGTGGATCTGCTCCACGCGGTTCTGGTAGTGCAGACGCAGGTGGCCGTAGTCCTCGGCGGTGTAGCGCTTGCGGTTATCCTTGTTGCGGCGCTCCACGTTGATGCGCTGGTAGACCACCATGAAGCCGTCCTCCAGTTGGATCACGCGCGTTTCGTTGAGGTAGAGCAGGGCACGCTGGATGGCCTTGAGGTCCGCCTGCTGGGCGAACATGCCCGAGGCCAGCGCCGCTTGAAGGCCCAGCAGGGAGAACTCGGCGAGACGTTCTTCCTTGTCGCCGATCGTTACGCTGCCCGCCAGTTGCAGCAGGTGGTCCAGCGCGCCGAGGGACACGGCATGGCGGTGCTCCATGTCCTGCTGCATGTCGTCCGGCGTGGTGCGCGGCTCGATGCGGTAGCTGTGGTCGGCGCGTGCGATGCGCTTGGTGCGAATGAAGCCCCGGCGCTTCCAGTAGCGCAGCAGGGTCAGCACCTCGTCCATGTGCGCATCGATGCCTTGATCGATGATGGCCTGGTTCAGCGCACGGATGCTGACCGTGGCGGCGCCCGGTGGCAGCACTTGCAACAGGGCCTTCTCGGTGGCGGCGATGCGCTCCAGGCGGGCACGCGAACCGGCGCGCGGACGCAGGTCCACGAAGGCGGTGAGGTCCTGGGCATCGTTGAGCACCTTGAGCTCGCGCAAATGCTGGATGGTATCCACCACTTGCTTCAGCGGCATACCGAGCTGCTCGGCCAGCGCATCCACGCGGGTCTCCTCGCTCTTGATGATGCGTTGCAGCACACGGTCGCAATCCTCCTTTTGCTTCGATGTGTGCATGGCGCTGGCATGCACCACGCGCTGGGCCTCCTTCAGGTCCTTCACCAGCAGGCCGGTGGCGAATAGCCACGGGCTGTTGAGCGTGCGCTGCACATAGCCGCGGTCCTCCAATGCGGCCAGCGAGGCGGTGACGCGGTTGGCCAGGTCCTTGATCTCGGTGTCCCAGCCGGCTGCCTTGGCGATCTCCAGGGCGGACTTGCTCACCTTGTCGCGGAACCTGGTGAGCCGCTTCAGCGCGCGCCACACCTGGTCGATCTCCTGCTGGTTCAGCTTGCTGCGGTTCAGCAATTGGAAGTGGCCGCCGAGGTCCTGCTCGTGGTAGAGGATGCAGCAGCGGGCGTTGATCTCCTTCTTCCTTCCCGCGCGGCCGGCCTCCTGCACATAGCTTTCCAGCGATGAGGAGATGTTGTAGTGGACCACCGTGCGCACGTCCTCCTTGTCCACGCCCATGCCGAAGGCGTTGGTGGCCACCATCACCTGGGCCTCGCCCTTCATGAAGGCGTCCTGGTTGGCCTGCTTGTCCTCGCGCTTCATCTTGCCATGATAGCCGCGCACCTCAAGGCCCGTTGCCTTGATGATCTCCGTCAGTTCATCCACCCGCTTGGTGCGCGACACGTAAACGATGGCGGGCAGCTCGCAGTCGTTCAGCAGCCGGAGCAAGGTGCGCTTGCGGGTATCGGCATCCGGTTCAGCGAGCGGCACCACCTCATAGGCCAGGTTCTCGCGGCGCGCATGGCTGATGAAGGGATCCAGCTCCAAGCCCAACCCCTGCTTGAAGTAGGTGCGGATGTCGTCGATCACCTGCGGTTTCGCGGTGGCGGTGAAACAGGAGACCGGGATGGGGATCGCAAGTTGTTTGTCTTCCTGCAATTGCTTCAGGAAGGGGGCGATGTACAGGTAATCCACCCGGAAGTCGTGGCCCCAGGCGGAGAAGCAGTGGGCCTCGTCGATCACGAAGCGCGCGATGTGGCGGCGTTGCAGCAGGCGGGTGAGCGTGGGGTTGCGCAACGTTTCCGGCGCGATGTAGAGCAGATGCACGCCGCCCTGCTCCACACGTTCGAGCACCTCCTTGCGCTCCAGCGGCGAGAGCAGCCCGCTGAGGTGCGCCGCCTGCACGTTCTGGAAACGGTCCTCCAGCACCTCCACCTGGTCTTTCATGAGCGAGACGAGCGGGGAGATCACCACGGTGAGTGAGCGGGTGAGCTCGCCCTGCATGAGGGCCGGAAGCTGAAAGGTGAGCGACTTGCCGCCACCCGTGGGGAATACCGTGAGCAACGAACGGCCTTGCAGCGCGGCGCGCACCGCCAGCTCCTGGATGCCCGGCTCGCCATCGCCATCGAAGCGGCGGAAGGCGGTGTAGCCGTAATGCGCCTGAAGGGCCTTGTTCGGGTCGAGCCGGTGGGTGCAATAGGAGCAGGCTGCCTGGCCGCAGAAGCGGAAACGCAGGGTGTGCAGCAGGTCCTGTGTGATGGGCATGGCATGTACCACCCAGGGCGGCAGCACCGAGGCATCGTCCACCGTGGCGATGAGCGCAAGCACGTGGGCCAGTTCCACCGGATGCGCCGATAGCATGGCCGCGAGTTCGGCCTGCGCGCAGCAATGGTCCGCGAAGCGCTCGCGTATCTCGTGCAAGGGCGGGCCACCCGGCTGGGCATTTCCCGCCATGCTGAAGAGCGGCGCATAACCGGGCTTGTCGTGCAGCAGGTGCGCGTACACCGCACGCAGCCCGGGATCGAGCGCCGCGAAGCGACCGAGCATTTCTTCCAGCAGTCGCTTGCACAGCTTGGCATCGCTCAGCGGGTTGTTCTCCGCCTCCTCATCCACCAACTGATAGCCCTTCACCAGCTTGTGGTAGGGCTTGTCAGCATACAGCAGCGCCGACCAGCCGAGCGTGTCGATCAGTGCCTTACCGTTCAGCAGGTCATCGCCCATGCGTTGCCGCAGTACCGGCAGGTCGTGGCGCAGCAGGTTGTGCCCGGCGATCACTGCCGCATTGGCGATCAACGGCTTCAGCTCATCCAGCCGCTTGGAGCGCCATTCAGTGGTGCCCATCACGGCCCCGGCGTCCAGCACGCGCCTGCCATCCGGAGTGGTCTCCAGATCAAGGAACAAGGCGGTGCTCAGGTCGGTGGGCATGATCGCAGCGGAAGCAACTTAGCGATCGGTCCGGAATAAGCGGTCGCAGCCCGGTCGCCGTGTTGCCCGAGGTTGTTCTTTTAACAGGCTTACTGGCAGGAAGCAGAATCATAGAATAAGCGGGTGCTGGCCCTGACAAGCCGGCGACAGCGAAGCACGCGACCCGTGCGTTGGCCTTGCGCGGAAAGGGTCACGCCCCCCTACTTCTTCCGCTTCACCCTCCGCACAGCCTGCTTGGCGCTGATGCGCTTTACGCCGATGTGGCCGTCGTAGTCGGGGTCGCGGCTGACCACGGCATCGAGGGGGCCGGCGGAGACCGCGGCCCAGTATTGGGCGCCGTCCTCCAGGTCGCCGAAGCCGCTGGCGATGCTCTTTTGGAAGTGTTCGGTCTCAACGGGCACCACCTCCACACAGGCAAGCAGGTCGGCGAGGATGCGTTGGGCTTGCTGCAGGCGAAGGCCCTTCTTGTCCGCATCGCTGCGTTGCAGGTGATAGAGCAGCACCCCGATGCTGATGGGGGTGGTCAACAGACGAACCTCTTCGCGCGCACCCATGGCGAGCAAGGCGATGGAGTCCTCGCTATGGTCGGGGCGTTCGAGCAGCGCATCCAGCAATACGTTGGCATCCACGAAGTACCGGTTCATGCCCGCTTGCGTTTGGCCTTCTGCATCCGCTCGTAGTACAAGGTCTTGCGCAATTCGGCCCCGCCCCGGCTGTCCTCCTCGAAATCCTCGGGGCTGAGCTTGTCGGCCAGATAGCCCGCCCATTTCAGTATGCCGGGCTCCGCCACGACCGCTGGTTCGTCGTTCTTCTGATCGTCCAACTGGTCCGCGAGGTTCTCCACCAGTTCGCTGATGCTCTTGCCTTTGCGCGCACTGGCCTTGCGCAGCTTGGCCACCTTGCGCCGGTCGATGCTGAGGGTGAGCTTGGTCTTCATGGGTCTTGCGAAGTTACGGTGGCCATGAACCGTGCGGTGAATGCGGAAGCGCTGTGGGCCCTCCCGCAGGTGGCGCGTGCAGCCC
>JADLBK010000033.1 GCA_020847755.1 Flavobacteriales bacterium | reverse complement strand
CGCTGTCATGCCAGAAGTGCACGTTCGGGGTCTGCTCCAGCAGGCGGCGCCATTCCGCGGCGAAGAGGTTGCGGTCGTTCTGGGTGCGGGGGCTCCACATGGCGGGGCCCTTGCTGCGGTTCAGCATGCGGAACTGCACGGCGCTGCGGTCGCTGACCAGGCCGCTGTACCCTCCCAGGGCGTCGACCTCGCGCACGATCTGGCCCTTGGCCACGCCGCCCATGGCGGGGTTGCAGCTCATCTGCCCGATCACGCCCATGTTCATGGTCACCAGCAGCACGCGCGAGCCCAGGTTGGCCGCCGCCGCAGCGGCCTCGCACCCGGCATGGCCACCACCCACCACCACCATGTCGTACAGGCCCAACGTGCTCATGGCATGATCGTGGAAAACCCGGTGTGTTCCACGTGGAACGATCGTGGAAAACCGGGAGCCCTCCCGCAAGGTCCGCGCCCTGTTGGGAAAAGCCGATGCGGGTATGCTAGCCGGTGGATCAACGACTGTGGTAGAAGATCAGGCTGGCCTTCGCCAGGGTGTTCGCGTTCAGCGTGTAGCCCACGAGGGCGGGACTGGCCTGGGCGTCCAGCCCCAGCTTCTCCACCCCCAAGGCATGCACGGTCACCACATACCGGTGGGCGCCATGGCCCACGGGCGGGCAGGGACCCCCGTAGCCCTGGCCCCCGAAATCGGTGCGGCTCTGCACGGCCACCTCGGGCATGCCGGGCATGCCCGGGGTGCCGGCGCCGGTCGGCAGCATGGCGGTGCTTGCGGGCAGGTCGAAGACCACCCAGTGCCACCACCCACTGCCGGTGGGCGCGTCGGGGTCGTACATCGTCACGGCGAAGCTCTTGGTGCCGGCGGGGGCGTTCGCCCAGCTCAGCTGGGGGCTCTGGTTCTTTCCCGTGCAGCCGAAGCCGTTGTACACCTGCTGGTCGGTGGCCTGGCCGCCCAGATCGGTGCTGCTGAGGGTGAAGGTCTGGGCCGTCAGGGAGCCGCTCAGCAGCAGCGGGGCCAGCCCGATCAAGGTGCGCATGGGGATGGAAAGGATCCCCGAAGGTAACCCGCCGGGCGACAGCCTCAGGGGTCGTCCATGCGCCACCAGGTGATGCGGCGCGGGTGCAGCGCCACGCTGTACACGAAGGCGCCGATCAAGCTGCCCATGGCGATGCCGGTCATGGCGAAGAGGAGGGTGAACACATCGGTGATCGCCCCGGCGCCGGTGGCCAGGCCGGTGACGCTGCGCAGGCCGAAGCTGCCCGGGGCCAGCAGCCAGAAGGCGGGCAGCAGGGTGACGATGGCCGGCGGTCCGGCGAAGCGGAACTCGATCACCAGCGCCGTGATGGTCATGGCCGCCGCGCCGAAGAAGGCCGTGCTGGCCCCGTCGATCAACTGCCCGCTGATGGACTGCGCGGCGTAGGCCGCCACCGCCGTCACCAGCATCCACCCGAAGGAGCGGCGCTTGCTGCTCTGGTGCACGTGCAGGCCCACGGCGAAGAGGAGCACCCCCAGCCAGGGCAGCGCCGCGTTGATGCGTCCGGGCCACGCCGGCAGGTCCACCGGGTCCGTGGGATGCTCGAACAGGCCGATGCCGCCCAGCACCCCGAAGGCCAGCAGCACCAGCTGCGCGAAGCCGGCCACCAGGCGGCCGGATCCGCTGATGGTGTGGCTGTAGGCCAGCTCGATCACGGCCACCGTGAGGGTGAGCCCGGGAAGGAACGTGATCAGTGGTGGGATCAGCAGGTTGGTGGCGCGCTCGGGAAAGCCCAGGTGCAGGGCGTAGGCCACCACGGCGCTCAGGGCGAAGGAGGCCACCACGGGGGCCACCACGGCCCAGGCGGGCCGCTTGCGCACCGCGTGCATCAGCAGGGCACAGGCCAGCGCCAGCGCGGTGCTCAGCGCCAGGCCGTGCAGCGTGGGGCGCAGCAGCACGGCCACACCGAGGCTGGTGAGCAGGTAGCCGCCGATGGTGCCCCAGGCGCCGTACTTGTGCGGCCAACGCCACACGGCCTCCAGGCGTTCCAGCCCGGCGGCCGGGCCGATCACGCGTTGACGCGCCTCGCGGGCGATCACCAGCACCTCCTCGATCTGGTCGAAGCGCAGCGTGCCGATGCGGTAGGGCCCCGTGGCCAGGTCCACCTTGTGTTGGCCACCCTCGTCCAGCTCCAGGAAGAGAACCGTGGGCAGCACGAAGGCCGTGAATCCCTGCACGCCATGGGCGCGGGCGATCAGCCCCAGGTCGCGCTCCACGAAGGGCGCCGCGTTGCCGGCCGCCAGCTCCGCCTGACCCAGCCGCGCCAGAAAGCGCAGCAGCACCTCCCGGTCCACCGGGGCAGCGGGCGTGTCCACGGGTCGAAAGTAGGGGAGGGGCGGTGCGCGTTGAGCGATCGACCACGGATGACCACCGATGCACACCGATGGATGCAACGCGCGAACGGGAGATCGCTCATCCCGGGGATCGTCCGGGCATGAGGAGCGGGAGCGTTACCGAGCGGTGGCCCTTCCTGACCGTGCGGTCGCGCGGGAACAACCACAGATGGATTCGGACTTTGCTTCGCCGAAGGCTTCGCGAAGGCGGAGTGCGCACACATGGGGTTCCGCAGTGGACCGTGTCAACGACGAAGGGCCGCATCGGGCGGCCCTTCGGGGGTGGACGAGCGGTGGATCACTCCACGGGCAGATCCTGTTCGCCGTGCAGGCGCATGGGATCTTCCTGCGGGTCGCCGGGACCGGTCCCTCCGGCGCCGCTCTGCGCGGTGGAGAGGTCGGGCACCTGCTGCTGGGCCACGTTCGGCAGGCTGCTGCTGGTGCTGCTCACCGGCGTGTCGCTGCTCACGGCCACGTCCGTGCTGGAGAGGCCGGTGTTCGCGGCGGTCAGGTCGGCGCCCAGGCCCTGGGTATCGTTCACCAGCGCGGTGGGTGCGGCGCCTGCGGGGCGGTTGGGCTGCAGGGGCTCCTCTTTGGAGCAGCTGGCCAGCGTGGCGCAGAGGGTGAGGGCGACGAGGCTGCGGAGGGTGATGGCGGTGTTCATGGTCAGGTGGTGTTTGCTGTGGGTTCGTCGTTGATGTCGGCACAAACGTTCACTGGCGCGGACCGCTTCCCATGCGGCGCCGCGCAGGTGGCGGAGGGCGGTGAGCAAGTGGTGGGGGAGGGGGGCCTGGGCGGGTGGTGCGAGTAGACCTTTATCGGGACACCGACTGATGGACGACGACCCCGGACCTGGGCCGGGTCGATGCAAGGCATCGTACATCAGCAAACTTGACTTCAAGTCCGGCGCACTGGCGACCCATCCCACAGGACCTCGGCCAATGAGCTCTCCGGGATGATCGCCCTGGTCCGTTCGTGGCCAGGCTGAACCGGTAAACCGTTCCTTTCAGCGGCGCGCTCGGTGGCCTCGCTTTGTCCTCGCATGTGGGACAACGGCAGGCAGGTTGAGCGGGAGGCGGAGTTCGGCGGCCATCGGGCGGGCACCGTGCGTGCGCGGCACAGGAAAGGCACGCGCACCCCTTGTTCGGCCTCTGGGCCATGCTGGAGGCGATGTGGGGTGGTTGAGCGGCCGCGCCGAGCTATCCTTTCATTCGGCCCTGCAGCCCTTGTGCTTTGGGCCATGACGGTAGCATGTCCGAAGGTGCAGGCACCATCTGTCCTATTTCCGGGAACGGCCTCCGCGGTCCTTCGCGGCGTGAACGCCACGCCCCCCGCACCAACAGAATGGACAGGTGACCCGCACCCGCCAGGGGAGCGCTCTCTGGTCTGGCCAAACCCTCTTCTGCGCAGCAATGAGGACCGCATAGGTGGGCCGGGTGCCCAAAATGACCCAGGTTGTCCCGACCACGAACGAGACCGGAAGGGGGCGCACCCTCTGCCCCCCGCGGCCAGGCACACGGACCGCGGAGCCCATGGAGGGGCGCATGCGCCATCTGTCCTATTTCCGGGGATCGGCATTCCGGTGTTTTGTGATGTGATCGCCAGGTACCGCTCAACCTCCCGCCCACAGCGGGTTTCCGATCGACCGCGCACCAGCGGGCCGCCGCTGGCGCAGTGCATCGCGTTGGCCGTCCTTGGTGCGACGTTCGCTCCGGGCCTGTCTGCGAACGCCCCCCGGCCCAATACGGACCACTCGCGGGCAAGCCGAACCGGTAAACCATTCCTTTCACACGCGCGCCCGGTGGCCTCGCTTTGCCCTCGCATGCAGACCAACAGCGGGCAACCGGAAAGGGAGGGTGACTTCGGCGACCATCGGGCGGGCACCGTTCGAGCACGGCACCGGAACGGCGCGCGCAGCCCCCTTTCGGCCTCGGGGCCTTGCTGGGCGCGAGGTGGGCTGCACGATCGGTCGCGCCGAGCTTTCCTTTCGTATGGCCCTGCCGCGCTCGTGCTTTGGGCCATGTCTGTAACAGGTCCGAACGCGCATGCGCCATCTGTCCTATTTCCGGGGATCGGTGTTCCGGTGTTTTGTGGCGTGAACGACCAAAAGCGCTCAAAGCCTCGCCCACTGCGGGTTTCCATTCGTCCGCTCGCCATCGGGCCGCCGCTGACGCTGTGCATGGCGTTCGCCGTCCACGGTGCGTCGTTCGCGTTGAGCCTGTCTGCGAACGACCGTCGACCGGTGGCGAACCTCTCCGATGAGGCGATGATCGGCGCCGCGCCGCTGTGGATCGACACTGCCCCCTTGCACACCGGATCACGAACCGGTTCGTTCGACGCGCCGGCGATGTCGAACGACGCGACCGAGCGGTCGCTCGCCATCGTGCGACGGCCGTTTGTCGCGCGCACGCCGCACATCGACGGCCCGCAGGATGCGAAGCGCCGACACCAACGCAGCAACGGCAGGGGCGCAGCGGGCATGCGCACAAGCGCCGGGGAGCTGCGCCGAACCTCGTGGATCCGAGGCCCACCGCCACGGGGCCCCCTCAGTTGCTTGTGGTCTTGTCGATCATGGGCAACGCCCCCGCGGGTCCGCAGGCGGTCCCAACGGGTAGATGT
>JADLBK010000032.1 GCA_020847755.1 Flavobacteriales bacterium | reverse complement strand
GCTGCGGAATTCGATCGCAGCTGGCGGGTTTAGTGTTGCCGCTATCGCGGGTGACACGAGTGCTGAGCAAGCGGCTGCACGCATAGATGCCTTCTTGCGGTCAAAGCAGATGGACATGTCCTTCATCGAGTATGTCGAATCCACGTTCAAGCATCAGAAGGAGCCACCTGATGACTACGAGTTCTTTACCAGAGCCTACCTGATGCTGGATTTGATTGGCTACAGATCGGACAAGCTGCAAAAGCCGACAAACAGTATGATGAACATCTGGCAGGACGCCGAGCACGCATTCTACGGTGCTCACTGCGATTATCTCGTCGCGTTCGACAAGAGACTAAGGGGTAAAGCGGTCCTTCTGTATCATTTGTTGAACATCCCGACGGAAGTCATCCATCCAATGGATCTAGTGGAGGACATCAGTGGGCGGTTTCATAGCGTACCGCACGACTTTGCAGCGGTTGTCGAGGATGCTATTGCCCAGACCCGGGCAGGTCAGATTGTGGAAGAGCATGCGCCCTCAGAGCACTTGGACACGAAAGCCTTCGGAATCAAGTTGCCGACCGTGTATCTCAACTTCTTCACGCACGTCATCTTTCAAGGGTATGAGGGAAAGGGCATCGTTTTGACCTTCCGGAAGGTGTTCAAGAACTATTCTCGCTTCGTCTACTACACCGAAAGCGAGGCTGTTCTTGATACCATCATTGCCCTCTTCGGGTTGGATGACATGGCTGCTTACCCTGAAAAGAAGCGCGAGTTCGTTTATGGTGACAACGCTCCGGTGTTCATGTGGCACTTTGCCGGCGGGCTTATCAAGCTTGAACGAGAGGAGGACACACACCGTCCATCGCTAACGTTTGTTCTTGCGATAGGACAAGAGCCAGGTGACCAACTTTGATCAGTAACAATCCAACATGCCCCGCCTCATCGTCCACGGTTTCACCCTCTCCCTCGCACCCCGCACCTTCCGTCCCGCCCTATCGTCAGTCCTCACCACCCTGGCCGTACTCGTTTACAGCACATTGGCTCATGCGCAGATCATCGACAGCACCTACATCCTTGTCGTGGATCACCGCGTTCAGGAGATCGACGCGGCAAAGGACCATGGGATCAGGACACTCGAGAACGAGGAGTTCCCAAACCTGCGCAGGGACTTCCGAGGACCGAGGAGACCTGCATGAACACAGCTGCCCACGAGCTTTGCGCGTGACCTTATCTTAGCGAGACCAATACGCATCCCATGTCCGACGTGGAACTGAAGAAACGCCTCATCAACCGCATCATGCGGTCGCGTGACAGCGCCTTGTTGCGCGAGGCCTACCGGCTGATGGGTACCGATGCGGAGAAGCTGGAGCCGTTCAAGCTCACCAAGGCGCAACAGGCTTCGGTGGAGCGTGGCAAGAAGGACATCAAGGCGGGCCGTAAGCTTTCGGAGCGCGAGGCCAACAAGGCCGTGGATGAATGGCTCGGCAAGTAGTCTGGTCCGCCAATGCGCAACGGGAGCGCATGGAGATCCTGCAGTACTGGGCTGACCGCAACGGCTCCACGTTGTACAGCGAAAAGCTGGATGGCCTTTTCCGCACGGCCCTGCGCGTGATCGCCCGGAACCCGAAGCTGGGCCGGCCCACCACGGATCCGGAAGTGCGCGTGAAGACGATCGGCGACCACTTGGTCTTCTATGGGTACACCGCCACCGAGGTGCACGTGCTTTCCGTGTGGCATGCCAAGCGCGACCCGAAGGACCGGCCGTATTGAGGCCTGATCGGAATTGGACCACGTTGGATGATACCCGCACCTTCCGTCCCGCCCGGGCGGGAATCCTCACAAAGCTGGCCATCCTGTTCTGCGCCCCCTTGCCCCATGCGCAGTCCCGCCCTGCTGCAGGCGACAGCACGCACTTCGTTGGGGTGGGCCGCCTCGTTCAAGTCATCAACGCGGTGCAGGGCCATGAGTTACGCTAGGCTACGGACCGAAGCGTTTGCTGGGTCGGCGACTGGTGTGCCGGATCTGGTACACGAACACGGTATCGCCATCCACCGTGTAGACCACTCTGTACGGGAAACGGGCCACCAGATCGTGCCTGAACTTGCCTTTGCGGATCTGCAGGCCTTTCGGGTTGCGTTGGATGCTCCTCAAGCACGCTTCCAAGGCATCGGCGAAACGGTTGCCCAAGCCTTTGCTGCGCGCTTCGTACCAGTTGTGTATCCGAACCGCCTCGGCTTGTGCGGCCAGGCGGATCATCAGCTTGTAGCTCATGCCCGCCGCCCTTCGCGGATCATGCGCATGGCCTCGTCCAAGCTTACGTAGGTATCCAAACCGGACTTGCGTCTGCGGTCGATCTCCTCCAGTTCCGCAAGCTCATCGTCGGTGATGTCGAAGCCTTCTCCTTTCTCATCGCGCTTCAGCAACGAGCGGATGGTGGCGAGTATGCTTTCGTTCCGCTCCTGCTGCACGAGTTGAATGATCTCAGCACGGAGGTCGATGGCGCTCATGGGTCTTGTGCTTGAAGCCCAAAGTTAGCCCCAACATGGACGAACAACACCCCCATGCCCATCCTCATCGTCCACGGTTTCATCTCTCCCTCGCGCTCCGCACCTTCCGTCCCGCCCTACCGGCAGCCCTCACCACCCTGGCCTTGCTGGTTAGCTGCACGTTGTCGCATGCGCAGCTCATCGACAGCACCTACATCCTTGCCGTGGACCGCCGCGTTCAGGAGATCGACGCGGCAAAGGACTACGGGATCAGGACACAGGAGAACGAGGCGTTCTTCGTGCAGATGACGGACGGTGGTGGTGTGAGTCCTGCTCAGTACACCTCCTCGTGCGTGCCGATATCGATCAGCAGCACCTTGGCGTGGGCCTTGATGAACCGGAACACCACCCGGCAGTCAGCATCCACGCTGAAGGCATGCAGCCCGTGGAGCTTACCGGTGAGCGGGTGGGTGCGCAGGTCGGGGGTGAACGGGTCGCTCGCGAATTGCACCAGCGCATCCCAGAACCGCTGCTTCAACAGGGCATCCGTGCTGATGCGCTTCTTGTAAGCGCGCTTGAACCCGGCATCCCACACCAGTTGGATCATCCCTCCAGGTCCTTGCGCAGTTGTGCTACGGATCCCTTGCTCACCTTGCCGCTCCGGAGGTTGCGCGCCGCTGCCTTGGCCCGTCGCAGCAGCGCCTCGCGCGCGGCCTCCGCATAGGCCTTGCGGATGATCGCCGCCGCCACTTCCTTCTCCTCCATGGGAAGAGCATCGAACTGCGCGATGACCGTGTTGATGTCGGGCGTTTTCATGGTGTACTTCTCCAAAGTTAGGTCGATCCCAAGGATACCCGCCATATGGGCGTTGGGCAAGAGAAGGCCCAAGGCGAAGGTGGCAAGGTGGCGCGGTGCGTGTTGAGGTGGCAGGTCAACGGTTTGCTGCCCAAGCGCAGTCCCGCCCTGCTACGGGAGAAGCACGCACCTCGTTGGGATGGGCCGTCTCGTTCTAGTCCTCAACGCGGTGCAGCCGGATGAGGTGCGGACACGCGAGAACGAGGAGTTCCTAGCGGAGATGACCGACGGTGGGGGTGGGGCGCTCCCCCAGCCACGCGGGCAACGGAGCGACCCCTTCGCTGCCCCGTTCCCTTAGCTTTGTATCACCATGGCGCTCAAGATCAGCGAGAACAAGAAGAAGGAGTTGGTGATCACCGTCTCCGGGCCCATCACGCAGGAGATGATCCAGCACATCGCGGATTACCTGCATTACAAGAAGCTGACACAGGGCATGAAGAAGGTGAGCCAGGCGCAGGTGGATGAACTGGCCACCGAGGTCAAACGCGCGATGGGTCGCAAGCGCAGGGCAAGCCTCGCATCGTGAAGCTGGTTGTTGACACCAACATCCTGATCAGTTGCCTGCTGAAGCCTGAAGGGCGCGTAGGAGAACTCTTCTTCCATCCCTTGCATCGTCCGGACCTGTTCGCGCCGGAACGGATGCTTTCCGAACTCGTCGCACATCGCCCCAAGGTGCTGAAGCTCGCCGGCCTGCCTGCCGAACGCATCGGGGCACTGGAAGAGTTGCTGGTCTCGCGCATCACCATCGTGTCCAACTCGGCCGTGGCATCACCTACCTGGGAACGCGCTTACGATCTGGTCAAGGATATCGATGAGGACGACGACCAGTTCGTGGCCCTCGCGCTGCACCTGAACTGTCCGCTCTGGACGGGTGATGGGAAGCTGGTCCGTGGGTTGCGCCGCAAAGGCTTCAAGCTCCTCATGACCAACGACGACTTGCGGAAGGAGTTGGGCGCGTAGCCATACCGGATCACCATGGACAACGAACGCGTATACCGCATGCCCTTCGCCAGTGTCTACCCCCACTACGTGACCAAGGTGGAGAAGAAGGGGCGTACGAAGGAGGAACTGCACACGGTGATCCATTGGTTGACGGGTTACACGGAGAAAGGCCTGCAAAAGGTGCTCGACACAGGCGTTGACTTCGAGACCTTCTTCGCCAAAGCGCCGAAGCTGAATCCGAACGCAGGCCTGATCACTGGCGTCATCTGCGGCTACCGCGTGGAGGACATCGAGGATCCGCTGATGCAGAAGATAAGGTACCTGGACAAGCTGGTGGATGAGCTGGCGAAGGGAAGGGCGATGGAGAAGATCCTGCGGGCCTGAACGGTGCGCGTCCTCTACTTCGTGAAGACGATCCTCCCGCAGGGCACCATGGCGTACTGCTCCGGTGGATCGATTGCGACGCCGAGGATGAGGTCAAGGTCCTTGCTTTGCCCGACGCGCACGGGTACCGATCCATCAGGAAAGAAGGACGGATCGGGCTTTTGCCCATCGATGAACAGCTCAGCACGCCCAAGGCCACCCAGGTCATGGGGCGGGAAGGTCACGCCGATGTAGAGGAGATGGTCCTCTCCGGGTCGCATGGTCGTATTCAGCGATGTAGGCCCGCTGGAGCGTGCACGGATGAAGGCCTCTGCTTCTGTGATCCCGTAGTTGAACACATCCTGCGCGGTGTCCGGGCAGATCTCGTCCGGGAACAGGAACACGCTGACGAACTTATCGGTGTCGGGTAACAGCGCAACGGCGCCGCCCGGGAGGTCCATCGTCAGCTCGGCCGGAACGGTCGAGTCGTTCAGGACGTGTACCCTGAAGATCCGATACTCAAGCTCAGTTCCGTTCGGGTCGGTCAGGACGCCACCTCTGGGTCCGTCGGTCCGCAGGACGAACCCGCGATAGGCATCGGGATGCTTGGAGGTCTTGCTGGTCCCACAGCACGTGACCGCAACGAACAGGACGATGATCCACGGTGATCTCATCGATCAGTGTTCATTGAAGTCACGGAGAAGGCACGGGAGGAATGATCACCCCTTCGGCTCCCACAGCTCGATCTTGTTCCCCTCCGGGTCGTACACCCATGCGAAGCGGCCGTAGTCCTCATCCTGCCGCTTGGGGTCGATGCGGACACCGCCAGCCTCCAGCTTCTTCAGCAGGCCATCGAGGTCCTGCACGCGCAGGTTCAGCATGAACTGCTGCTTGTCGTTGCCGAAGTAGTCGGTGTCCTTCTTGAAGGGCGAGAACACCGTGGGCCCGGCGTCCTGCTGCCACACCCAGCCGTTGTCCTGGTCGTTGATACCGAAGTGGTCGAAATACCACTTGGCCATGGCCTTGTGGTCGTTCGCGCGGAAGAAGAGGCCGCCGATGCCGGTGACGTGTCGGGACATGGGTGTGTGGGTCGGTACGGCCAAGGTAGTCGCCTAAAGGCGGCTTTCGATGGCGGGTCATGACCCGTAGCTTTGGCTTCGCAAGTATCCGCCATGGCCAAGACCCTTTCCAAGCCCGCACCCGTGAAGGCCGACCTGAACGGCCACGGGACCAATGGTACCCCGAAGAAGCAGGAGCGCCTCCCCGTGATGAAGACCTACAAGATCTTCATCGGCGGCAAGTTCCCGCGCACCGAGAGCGGACGGTATTACCAACCGAAGGGTGCCGATGGCAAGCCCCTGGCCAACGTGTGCCGCAGCAGCCGCAAGGACGTGCGCGATGCCGTGGTGGCTGCGCGTGGTGCTGTGGGCGGTTGGGCCGGTCGCAGCGCCTTCAACCGCGGCCAGATCCTCTACCGCATCGGCGAGATGCTCGAGGGCCGCAGCGCGCAGTTCGTGCATGAATTGGTCCTTCACGGCGCCACGCCCAAGCAGGCCGAGGCCGAAGTGGCCGCCGCCATCGACCTCTGGATCCATTATGCGGGCTGGTGCGACAAGGTCCAGGCGCTCTTCAGCAGCGTGAACCCGACGAACAGTAGCCACTTCAACTTCAGTGTGTACGAGCCGACCGGCGTGGTGGGCATCATGGCAGGTGGCAGCAACGGCCTGTTGGAACTCGTGAGCCTCATCGCCCCGGTCATCGCGGGCGGAAACACCTGCGTGGTGGTGGCCAGCGAGAAGCATCCGCTGCCGGCCGTCACCTTCACCGAAGTCCTCGCGACAAGCGACCTGCCCGGCGGTGTGGTGAACCTGATGACAGGTTTCCGCAGTGAACTGCTGAAGCCCTTGGTGACGCACATGGACATCAACGCCATCGTCGTTGCCGATGCTTCCATGGAAGAGAAGACCATGCTCGACACCGAGGCCACGTGCAACCTGAAGCGCGTGGTGTACCCCAAGTCGGAGCAAGCTTCGCCGTATGCGATCCTCGACACGCAGGAGGTGAAGACCACCTGGCACCCGATCGAACGGGGGCAGGGTGGGGGTGGGGGGTATTGACCATGGAGATCCTCACCTGGTCCGACTTCGAGAAGGTCCACCTCTGCGTGGGCACCGTGCTAGCAGCGGAGGACCTGGCCAACGCCCGCAAGCCGGCCTATGTGCTCACCATCGACTTCGGTCCGCACGGGGTGAAGCGCAGCAGCGCGCAGATCACGGTACACTACACCAAGGAGGAGTTGATCGGACGACAAGTGGTGGCGGTGGTCAACTTCCCGCCCAAGCAGATCGGATCGGTGATGAGCGAGTGCCTGGTCACCGGCTTCCCCGATGCGAACGGGGATATCGTGCTTACCTCCGTGGAGCGCCCGTTGCCGAACGGGGCACGGCTGGCGTGATCAGCGCGCGACCAGGAAGCGGCGGACCCGATCACCGATCCGCACCGTGTAGGTGCCGGCTGCCCAGTCCGAGACGTTCAGCATGGTCCTGTCCGTGTTCAGGATGCCGGTGGCGACCGGCTTCCCGGAGACATCGAACACGGCGTAGGATCGCGCCGCGCCGATCACCGACCGGATCGTCAGCACATCGCTGGCCGGCGACGGATGCAGCAGCACTGCCACGGGTTCTTCCCGCACGAACACGGCGTTGCGGATGTCGAACGCATACTTGAACACCGTTTGGTAGGCGAACGCGCTGCCGCCCTGCCGGTTGGCCACCAGGTAGAGGAACTGGCCATCGTAGTGCATGCCCTGCGGCCGCTGATCGTTGTCGATGGGCGTGTCGGGGAGCTCGATCCAGCCCAGGTCCTGCTCGTTGGCGAGGTCATACGCGTAGATGCGCTCCTGATCGCCGTTCAGGTTGTCGGTGACGTAGAGAAGCGTGTCGCCCTTGAGCGCGATGCCGTAGGGCTGTTCGCCCTGGAGCGGCACGGTGTCCACGGGAGCGGGGTCGCCGGGCACCCATTTGTAGGCATAGGCGAAGGGGTAGGTGTTGAAGTCCGGGTAGTACATGGTGTACCACACCGCGTTGCCATTGGCCTCGAGGTCGCCGATGCCTGCGGAGGCGCCGCCGATGACGTCCGGGAAGGTCCAGGAGGCGAGCAGGGCGCCGGACAGGTCGATCTCGTAGAGTCCGGCGCCGTTGGTAGTGAAGTCCTCGGCGATGAGGTACGAAGCGGACCGGCGGATCAGGCCATGGTTGAAATCGTAGGGTGTGGTGAGCTCGCCGAGGATGGACCCGTTGTGGTCGCTGAAGCGGATGTTGCCCGTGAGGTCGCTTCCCAGGAAGATGGTGTCGGTGGTGACATGGATGCCCCAGACGCCGGTGCCCTGTCCAGGGTAGGGGATGCTGTCGACCAGCACCTGGGCGCGGGAGGTCGGCAAGCCAAGAAGGAGCAGGAGCGCAGGGATGAGCGGACGCAGCATGATCGATGGAATGGGATGTGAAGGTAGCTCGGGCCGACCATGGACCGGTCCCGAACAAACGACGGGCAACCGGCGTATACCGCGCACATGATCGGAACCGCGGCCATGAAACGCCCCTTCCTCACGCTCGCCTGCAGCATCACGCTGCTTCAACTGCACGCCCAGGTGCCGGCCAACGGGCGCCGCATCGGTTACCTGATGAACACGGCGGAGGACGGCAACACGGGCGCGGCGCTCGGGCTTGCGGAGGCGGCCTGTGTGGAAGGCGCGCACAAGACCATCCTGTGGTCGGCCGTTCAGCCCACCATCGGTACCTGGGATGCGGGGGAGCTGATGGCGCTGAACATCCTGAACCTGCAATCGGCGGTGCAGAGCGTGCCGCGTTCGCTGCAGATCGCCGTCACCAACACGGCGCGCAACGAGGTGCCGGCGGAGCTGAACGGATACCCGTACGATCACC
Organism: Flavobacteriales bacterium; assembly: GCA_020847755.1. GTDB lineage: Bacteria > Bacteroidota > Bacteroidia > Flavobacteriales_F > PHOS-HE28 > PHOS-HE28. Next base: position 8,883 of record JADLBK010000032.1, on the reverse strand, counting down.
CGGCGATGGTGGCGGCGTTCACGCTCTTTCTCGACACGCTTTTCGCCCACATCCCGGACATGCCGTTGGTGTATCTGAACATCGGGATGGAGAGCGACATCATGTGGGGCGGGGACGCCCTGCAGTACCAGCGCTTCGGGAACTTCCTGGCGCAGGTGGTCCCGCATGCGAAGCAGCGCTACCAGGCCTTGCACGGCACGGACCTGAGCGTGGGCACCACCATGACCTGGGCGGGTCTCACCAATCCGGTGAGCGCCGCGCTGTGCCAGGGGTTGAACGCCGGGCTCGATCACATCAGCCTCACCTACTACGGGGTGGTCTTCGGCTTCACGGTGAAGCCGCCGACACAGGTGATCGCCGACCTGGATGCGCTCATGACGCTCTACCCCGGGAACAAACCGGTGGTGGTGCAGGAGTGCGGATACCCCACCAGTGTGTTCAACGCCAGCAGCGAAGGGCTGCAGAGCCAGTTCATCAGCGCGATGTTCACTGCGTGGGACAACCATTGGAGCCGGATCCCCTACCTGTCGGTGAGCATGCTGACGGATGTGGACAGCACCACGGCGGTGGCGCTGGCGACCTACTATGGTCTGACGACCACGCCCTATGTGGAGTTCCACCGCACGCTCGGCCTGCGTAGCTGGCCCGGTAGTGGTGCCCTGAAACCGGCATACGAGACCCTGCTGTGCGAGCTGCGCGACCGCGGCTTCTGCGCCACCACGTGCACGGCCTCGGTGCCGGAAGGGACGGACGTGGCGGAGCCCGCCTACCAGCTGGTGGTGGACCCGAACGGGGGCACGGTGCGCGTCGTCACGGCCCCGGGGCCCTCGCGGCCCGTTCGGGTGCATGCGGCGGACGGCCGGGTGGTGGCGCGCGGTCGCACCGGAGAGCCCGTCCCGCTCGGGACCTGGGCGACGGGTGTGCTCTTGATCGAGGTGGAAGGGCTTGGTGTGCGGCGGATCGTGCTGGACTGAGCCGATCGCCGTTCTTCGCAGCATGGAGCTGGGGCCGATGTGGGAGGGTCTGGGCTTGCCGGGCCTGTTCCTGGCGAGCTTCCTGGCGGCCACCATCCTGCCGTTCAGCAGCGAGGCGGTTCTGGCGGCCATGGCCTTGGGCCCGTGGTCGTGGATGGCGCTGTGGCTGACGGCGAGCATCGGGAATACGCTCGGGGGGCTGAGCAGTTATGGCCTTGGACGGCTGGGTCGGCGCCTCACGTGGCGGGGTGTGCGGGCCGATGCATCATCGGCCCAGTGGACCACGCGCATCCGGCGCTGGGGGCCATGGGCGGCCCTGCTCACCTGGCTTCCTGTCGTGGGTGATGCGATCGCGGTGGCCCTCGGCGTTGTGGCTGCGCCGTGGGGGGCCACCGCGCTGCTGATGTTCATGGGCAAGGCGGCGCGTTACGCCGTGGTCCTGGGTGCGATGCGGGCCGTGGGGTGAGGGTTCACGCGCGGCGGCCGTTCACGCGCCCTTCCAGGAACCACCATTTGGGCGTGTCCTTTCGTTCGCGGGCGCGCTGCCACATCACCACCAGGCGGTCCTGCAGCAGTTCGGTCGCCTCCTCCACGTTGTCCGCCACGAAGACGAACTCCAGTTCCTTGCGTCCGATGGTTCCTTCGGCCACCATGCGGTCGATCTGCTGCAGCATGGGCCCCCAGTATTCCCTTCCGTAGAGGAGGATCGGGAAGTCCTTCACCTTGCCCGTCTGGATGAGGGTGATGGTCTCGAAGAGCTCATCGAGCGTGCCGGCGCCGCCGGGCATCACCACGAAGCAGATGCTGTACTTCACCAGCAGCACCTTGCGGACGAAGAAGCGCTCGAAGGTGAGGCTGACATCGAGGTAGGGATTGGGCTTTTGTTCGTGGGGCAGGACGATGTTGCAGCCGATGCTGCGCGCGCCCACGTCACGGGCCCCGCGGTTGGCGGCCTCCATGATGCCCGGCCCGCCTCCGGTCATGATGCTGAAGCCCACGCGACCGATGCGCCGGGCCAGTTCGTGGGCGGCCTCGTAGTAGGGATGGTCCTCCTGGAAGCGCGCGCTGCCGAAGAAGGTGACGCAGGGGCCCACAAAGTGGAGCTTGCGGAAGCCGCGCATGAACTCGCGCAGGATGGACACCACGCTCCTGAGCTCCTTCCACCGCGAGCGCGGGCCTTCCAGGAAGCGGAGGTCGATGTGCTGCGGGTCGCGGGTCGGCATGGGCGGCGAAGGTAGTTCTGTGAGCAGGTGTGCTATGTTCACGGCCTCGATCACCGCCGATGCGCCGCTTGACATTCGCATTTCCCCTGCTCATCTCCCTTCCGCTGCTTGCCCAGCCCCAGCTCGACAACCCCGGCTTCGAGGCCTGGCAGAACGCGGGCACGGGCACCGAGGAGCCCACCGAATGGAGCTCGGTGAAGACCAGCGACGGCGGCACGCTGATCAACAACCTGGCGCCGCAGATGGTGTGGCGCAGCACCGATGCGCACAGCGGGTCGTACTCGGTGAACATCCGCACGGTGTCGTCCTTCCTGGGGCTCGCCACCGGCCTGCTCACCAACGGCCGGGTGCACGCCGAACTGCAGGTGGAGAACAGCTACGTGTTCACCGACACGCTCAACGCGGACTGGAGCACGCCTTGTGCCTCGCGGCCGGACAGCCTGATCGGCTGGTACAAGTACACCCCGCAGCCGGGCGATCAGGCGGTGATCGGGGTGCTGATGCATGTGGATGACGCCAAGCTGCCGGCCTTCGGGACGGAACCGAACTGGGTGGGCGGCGCGGATTGGATGTCCCCGAGCGCGACGGTGGGCACGTGGACCCGCTTCGCAACACCGTTCTACTATCAGGACAATCGGGAGCCGGAGCACATCCTGATGATCATGACCAGTGGGGACAGCACCTCGAGCCAGGTGGGCACGGAGGCCTGGTTCGACGACCTGGCGCTGATCTACAACGTGGCCGCCGCGCCCGATGCCGCTGTGGCCTACGTGACGGCGCAGGACGGGTTCGACCTGAACGTGGCGTACAGCACGGGCGGCGTGCCCACGGCGGCCCTGGACTTCACCGCCGAGCTGAGCGATGCGAGCGGTGATCTCAGCGCTCCGGTGGTCATCGGCACGCTGAACAGCGACCAGCCCACCGGGGTGATCGCCTGCACCATTCCCGCCGGCACCGTCCCGGGTACGGGATACCGCATCCGGGTCACCACACCCTCGCCCTACTACGCGCCGGTGGACTCAGGCATCGTGGTGGAGGTGAGCACGGCGATCGGGGTTGGTGCGATGCCGCAGGAGTGGCGGGCGTGGGCCGATGGTGATGCGCTGTGGCTGGATCTGCGCGGAAGCGCGCTTCAGGCTGAACGCTACGAGGTGGTGGATGCCCGTGGATCGATGGTGGCAGCGGGTCGGGTGACGTCCGGGGTGCTGCTACCGATAGCGATGGCCACGGGACCCGGTCTGTTCGTGGTGCGGCTCCACCATGCCGAAGGTGTGTCGCTGATGCGCCTGGTCCGGCCCTGACCGGTGAGGAGCGACGGCCTTGTCCGCCTGGGCTCCGTGCGCTCGCGGGGCCTGGTCCCGGGACGGTGAATTGATAATGAAGTGTTAACAGCGCAGCGTCCGGAACGGCGGTGCGGTAGGTTCGCGGCCGATCCGGTCGACATGGCCCTCCGCCCCCGCTTGAACCTGCTGATCGCCTGCACCGTGCTGCTGGCGATGCAGTTCATCGTTCCGCCCGCCGCACGGGCCGGACATGGGGCACCCATGACGGAGCTGGGCCTCCCTTTGGCGGAGGATGCGTTCGACGACACCGATCCCGAGGGTCCTCTCGGGTCGGGAGGGGCTCTGTTCCTGGCGTTCCTGCCGGAGCACTGGTCGGGTGGACCGACCGGCACAGGTGCGATCGACGCGGACAGGCCGGGTTGCGCGCTGCTCCTGGTCGCGGGACTGCAGCCCTCGGCACCTTGATCCCCATGACCCCGGCCGTGAGCCGGGCTTGGTGCGTGGCGTGAGCCGTGCGCCACGCGGCGCCCAGCGCGGCCTGTTCCGCCCACCGACGCTCAGCGTCGCATCGGTCCCCTGGTCCGAGCCTGCCGGACCACCTTCCGTTCATCGATCACGATCCTCCATCACCATGTTCCATGTCTTCGGCCCCAAGGGCCCGACCGCTTCACTTCGGAGAACCCGTGACCCCGAGGTCCGCTTGCACCATCGGGCCAAGCGACCGTCCATCGCGCATACCGCCTTCCTGCTGACGATCGGTTGTGCTCCGCTCGTTGTCGGATGCGGCGGTCACGCGGAGCCTGGTGAGCACGAGGGACACGCGCAGGGCCGCTATCCGGCCACCACCCCATTGTTCACGGACACCGTGGTCCAGAAGGACTATGTATGCCAGATCCACTCCATCCAGCACATCGAGGTGAGGGCGTTGGAGAAGGGCTATCTGCAGGACATGCTGGTGGACGAAGGCCAGCAGGTGAAGGAGGGCCAGTTGATGTTCCGCATCCGTCCGGTGCTCTACCAGGCCGAAGTGCAGCGGGCCCAGGCGGAGGCGGAGTTCGCCGGGATCGAGTACCGCAACACCAAGGCATTGGCGGACAGCAACGTGGTGTCGCCGAACGAACTGGCGCTGGCCAAGGCGCGGTATGACAAGGCGCTCGCGGAGCTGAACGCGGCGCAGGCCCATCTGGGCTTCACGGAGATCACCGCGCCGTTCAGCGGCATCGTCGGGCGCTTCCACGTGCGGAAGGGCAGCCTCCTGGACGAGGGGGAGCTGCTCACCGAACTGTCCGACAACAGCGAGATGTGGGTGTATTTCAACGTGCCCGAGGCCGAGTACCTGGAGTACAGGAAGCGCTCGCTCGCCGGAACGGGTACAAAGCTCACCCTGAAGATGGCCAATGGGGAGGTCTTCGACCGGCAGGGGGAGATCACGGCCATCGAGTCCGACTTCAACAACACCACCGGCAACATCGCGTTCCGGGCCACCTTCCCCAATCCTCAGGGCCTTTTGCGGCACGGTGAGACGGGCAGCATCCTGATGGACTCGCGTCTGGCGGGTGTGCTTCTGATCCCGCAGAAGGCCACCTTCGAGGTGCTCGATCATCGCTACGTGTTCGTGGTGGACGGAACAGACACGCTCCGGTCCAGGCGCATCGAGGTGGGGCCGGAGCTCCAGCACGTGTTCGTGGTGGAGGAGGGGCTCACGAAGGATGACCGCTTCCTGCTGGAAGGGCTGCGCAAGGTGAAGGACGGGGACAAGGTGGAGGTCGAGCTCCTGGACCCGGATTCCGTGATGGACCACCTCGGGCTTTACGCCGAGTAGCGGCCGAACACCTCCTGGACCATGTTCAAGAACTTCATCCAGCGGCCCGTTCTGGCCATCGTCATCTCGGTGCTGATCCTCTTCGTGGGCGGGCTGGCCATGGAGCAGCTGCCCACGGCGCAGTTCCCGGAGATCGCGCCCACCACGGTGAACATCTTCATCGCCTACCCGGGGGCCAGCGCGGACGTGCTCACCAAGAGCACCATCATCCAGTTGGAGACGGCGATCAACGGGGTGCAGGACATGCGTTACATCGCCAGTGATGCCACAAGCGCTGGGGAGGGCACCATCCGCGTGATCTTCGAGCCGGGCACCGATCCGGACGAGGCCGTGGTGCGCGTCAAGACGCGCGTGGACCAGGTGATGCCGAACCTGCCCCTTCTGGTGCAACGCGAAGGGGTGATCATCACACCGGTGCAGCCCAGCATGCTCATGTACGTGAACCTCTACGGCAACGGGGATGACGCGGACGAGCTCTTCCTGTACAACTATGCGTTCACGCAACTGATCCCGGAGATCCAGCGGATCACCGGCGTGGCGCAGGCGCAGATCCTCGGCAGCCGCAAGTACGCCATGCGCGTATGGTTGAAACCGGACCGCATGCGAGCCTACAGCATCTCCGCGGAGGAGGTGATGAAGGCCATGGAGGAGCAGAGCCTCATCGCCCGCCCCGGCCGCCTGGGTCAGAGCTCCGGGATCAACGCCCAGTCGCTGGAGTACGTGCTTGTCTACCAGGGCCAGTTCAACAAGCCGGAGCAGTACCGCGACATCATCATCCGCGCCAACGAGGAGGGGGAACTGATCCGCCTGCGTGATGTGGCGGACGTGGAGCTCGGCAGCGAGTTCTTCGACATCTACTCCAACCTCGACGGCCGGCCCTCCGCATCCATCGTGCTGAAGCAGACCCTGGGCAGCAACGCCAGCGATGTGATCGCGCAGGTGAAGGAGAAGTTGAAGGAGCAGGCCGAGTTCATGCCGCCGGGCGTGGATTACAAGGTGAGCTACGATGTCAGCACCTTCCTTGACGCGTCGATCGAGCAGGTGCTGCACACCCTGCGCGATGCCTTCATCCTGGTGGCCCTCGTGGTCTTCCTCTTCCTGGGCGACTGGCGCAGCACGCTCATCCCCATCCTGGCGGTGCCGGTGTCGCTCATCGGCGCCTTCTTCGTCATGCAGCTGTTCGGGCTGTCCATCAACCTGATCACGCTCTTCGCCCTGGTGCTGGCCATCGGCATCGTGGTGGACAACGCCATCGTCGTGGTGGAGGCCGTGCACGCGAAGATGGAGGCGGACCATCAGCTCACACCGTATGCCGCGGTGAAGGAGGTGATGGGCGAGATCGGTGGCGCCATCATCGCCATCACGCTGGTGATGGTCTCGGTGTTCATCCCCATCTCGTTCATGACCGGACCGGTGGGGGTCTTCTACCGCCAGTTCTCCATCACCATGGCCGGCTCCATCGTGATCAGTGCCGTGGTGGCGCTCACGCTCACCCCGGTGCTGTGCGCCATGCTGATGAAGCCTCATGCCGGCGCGCGCAGGAAGTCCATCCTCGATCGCGGCATCGACGCGTTCAACCGATGGTTCGAGCGCCTCACCGGCCGCTATGTGGCCGTGCTGGACCGGATCGTCGTGCGGCGTGTGCTCACCTTCGGCCTGCTCGCCGGGTTCTGTGCGGCCATCTATGTGAGCAACGAGGTCCTCCCGGCGGGCTTCATCCCGAGCGAGGACCAGGGCACCATCTACGCCATCGTTCAGACGCCTCCGGGATCCACGCTGGAGACCACCAACGAGGTGGCGCGCGAGCTGCAGCGCATCTGCGAGGAGATCCCCGAAGTGGCGTCGGTGTCGTCGCTGGCCGGCTATGAGATCATGACCGAGGGCCGGGGATCGAACGCAGGCACCTGCCTGATCGACCTCAAGCCCTGGAATGAGCGGGAGAAGGACGTGAACGAGGTGATGGAGGAACTGGAGGAACGGACCAGGGACCTCGGCGCCGTGATCGAGTTCTTCGAGCCACCCGCGGTGCCCGGCTTCGGCTCGTCGGCCGGCTTCTCGTTGCGCATGCTGGACAAGACCAACGGCACCGACTACCATGAGTTCGAGCGGATCAACAACGCCTTCATGGACGCCCTTCGGCAGCGCAAGGAGCTCACCGGTCTCTTCACCTTCTATGCGGCGAACTTCCCGCAGTACGAGATGATCATCGACAACGACCTGGCGATGCAGAAGGGCGTGAGCATCGGCAAGGCGGTCGAGAACCTCAACATCCTCATCGGCAGCACCTACGAGCAGGGCTTCATCCGGTTCGGGCGTTTCTTCAAGGTGTACACCCAGGCCGGACCGGAATACCGGCGCTATCCTTCGGACCTCAGCGGGCTCTTCGTGAAGAACGAGAGCGGGGAGATGGTGCCGTACTCCGCGTTCATGCGCTTCGAGAAGCGTCTCGGCCCCAATGAGATCACGCGGTACAACATGTACAACTCGGCCACCATCCGCGGGCTTTCCGTGGAGGGGTACACGAGCGGCGATGCGATCAGGGCCATCCAGGAGGTGGCCCGGGAGTCCCTGCCACGCGGATACGACATCGCGTGGGAGGGCCTGTCGTTCGACGAGGCCCGGCGAGGCAACGAGGCGCTGTACATCTTCATCGTGGTGCTCATCTTCGTGTACCTAGTTCTGGCCGCGCAGTATGAGAGCTTCGTGCTGCCGTTGGTGGTGATCCTCTCGCTCCCCGTGGGCGTCCTGGGTTCCTTCCTGATGCTGAAGGCGATGGGGCTCGCCAACGACGTGTACGCGCAGATCGGCATCATCATGCTCATCGGTCTGCTGGGCAAGAACGCGGTGCTCATCGTGGAGTTCGCGGTGCAGAGGCAGCGCGCAGGGGCCACGGTGCGGGAGGCGGCGATCGAGGGCGCCAAGGCGAGGTTCCGACCCATCCTCATGACCTCCTTCGCCTTCGTGGCCGGTCTGATCCCGCTGGTGCTGGCCAGCGGGGCGGGCGCCATCGGCAACCGCACCATCGGAGCCTCCTCGCTCGGGGGCATGCTCGCGGGCACGGTGATCGGGGTGCTGGTGATCCCCGGTCTGTACTTCGTCTTCGCCACCTTGATCCAGGGCCGCAGGCTCATCAGCGATGAACGCGACGAACCCATGTCCGAGCAGTTCGTACGCCATGCCCAGGAGGAGGTGGAGTCGCGGGAAACGATACGCACGCTCAAGGAGCGGTTGAGCGACCTGTTGAAACGCAAGAAGGACTGATGCGCGAGATCCCCATGCCACGACCGACCGACCTTCTGACCAGCATCGGCCTTGTCGCCATGCTTGCGCTCTCCTCCTGCGTACCGGCGTTGAAGGTGCGCGAGGTGCGCAGGGACATGCCCGCCACGTTCGGGGCCGGCACGGACAGCATCAGTTCCGCTGCGAGGCCCTGGGCGCAGTTCCACGGCGATCCCGACCTGCGGGCCCTGATCGACACAGCGCTGGCGAACAACCAGGAGATCAACATCATGCTGCAGGAGATCGAGGTGCTGCGCAACGAGGCCCGCGCCCGGAAGGGCGAGTATCTGCCCTTCGTGGGG
>JADLBK010000031.1 GCA_020847755.1 Flavobacteriales bacterium | reverse complement strand
TCACCGGGTTCATGTGGATGTAGTCGAGTTTCTGGTCGATCACCGCAGGGGTGCGCAGCCAGATGGGATGCAGGTCGTGCTGCCAGAAGCGGATGCTGCCATCCGGTCGGCGCAGCAAGGGCAACAACCACTCCCGGCGGCTCTCCTGTGGGTTGCTGATGATCGCTTCCACGATCTTCTTGGCGGTGAACTTCTTGTGGTCGCGCAGGATGTCCTGCAGCTGCCTGCCTTCGGCGGCCCGGGCGATCATATGCACATGGTTGCTCATGATGCACCAGGCGAACAACTCGAGCCCCTTTTCGCGCTGGCAATGGGCCAGGCTGTCGACCACGATGTCCTTGTAGAGCGGCCTGCTCAATGCATCGACCCAGCCCACAGTGGCATAGGTCATGAAGTGAGCATCGGTCTGGTCGTGGATCTTGTACTTCCGGCTCACGAGGTCCAAGCTAGGGGATGGCACGGATCACCGATCCGCGCCAGCGAACATCGGCGCGAGCGAGGGGCGACCATTCGCCAGCGGATCGGACGGGCTACTTTCGCTCCGCAACGACCTGCCAACGCCATGACCCCTCGCCTGTCCACCTGGTTGTTCTACCTGTGCACCCTGCCATCCCTGGCCCAGGATCCCGTGGGCTTCTTCATCGAGAAGGGAGACACCGTGTGGATGTACGAGTCGCAGAGCACGCAGAGCAGCACATGCAGCATGACGGGCCAATACCTGCGCTACCATGTGAAGGAGGACAAACGTGAACGGCAGGTCGGACAAAGCAAGGTCTCCGAGCTTCATTTCGGGGGGCGCAGGTGGATCAATATGTCCATCGGGAGCTTGGGCATGGACCGACTGCACGAGGTGATCATGGAAAGCGACCAGTACATCCTGACGAGTTACTGGGATAACTTCTCGTACATGTACATCATCGACAAGGCCGCGGGGAAGTATGTGCTGAAGAAGGAGATGCATTCCTGGCGCGAGGCCAAGGACCGGGAAATGCTGCGGGAGATCAAAACGTACTTCGGTAAGGATTGCCCCGAGGCGATCACGGCCATGGAGAAAGGCTTGGAGGAGGGCTACGCCGGGCGGTACGACAGCATGGACCACGAAGCCGACCGGATGTTCAGGTACGTGAAGAACCACCGGTGCCCGGGTCGTTGAGGCAGCCGGTTGCGTATCGCGGATCCGCGCCAGCGAACATCGGCGCGAGCGAGGTGATCGTGGGGGCACAAGAGGACGGCTCGCAGAGCCTCGCCTAACTCTTGCGCCAGGGGGGCTGAGGATGTTCGAGGCGCTAGCGCACGGCGGAACGGAGAACCTGCATGGATCTCGCGCCCGACCTGCGGTGCACACTGAGGACATATGCACCCGGCAGGAGCGCGGGGAGCTTGAGCCGATGGGTCCGTGCTGATCCGGGGTCGACACGTTCAGTGTGCACGACGCGTCCGACCGGATCGCAAAGACGAATGTCGATGGGACCGCTTCCGGGATCGACCGCCAGGTTCAGTTCATCGGAGAACGGGTTCGGGAAGACGGTGAACGTGGCGAGACCCACCTCCTGTGCGATCCCCACCCCCACGATGGAGATCGTGGTGCAGGCCTGGTTGTCCGCGGGTGTGCGGTCCACGCGGTGCTGCGGGCTGGCGGCCACGATGCAGACGTTCGCGGTGGCCGTGCTGCCGGGCGGAAAGGATTGCGGAAAGCCCGTGGTCAGCGTGAACGGCACGTCCACGCTCTGCCCGGGCTGCAGGTTGAGCTGCGTGAGCGGCAGCATGGTGCCGGCCAGCCCGCAGATCCAGGGTTGGCCAAGCTGATGCGAGAGCAGCAGCTCGTGGACGACACTGTTCCCGTGGTTCGTCAGGGTGAGCGTGAGCGCGGTGCGCAGGGAATGGATGTTGGGTGGTCCCAGCGGAACGAGCCAGGTGGAGTCGACGGCGGCGATCGCGATCGACACATCGGCATCGTGCACCGCGGTGAGGCCGGTGCTGTCGTAGTCGCGCAGGACCGCGGCCGTGGTGGTGAACAGGTCGGCGTGTCCGGCGGTGGTGAGGCGCCCGTTGCCGAAGGCGAGGTCCGCCACCTGATGACCGGGCAAGGGGTTCAGCGGGAAGCTGCCGATCGGCCCCAGGGAGGCCTCCACGCGAACGACCTCGGTGGGCGTCAGCACCCAGGCGTCGTTGCCATCGGTGGCCAGCCGGCGCGCGTCGGTGGTGTAGGCGCTGAGGTCGAAAGCGGTGATGGACTGCAGGTCCGCGGACACGCTGAGCACCTCGTCGGCACGGAGCACCCAGATGTGGCCGTCGGGCCGGGCCGCGAGCTGGCGCACGACGCCACCGATGGGTGTGATGCCGAGGGGGATCCCGGAGGCGGAGGTGAGATGGAGGGCGCTGTTCGCGGCCAGGAGCAGGTGGTCATTGGAGGTCCAGCACAAGGCCTCCACCGGTGCGTCCGGTGTGGACCATTGGGTCAAGCTGTCGCCATTCAGGTCCGTGAGGTGAACCATGTTCGCCGTGGCGAAGGCCAGCAGGCTGTCGGCGTGGGTGGCGATGTGCTGCAGCCCGTCCACGGCCACAGGCGCGGACCAGGCGGTGCTGCCATCGCCGTTGATCCGGGTGATGATGCTGTGGGTGCCCAGGACATCGCACCCATTCCATGGTCCGCACGCCAGGATGCTGCTGTCGGGCCCGGCGGCCACATCGCCGGCCACGAACACCATGTCGGCGAAGCCCGTGCTCCAGAGCAGGTCACCGGTGCTGTTCCACGCCGACAGCAGGTTCATGGAGGCGACACCGCCCGGGTCGTTCTTGTCGCCGAAGGTGGCCCAGGCCGGTCCGGGGATCGGGAGGATCCGGGTGTGGTGCATGAGGTCCGCGCGCTGATCGGCCCGTTCCAGCAAGGGTTGTGCGTGGGCGTGCTGCGCGCCGCAGAGCGCGGCCACAAGGAGGCATCGGGTGTGCATGGCGGTGGATCGAAGCTAGGACGCGGGCGGGGAGGGGAACGCTGCCGGGGTGTCGAAGCGGGTCGATGCACCGCTGCCATCGCGCACCCCCCGCCCTGCGGCAACCGAAGGCGCACCATGCCGTCTAGCTTGGCGTGGTCCAGGGCATCAACGCCCGGCCCGTCCGTAGATGCGTCCTTCCCTTCTCGTTGCCGCGCTCGTTGCCGCCGCCTGCTCCGGTGCCCAGACCCTGGTGCCCAACATGCCCGAGCCCGGGGGCAGCGTGTACGCCATCGAGAAGATCGGCGGCACGGTGTACATCGGTGGTGGCTTCACCACGGTGGACGGCACGCCGCGTGGGCGCCTGGCGCGCTTCAACGCCGCCACGGGGGCACTGGACAGCTGGGCGCCGAACGTGGGCAACAACTACGTGAACACCATTACGCGGGCGGGTGACAAGCTGATCGCCGGAGGCTCCTTCACTTCGGTGGACGGCCAGCAGCGCCTCGGTATCGCCATGTTCGACCTGGCCACGGGGGCCTTGGAGCCGTGGAACGATGTGGCCAACTTCGTCTCGTGGCGCCAGGGCGTGGGCGCGCAGGGCAGCACCTTCTATTACTGCCCCTTCAGCCCGTGCCGCATCGTGGCGGTGGACGCCGCCACCAGCCTGCCCACCGGCTGGCAGAGCACGCCGCTGTTCGAGGAGCAGGGCAGCATCAACGCCATCCTCGTGGCCGACGGCTACGTCTATGCCGGCGGCATCTTCCGCTTCGCATCGGGGCCCAGCGTGTATGATGATCTGTGCCGCTTCCACCTGGCCACGGGCGAACTGGACAGCACCTGGCACCCGCAGCCGTCGGTGAACAACTTCGGGGTGACGGCCATCGTGCGCACCAACGACCACGTGGTGGTGGGGGGTGACTACAGCGTGATCGCCGGACAGAACCGGCAGGGCGTGGCGGCCTTCACCCCGGCCGGCACGCTGGCGCCCTTCGCCCCCAACAACAGCAGCTACGAGGTGCTGAGCCTGCACCCCGGTGGCGACCGCATCTGGGTGGGGGGCAACTCCTACCTGATGGGCGGGCAGACGCGCTACCGGATCGCCCAGCTCGATCTGGCCACAGGGGCGGCCACCTGCTGGAACGCGGCCCCGATCAGCAACGCATGGAGCACGGTGCAGGCCATCGAGGTGGTGTCCGACACGGTCTACGCCGGTCCGTTCGGGTCGCCGGCCCTGGCGGTGCTCGTGGGCGGCCCGCTGCCCCCCGCTCCGGTGGCCATCAGTGGTCCGCCGGCCGTGGTGCCGGGGGCCACGGCCACCTACACGGTGCCCTTCATCGCCGGCCACACCTGGACATGGACCATCACAGGGGGAACGGGAAGTTCCTCCACCAACAGCATCGACGTCACCTGGGGGGCGGGGCCGGTGGGCACGGTGACGGTGGTGGTGAACAACACCGGTCAGTCCAACTGCTCCAGCGATGCCACCGAGCTGCAGGTGTCCATCTCGGGCACCAACGGGGTGCCGTCGCAGGAAGCGGATGCGCACGGCCTGTCCGTGTTCCCCAACCCCGGAACGGATCACGTGACGCTGCGGATGGCGGAGGCGTCAGTGCATGGTGCGCGGCTGGAGGTGCTGGATGCGTGGGGGCGTGTGCTGCGTGTGGAGCCCATGCGTAGCGCAAGCATCAGCCTTGACCTCGGCGCCTTGCCGCCGGGCTGCTACACTCTGCGGGTGCAGGATGGCGACCGGCTGTGGCATGCGCGGTGGGTGAAGGACTGAGGCCTCGTTGTTCTCCTCCGCTGGCGCGGATCTATGTTCCGTGCCATGGATCTACTGCCTTCCTCACGCGATCACGCCCTTGCCACGCGCACACGCAGCACGTGCCCATCCGCGCAGCGGAGCAGCGCGCAATAGGTGCCGGCCGGCAGCTCCGTGAGGTCCAGGATCACCTGGTCGCGCTGTGGTGTGCTCTGCAGCACCAGGCGGCCCTGTGCATCGAGCAGGTCCACGTGTTGCACCACCGCATCCGCGTGCAGCCGCACGGTCGAGTGAGAGGGTACGGGATGTGCGGAGGCCGTCGTGGCCCGGGTCTCGTTGATGCCGGTGCCGCCCGGGCTGTACAGCGCAGCCCCTCCGGGCACGGTATTGTGGCCGCTTCCGGGTCCGGTATTCCCCGGTGCGACGGTGCCGTAGTAGGTGGGCCCGATCACGTACGGATAGGCCGGATCCAGCTGATCATCGAGCGTGACGTAGTAGGCGTAGATGCCAGCGGGATATTCGGGCGTCACACTGAACCGGCCGTTGTGCTCATCCAGTTCGCCGCTACCGGCCACGTATTCGTGATCCTCGATGAAAGCGCCCAATGGATACTGCGCGTCGATCGCAGGGCCTTGTTGCGCGCCGGGCAGCACGCTGCCGTCCGGCAGGGTACTGCGCTCGGTGATGGTGCGCAACTGGTAGCTGCTGCGCATGCGCACGATGCCGCCTGTGCCGTCGGCATTGGCGAAGCCATACGCACCGTATACGGGATACCCGTCGAACGCGTAGCCGATGAGGTCGCTGTGCTGTTGATCGTCGAGGTGGTCGTAGAGGCAGTTCGGCGACACGTGGTGGTGGTACTCGCCGTTGGGCGCGGGATGGCCCAGACAGAGGTCGAAACTGCTGCCCTCCCAGAACAACGCATCGCGGTTCCACACCCCTTGGTCGTTGTAGCTCATGCCGTCAAGGGCATTGAAGATGCTGACGCCGTTGCGCCACACGCCGATGTGACCGAGTTGGGTGGCCACCGGTGTTCCGGTGTTGGGCTGTGGTGCGCGCGTGATGCGGAAGCAGAAGTCCTGGTTGGCGGGGCTGTTGGGGTTGCCGGCCCACGGGCCGATGTCGTACCCGGGGATGCAGGTGCTGGTGATGTACACATCCGCAGCCGTGTAGTGCACGCTGAGCACGTTGGTGGCGATGCCGCCGTAGCCCGTTTCGTTGCCCGGATTGATGATCCACGAGGTGACCTCGGGGCCTTGGGCCGTGATGCGCAGGGCGAGTGAGCCGAGCACGAGGAGGAAGGATGCGCGCATGGGGTGAAGGTGGGCATTTGACGCGCGCGGAGGCTCCGGGTTCGATCGCGGAGCTTGGGGATGTCCGGCGTTGACCAGCGTCAGGTGGCCCAGGCATCCACCGGACCTATTTTCGCCACGCCCGTACAGTGCGCTTTCGCACGCGTACACCCGATCCCCATGAGCACCACCGCCTACCTGAAATGGCTTCACGAGGTCGAACTCAAGGACCTGCCCACGGTGGGCGGCAAGAACGCCAGCCTCGGCGAGATGATCCAGCACCTGGGCCGGTTGGGCGTGAACGTGCCCGGCGGCTTCGTGGTGACGGTGGCCAGCTACGAGGCCTTCATCGCGCACAACGAGCTGGACCAGAAGATCCGCGACATCGTGGCGGGGCTCGACGCGGACGATGTGGAGAACATCCGGCGTACCGGCCTCGCGGTGCGCACGTTGATCAAGAACGGCAAGTTCCCCGAGCCGATCTGGAAGGGGATCATGGCCCACTACGATGAGCTCAGCGGCAAATACGGCCAGGAGGCCACCGACGTGGCCGTGCGTTCCTCCGCCACCGCCGAGGACCTTCCGGATGCGTCGTTCGCCGGCCAGCAGGAGACCTTCCTCAACGTACGCGGCCACCAGGACCTCATCGCCGCGGTGCGCAACTGCTTCGCCTCGCTGTGGACCGACCGCGCGATCGTGTACCGCCAGACCCGCGGCTACGACCACTTCGACATCGGCCTCAGCGTGGGCGTGCAGAAGATGGTGCGCTCCGACCTGGGCGCCAGTGGGGTGGCCTTCAGCCTCGACACCGAGAGCGGCTTCAAGGACG
>JADLBK010000030.1 GCA_020847755.1 Flavobacteriales bacterium | reverse complement strand
TATAACGACGCGCAGTGCATCGTGCGCAGCACCTGGAACCATGCTCGTTTCTACCACCACGAAAGCTGCGGCCAGTGCAGCCCCTGCCGCGAAGGCACCGGCTGGATGGACAAGGTGCTGGAGCGCCTGGAACACGGCGAAGGCCGCAGCGAGGACATTGACCTGCTCTGGGACATCCAACGGAAGATCGAAGGCAACACCATTTGCCCGCTGGGCGATGCCGCCGCCTGGCCCGTGGCTTCGGCGATCCGCCACTTCCGCGACGAGTTCGAATACCACGTCACCCACCGGGAAAAAGTGAAGGACCCGAAGCATTTTGCACGGGAACCTTTTCGGAAGAGTGCTGGCGTGCTTGCCTGAACCACCAGACCGGTCTTTCTCCGCTCAGTACGTTCTAGCAGAAGGTCTTGTTAGCTGCCCGAATGCTCTTCAGGGAGCGCTTCTGGGATGGCCAGCACTCCGGAGTATGTGGTGGCCAGCGCTCTGTCGTATTTCGGTGCTGCGAAGGAGGACCTGCCCGTAACAGACAGGTCCTCTTTACCCTTCCTCCAGCTTGCGCATCCAAGTGGATCTTCTCCGTGTGTTCTTTGCCAGGGCCTGTCCCAACGTAGGAGAGGTGTTGAAATGGGGGGGGAGGTCTATCCTTCGAGCTCCGGGTGAAAAGGGCCTGGCTCGCCCAGCATGTGCGGAGCGCACGCACATTCTCCGGGACATGTGCAATACGTGTAAAATACGGTAGTGGACCCGTGTAAAACACCCTTGTGGCACCGAAGTCGACAGCCCACCTTTGTGCCTACGCGGCGATGTAAACGATTGAACATGCACACCAGGATCACAGCAGGTGGAACATGCACTCCGTTTGGGATCCCGAGGCAGAAGGCTTATCTCTGTTGTGTTGTTGGCCGGAGGCGCTCGATCCACCCTTGAGTGAAGTGCCATGAGGATACACAAGATCGTTGCGTGTTGTTGCCTGTTGTTGGCGGTTAAGGTTGGGGCGCAGGTGCGGAGCGATGTCCGTGCAGTTGCTTTTTGTTCGTCAAGCACTACTTCCATGGACTTCCCATGGCGGGCAGCCGGATCATTTGTTCAGCGAGTCCGTCATTGCGCAATTCGACCGCAGGTCCTACGGCTAGTCGCCGGCAGCACAATGCCTAATGCGCCGCGCCGGTCATCATCACACCCCTGGATGCTGATCAGGATCTCTCGTTGACCTGTCATTACACAAGAACACCAGCAAGCGATGAACCGACAACGAAATGACAACATTTTGCGACTGATGCTGATCGTGCTCTTAGTATGGGGAGCGCATCACTCAAATGCCCAGATCCCGGAGGGCCTGCCCCTGGCCATGCATCAGCCCTTCGGTGGACCGGGACTTTCGCTCTCCTACACGTCCACCTTCATGTGCCAAAGCGGCTATGCGGTGGACCTGACAGTGACCGGAGGAACGCCACCCTACCAATACGCCTGGTCGAACGGCACCTCCATTTTCTCCAACCAAGAGGACATCGTGATGAATTCTGGTGGAGAACCCCTCTCCGTTGCCGTCTATGATCAGTTCGGGAACTACAGCGTCATCGAGATCGATGCCGGTATGCCAGCCATGATCACGGATGCGCCGTGCTCCGGTCCCGCCAGCGGCGCAATAGACATCACACCACCGCCGGGCCTCATCGACCCTCAGTTCCGATGGTACACGGGCAACGACCTCCTCGCCACCACGGAGGATGTTTCCGGATTGGCCCCTGGCGAATACCTCCTGAACCTCTTCGAGTCGCCCCCCGGCACTTGCTCTACGTTCGCATTCTTCACGGTCAATAGCCTGCCCGCCATTACAGGCACGGTCACGGTCTCGCCAAATGGTTGGAACTGCCAGGTAGGCGCCATCGACCTTACGCCTTCGGGTGGCACGGCACCGTACAGCTTCGCCTGGGCACAAGGCCAAACGACCGAGGATCTTCAAAACATGAACGGTGGATTCTACTCCGTGGTGATCACGGATGCCCTGGGCTGTACGGGAACCCGGACGAACATCTTCCTGCCGAACGCGCCGGTGATGCAACTGAGCGCCACGAGCACATCCACGCCTGTCTGTGGTGCCGTTGGGACGATCGACCTTTCCGTGAGCGGCGGTGTTCCGCCGTACAGCTATTCATGGTCCCCTCAGGCGAGCACGGATGAAGACCGCTCCGGCCTGTATGCCGGTGAACACCACGTGGTGGTGACGGATGCGACGGGTTGCACGGCATCGGCGCTCTTCACGGTGGAGGGGACCGCGAGCACCCTGGCCTACTCGGGGACCATCACCGCCCCGTGCGCGGGTGGACACAACGGTGCGGTGGACCTGACGGTGACCGGGGGGAACGCGCCCTATTCGTTCTCATGGTCCGGGCCGAACGGATCCTCCGCTACAACGGAGGACATTGCCGACCTGGCATCCGGCAACCATCATGTCGTGGTCCAGGATGCGTCCGGGTGCTTTGTCATTGCGAGTTTCCAACTCATCGGAACGCAGCCCCTGGTCCTTTCCGCGACCCCTGCTCCGACCTGCTCCAACACCGGGGCCCTCGACCTCACCGCGACGGGGACCGACGGGCCGTTCGGATTTGTATGGAGCAATGGTTCGACCTCCGAGGACCTCACCGGTGTACCGCAGAACACCTATACCGTCGAGGTAACGGACCTCCTCTTGGGGTGCGAGACCATGGGCATCTTCTCGATCGGCCAAGCCACTCCGCCCAGTGTTGACGACTATGTGCTGTCGCAGGATTGCAACGGCTCGGATGTGGACGTAACGACGTCCGGTGGTACCGCGCCCTATGCCTTCCACTGGCAGTGGGACCAAGGGAACGGGACCGCCTCCGTGGAGGATCTGACGGATGTCGCTTCCGGATCCTATTCGTTCGTTGTGGTCGATGCTGCCGGTTGTGCCAACTTCCTTTCGGTGGAAGTGCCACCAGGCCCGGCCTTGGAGATCTCCTTGTGGAGCTGGCCGGCATGCAATTCAACCATCCAACAATACTTGACGGGTGGCACGGGACCTTTTTCCTATGCCTGGTCGAACGGCGGTACAACTGCGGATCTTCCGGGGGTAACGCCAGGGGAGACCTATTCGGTCACGGTGCAAGACCAAGGTGGCTTGCAGTGTACCGCAACGGCCACCTATACCATGCCCAATGTCCAGCCGATCGAGGTCTCGGCCGAGGTCACCCCGGCGTGCTACACGGGTGAGGGAGCGACGAACGGCAGTATCGATATCACCGTGACCGGAGCCACCGGCGAGTTTACCTATGCGTGGTATGGGCCCGGTGGAGGATTGTTCAGTACGGACCAGGACGTGTTCAACCTCACGCCGGGCATCTATTACGTGCTGCTCGGCGGTGATTACGCGTATTGTGGGATCGCCGGCTTCTACAGCATCGCGGTCTCACCTGCCATGACGTTGAACGCCATATCCATCCCGACGTGCAACGCGGGAATGAGCGGTTCGATCGACATCACCGTCAGCGGCGGCACCAGCCCGTTCACATACCAATGGTCCGGGCCGGGTGGCTTCTCTTCCTCGGTACAGGACCCGACCGGCCTGGCCGGTGGTACGTATACGGTGGCCGTTACCGATGGGGCCGGCTGCACACGGCTGCGCAGTGTGATCGTGGGTAATACGGTGATCGAGCTCGATCACCAGATCACCGATGCTGCCTGCTCAACGGTCCAGCTCGGTGCGATCGCCATCACGGCCACGGAGGGTGTTGCTCCGTATTCCTATGCCTGGTCGAACGGGGCCACCTCGGAGGATGTCACCGACCTGCCCGTGGGCGCCTACACGGTGATCGTGCAGGATGCGAACGGGTGCTCGTCGCAGCAGATCTTCGAGATCATCGACTCCTCGCCTTGCTGCCAGGCGGCCGCATTCGTCCCGCACGGCACGCTGGCCAGCGGCGGCATGGACGGCTTCTCAGGGACCGTGGACATCCAGGGCGAGTACATCGTGGACGCGAACACGTCCTTCGACAATGCGAATGTCACCATGGAGCCCGGCGCGGAGATCATCGTGAAGAACGGGGCCACGCTGGACATCCGCAATACCTCCATTACCAGTTGCAGCGGCACCATGTGGCGCAGCATCACCGTGGAAAGCGGCGGCACGCTCTACATCGCCCGCAGTTTCGTGGATGATGCGGAGAACGCCGTGATGGCCTTGGACGGCGCGGTGGTGAGCTTGCGCGACAACCAGTTCCACAACAACCGCGTGGCAGTGCAGGTGCCGGTGATCACAGGCGTGCCGGTGAACAGCGTGTCCTTGGTGAGCCACAACAACCAGTTCTACAGTGCGGGCACCATGCCGCAACCCTATCCGGGGCAGGCCACACCTGTAGGAAATGAAGGCTATGCCGCCTTCGAGGTCAACCGCATGCAACTCGACCTCACCACCGGCTGGAACGTGATGCACCACTTGAGCAACGGCATCGTGGCCGACCGCTGCGATGTGACCGTGCGCGACTGCGCCTTCCACTACCTCCAGCCTGATGCGGCTTATGCGCTGCTCGGCAATGGATCGGCGATCCATGTGGATGCCCCGGCGGGCTGGCACAACCTGGACCAGGTGGGATCGTTCATCACGGGCCTCCCACCCTTCCGCGAATGCCGCTGGGGCGTGTACGCCCGGCGCATGAACGTGACCAGCAGCGCCAACACCATGGAGCAGGTGGGCACGGCCTACCACATGGAGAAGTGCGGCCTGGGCCGCACCGTTCACCTGTTCAACAACACACTGGACACGAAGTACGACGGCATCGAGCTGCTCTTCAACGATGGGGCCTGGGGCCTGCTGGTGGAGGACAACACCATCACCTTCGCCACCAACCCACCTCCGGGGCAGTCCACCAAGGGCTATACGGCCATCCGGGTGGAGGAGAACAACGGCATGAACGGGGGCTCGGTGATCCGCAACAACACCATCACCTTCCGCAGCGGTGTAACCACGGCGCACACGGGCATCAAGCTCACAGCGGCTTCGGACTATCTGGTGGCCGCCAACACGATCACATGACCGACAACACCACCAACTACGCGGGCATCCAGCTGCTGGGCTGCTACGACACGGAGGTGAGCTGCAACACCATCAACGGCGCGGCGGAGACCTATCCGCAGAAAGGCCAGGCCGCCATCCGCAACGTGAAG
>JADLBK010000029.1 GCA_020847755.1 Flavobacteriales bacterium | reverse complement strand
TGCGGCCCGTGGGCAAGGGCAAACGCCGCGAACGGCTCGTGCTGGTGAACGTGCCCAGCGATGCGGTGGGCCGCTTCCTCACCCTGCCGGCCGCGCGTGGGCGCACGGCGCTGATCTTCCTGGACGATGTGATGCGCCTGGGCCTGCGCGACCACTTCGCCGGTCATGAGCTGGTGGACAGCTACGCCATCAAGCTGAGCCGCGACGCGGAGCTGTACCTGGAGGAGGAGTTCGGCGAACGCGTGGTGGACAAGGTGCGGCGCAGCCTGCGCAAACGGTCCACCGGCGTGCCCAGCCGCTTCCTGTACGATGAGCGCATGCCCCCCGCGGTGCGCAAGGCGATGCGATCGCTGCTGGGCTTGAAGGGACCCGACCTGGTGGCCGGCGGCCGCTACCACAACTTCAGCGACCTCATGGGCCTGCCCGTGGAGGGCCATGCGGCGCTGCGCGATCCGCAGCGTGCGCCCCTCCCCCGCCCCGGCGCCTCCGCCCGCCGCCGGCTTTTCGACCGCATCGCACAACGCGACCTGCTGCTGCACTTCCCCTACCACGACTTCGGGGTGGTGGTGGACTGGCTGCGGCAGGCCGCACGCGACCCGCAGGTGCGCAGCATCGCCCTCACGCTCTATCGCGTGGCCGAACGCTCGCAGGTGTGCGAGGCGCTCATCGACGCGCTGCGCGCGGGCAAGCAGGTCACCGTGTTCGTGGAGGTGCAGGCGCGCTTCGACGAACGCACCAACCTGCACTGGGGCGAACAGCTGGAGGCCGCCGGCGCGCGCGTGCTCTACAGCTACGAGGGGCTGAAGGTGCACGGCAAGCTGGGCCTCATCGAACGGCGGGAAGGCCGCGTGCTGAAACGCTACGCCTACCTCGGCACCGGCAATTTCCACGAGCGCACGGCGCGGCTCTACGCCGATTGTGCCGTGCTGACGGCGGACACCGAGCTGTGCCGTGAGGTGAGCGAGGTGTTCCGCCATCTGGCGGACCGGCGGCACGTGCCCCAATTGCGGCAGCTGCTGATGGCCCCCACCGGGCTGCGCAGCGGCCTGGAAACGCTCATCGACCGCGAGATCGAACAAGCGCGCACCGGAAGGCCCTCGGGCATCCTGCTGAAGCTGAACAGCCTGGAGGACCGGGCCATGATCGGCAAGCTGTACGACGCCTCGCGGGCCGGTGTGCCCATCCGCCTCCTCGTGCGCGGCATCTGCTGCCTGGTGCCTGGCGTGGCGGGCACCAGCGAACGCATCGCGGCCATCAGCATCGTGGACCGCTACCTGGAGCATGCACGGGCGTACGTGTTCCACGCCCAGGGCCGACAGGTGCTGTACCTGGCCAGCGCCGACCTGATGGAGCGCAACCTGGACCGTCGCGTGGAAGTGGCCTTCCCGCTGCGCGACCCCGAGGTGAAGGCCGAGGTGCTGCGCATGCTGGACCTGCAGTGGGCCGATACCATGAAGGCGCGCGTGATCGACGCGCAGCAGGAGAACCGGTACCGCCAGGCGCCGCGCGGCACCAAGGCCGTGCGTGCACAGGAGGCCTTCCGCGCGTGGCTGGCCACCGCCGATCGGGCCCGGGGTCGCCGGTGATCCCGCTACACCGGCAACTGGGACGGCACGATCACCGCGGGGATGCGCAGGCGGCGGAGCACCTGTTCCGCCCGGCTGCCCCACACGGCATCGCCCAGGCTGTCGTGCCCCTCGGTGGCCATGGCCACCAGGTCCACGGCGAGGCGGTCGGTGGCGGCCACGATGGCATCCACCACATCGCCGTCGCCGTGGTGGTGGACGAAGGAGGCCCGGCCGTTGAGGCGGTCGTGGAGGTCGGCGGGCAGGGTGGCCTCGCCCACCGTCAGGGTGTGCACCTCCACCTGGCCCGTGCCGCAGCGCTGCAGCAGGTCGTGCAGCGCGATCCCGGCGGTGCGGGCCAGGGCGGGCGGCCCCACGGGCAGCAGCACACGGTGCAGGGCCACGCGCCCCTTGTCGGGCAGCACGAAGCCCGGCACACCGGAGGGCACCACAAGGGCGGGCACGCGGGACTTCCGCATGAGGCCCTCGGCCACCGAGGCCTTCATCAGGCGGTCCGTGCCGGTGCGCTGTCCGGTGCCCAGCACCAGCCATTGGGCGGGATGCCGGATGAGGTGGTCCAGGCAGGCGGCCACCGGATCGCCCTCGGCACTGATCACCTTGCGCACGGCCAGGCGCAGGGCGCTGAGGCCCTCCTCGTCCTCGGGATGCCGCAGCAGGCCCCACTCCACCAACGCCTGGCGCACACCGGGCAGGTCGCTGCGGTGGGCCTCGCCGTCGGCGACGTGCAGGATGGTGAGCTTGCCGGGGGCCGCCACGGCCAGGCGCAACGCGTGCCGGAAGGCGGTGGCCCCGGCCTCGGAAAGGTCCGTGGGGTGGAAGATGTGCGTCATCGGCGGAGGGCTCTGCAAGATGGGACGCAGAAGCGGATGGAACGTTGCCGATGGACAGAATGAGCCGTTCCCGAACAGAAAAGGCGGCCCGGGGGACCGCCTTGTGTGGAGAATACCGGAGTCGAACCGGTGACCTCTTGCATGCCATGCAAGCGCTCTGGCCAGCTGAGCTAATTCCCCAGGATGACAACCGTTCCTGCGAACGGGACGCAAATGTAACACACGCGGTCGGACCACAGCACACCTTTGCGCATGCCCCTTTCCGGCTCCCTGATCGAGCGGCTGTGCGAGCGGCTGAGCCGCCATGTCGGTGAGCCCATGGACATCGAGCACAGCGAGCCGGTGGGCGGCGGCAGCATCTGCGCGGCCTACCGGCTGCACACCCCGGCGGGGCGCTGGTTCGTGAAGGTGCTCGACGCCGAAAAGCACCCCGACCTCTTCGCCGGCGAGGCCGACGGGCTGCAGCGGCTGGCGCGGGCCGGCGCCCTGCGCGTGCCGCAGGTGGTGGGCCACGGCGAGGACCACGACGAGGCCTACCTGCTGCTGGAGCACATCGACACGGGGCCGCGCCGCACGGCGTTCTGGGAGGCGCTTGGCCGCGGGCTGGCGGTGCTGCACGGCCACCGCGCGCCCCGCTTCGGGCTGGAGCGCGACAACCACATCGGCCTGCTGCCGCAGGTGAACACACGCGAAGCGGACTGGCCCGGCTTCCTGGTGCGGCACCGGCTGGAGCCTTTGGTGCAGCAGGCGCGCGACCGCCGGCGGCTGGACCCGGCCACCGTGCAGCGCTTCGACCGGCTGTACCCGCGCCTGGAGGGGCTCTTCCCCGCCGAGCCGCCCGCCCTGCTGCACGGCGACCTGTGGAGCGGCAATGTGCTGTGCGCGGCCGATGGGGCGCCGGTGCTGATCGACCCCGCCGTGTACTACGGCCACCGCGAGATGGACCTGGCCATGGCGCGGCTCTTCGGCGGGTTCGAGGAGGCCTTCTTCGCGGCGTACCACAGCGAGCGCCCGCTGGAACCCGGCTGGCCCGAGCGGGTGGAGCTCTGCCAGCTCTACCCGCTGCTCGTACACGTCCTGCTCTTCGGCGGTGGCTATACGGCGGAGGTGCAGGCCGTGCTGAGGCGCTACATCTGAGGGCCGGGCGTGGCTCGAAGCACAGGTGTCCGATCAGAGACCCCATCGCACCAGCTGTTCCCGTCCAGCTAGGGGAGACTGCCACGCATCCCTTCGGGCTGCTTATTCTATGACATGTTCGGATGGGCTCCGGTGGTGTACCGCGCCCAGCTCCCCACACCAGCAGCCCCCTCCCCCTTACGGCCTGAAGCCCTTCACCCCGTCGCCCTCGGCCAGGTACACCGCGTTGGTGAAGGCGTCCACCTCGTAGCGGGGCTCCTTTTCGGTGCCGAGGGAGATGCTGGCGGCCTCGCTGCCGTCGGTGCGGCGCAGGGCCTTCAGCACGTTGGCGCCTTTGCCTTCGGGGGTCATCACGAAGTGCAGGTCGGCGGTGGTGGCGCTGGCGGTGAAGCGGGCGTTGGCCTCCTGGAAGAAGCGGGCGGCGGCACCCACGGCGGCGTTGGCGCCCTCTCCATAGACCTGGCTGACGGCTGCCGTGACATCACGCGCCGCGGCGCTGCCCGCATCGGTGACCTGGATGCTCTGGCTGGCGGCGCCGAAGGCCGCGCTGGTGGTGCTGTAGGCGGCGGCGGCGTAGATGGCGCGCACGGCGCTGGCGTACTTCAGCGCACGCACCAGGCCGCTCTCGCGCGGGGCGGGCAGGTACTTCCGGTACACGAGCGTACCGTCCGTGCGCAGCAGCGCCAGATTCTGATCGCTGCTCAGCACCAGGCCCTCGGCGGATCCTTCCAGGGCCGTGGGCTTCTCTTTGCCTTCGAAGACCACGGGTGTGGTGCCGAGGGCGCGCGCCGCGCCGCCCCCTTCGGACACGCTGTACAACAGCCCGTCCTTGGTGTTGAACACATAGGTGGCGCCGTTGTGCACAGCCACCAGGCCGGCACCGCCTTGCAGCGGCTGTTGCAGGCGGCTGAGGCCGGTGGCCCGGTCGATCAGGTCCACCTCCTGTTCGGTGGCCACCAGCACATCGCCGCCCAGCAGGCGCACGCTGCGCACCACGCCGTCCAGCTTCACGGGCTTCTTCCACCGCTCGGTGCCGGTGGCGTCCACGAGGGTCACCACACCGTCGCCGCTGCCGCTGGTGAGCAGGGTGCCATCCTCCAGCTCCACCGCACCGGCCAGGATGCCTTTGACGCTGATGCCCTTGCCGTTCTTGCCCCACTTACCCGTGCCGGTGGCATAGTCCAGCAGGTCCACGCTGCGGGTGTCGCCGGCGCCCACGAGGAGGCCTTGCTTCAGCGGCACCAGGGTGCCGAGCTTCTGCTGCATCTGCAGCGGCGCGCTCCAGGCGTAGCTGCCGTCGTCGATGCGGAAGGCGTTCACGAAGGTCTTGTGGGTCACCGTCACGGTCTTCTTGCCCTGGCTGTCGGTGCTCTCCTTGCGCTGCTCGGTCTGCATGCCCATGAAGCCGAGGCCGGGCGCATGCGGGGTGGTGATGAAGACGCCGGTGACGCCGGGCACGTTGATGTTGGCCCCGCCCTTGTCCAGCATGGCGGCCAGGCCGCTCATCTTCTCAAAGGCGGGGTCCGGGCTCTTCTTCCACAGCTCGGCGCCGGTGCGCGCGTCCAGCTTGTAGGCGAAGAAGAGGGTGCTGAGCAGGATGGCGTCGGGGCCCGCGCTGTTGCAGGCGGTGAGGCGGCTGAAGCTATCGTCCTTGGTCCAGCGCACCACGCCGGTGGCCATGTCCACGCAGGCCATGGCGGCGGTCTTGTCCGGCTTCTGGCCCACCACCACGATGGCGTTGTTCTCATACAGGAACCAGGTGCTGGTGACGTTGCTGATGCCGGCGGCATCGCTGCTGAAGGCCACAGTACCGCTGAAGGGTTCCAGGACGAAGAGGGCCTCGGGCCGGCCTTGGGGGGCCACGGCGATGAAGGGGGTACGCTCCACCTCGCGATAGCCGGTCTCGGGCGCTGCGGCGAGCTCCTTCACGGTCCAGGCCACGGCGCCGGTGGCGGGATCCACGCCCTTGAGGCCTTCGGTGGTGGCCACCACCAGGGCGCCGGCGCTGGTGGTGCGCATCCAGTTCACGGGGCCCGTGGCGGCGGTCCAGGCGGGGCTCAGCTGGGCGGAGGCCGCGGCGGTGAGGGTGAGTAGGTACAAGCTTGCGGTGGAGCGGAACGTGTGCATCATGATCGGCGGGTTGAGCGGTGGCCTGGCAAAGGTCGTGCCTGGGGGTGGTGAACACGGAGCGCGGGGGGATCACGGGAGGTCCTTGCGGAGGCTTGATCACCTGTTCGCCACCGGAAGATCGCCATGGCCGCGAAGCCGACCCCGCCGCGCCACGGGACACCCCGCCGTGTTGGAACCCGACCGGGACCCTCAGCCGGACCCCGAGCGGGAACGCTCGGCCGGCCGCTAGGGCAGCAGCACCAGCGGGATGTGCCCTTCGTACACCAGGTCGTCGATCAGGGATCGGCGGAACATCCGATCGGTGAGCAGACGTGAGCCCCGCTGGACGACGAGCACCTCCTCGGTGTGGTCGCGGACCACCCGTTTGATGTCCTCAAAGGGGTCCTCCCCCTCGTAGATGGCGTGCTCGGTGCGGTAGCGATCGGCGAACGCGTGGGCCAGTTCCCGCACCTGTTCAAGCATGCCGGCGGCATGCTCTCCGGGAGCGGCCAGGTGGAAGAAGACGATCCGGGGATCACGGCCCTCCAGGAAGCGGAGGTAGTGGTTGAGCGCAGCGATGTTCAGCGGGAACTTGTCCGTGACCGCGACATGGAGGGTGGACTGGGAGAAGGTGCGGAGGCCACGGGGCACGGCCACCACACAGTGGTCGACGGTGTTGATCACGTTGATCGCCTCGCTGCCCACCACGAGCTTCTTGAAGAGCCCCGTCCCCTTCATGCCCACGAAGACCAGGTGGTGGAAGGGTTGGGCCAGGAGATGAGCGATGCGCTGAGGCAGGGCCTGTTCCGAGACCGAGTAGGACACCTTGACGGCGGTGGGGATGCACTCCTGTGCCAATGCCCTCAGGGCGTTGCGGGCCTCGGCATTGGCCAGTTGGGTCATCTCCCGCTTGATCTCGATATCGGTGAAGGCCGGGGCCACCACCGTGGTCTGGTGCACGAGCAGCAGTTCGATGTCGCTCCCCCAGGCCCTGTCGGCCGCATAGGTGAGCAGGTCCCCGGCATGCTCGGTCAGGTCGATGAGGATGATGAAGCGTTCACCCATGGCATCAGGAGGTCTTGGGTTCCGCAGGCGCGGTCAGTTTTCCGCGTACCTGGTCGAGGTCCTGCTGCCGGTCGGCCAGCACCATCAGCGTGTCGTTGGGCCGGATGACGGTGGAGCCCCCGGGTCTGAGGAAGGCATCGTCGCGCTTGATCATGACGATGAACGCGGAGCTGGGGAACTTGAGGTCGACGATCCGTTTGTTGACAGCCTGGTGACCGGGCAGGACATGGATCTCCTGGAGGGCCGTTCGGGGCAGCTCGAGGATGAGCTTCTCGCTTTCGGTGATGGGCTTGATGCGCTCGGGCATGGCCACATGAAGCCAGCGCGCCACCACCCCGAGCGTGGTGCCCTGCACCAGCACCGATGTGAGGGAGACGAAGAAGACGATGTTGAAGATCATGGGGGCCTTGTCGATGCCGGCCAGCAGCGGGTAGGTGGCGAACACGATGGGCACGGCGCCCCGCAGCCCCACCCAGGAGATGTAGAACCGGCGTCGCAGTTGCATCCTGAAGAACATCAGGCTCAGGAACACGCTGATGGGCCGGGCAACGGCAATGAGGAACACCGAGATCAGCAGGCCGATGCCCATCACCGGGAACACCTGCGTGGGGAAGACCAGGAGGCCCAGGGTGAGGAACAGCACGATCTGCATCAGCCAGGCCAGACCGTCATACATCTTCAGGATGGTCTTCTTGTGGATGAGGTCCTGATTGCCCAGGTAGACCGCGCAGATGTAGATGGCCAGGAAGCCGTTGCCGCCCACGAAGTCGGTGGCCGAGAAGGTGATGAACATGAGGGCGATGACCAGCACCGGGTACAGACCTTCGAAGTCAAGGCGGATGCGGTTGATGATCAGCTTGCTGAGCAGGCCGAAGCCGAAGCCGGCGATGCCCCCGATGATCATCTGCTGCAGGAACAGGGGCAGCACCGAGGCCAGGCCGCGGCCCGGATCCACCACCAGGGAGAGGAAAGCGATGGTGAGCACATAGGCCATGGGGTCGTTGCTGCCGCTCTCCAGCTCCAGGGTGGGCCGCAGGTTGGTCTTCAGGGCCAGGCTCTTGGAGCGGAGGATGGAGAACACGGCGGCCGCATCCGTGCTGGATACGATGGAGCCGAGAAGCAGGCTCTCGTAGATCGAGAAGTCCGTGACCCACCACACGAACACGCCGAGGGACAAGGCCGTGAGCAGCACACCCAGGGTGGAGAGCACCATGCCCTCGCGCAGGATGGGCCGCACGGCCTGCCAATCGGTGTCCAGGCCACCGGAGAAGAGGATGAAGTTGAGGGCCACCACACCGATGAACTGGGCCAGCTTCGGATCCTCGAAGTGAATGCCGCCGATGCCATCGGATCCCGCAAGCATGCCGATGGACAGAAAGAGCAGCAGGGTGGGCACACCGAATTTGTAGGAGGTTTTGCCCACGATGATGCTCACGAAGAGCAGGAGCGACCCGACCAGAAGGATGTTCTCGATCGTCAGGTCCATACCCGCAGCCTGTTCGGGGTCCACAGGATCGCGATCGCACCCGCACGACCGATCATCTTCACCGTGTTCATCGCGGAAACAAGATACGGTTTCCCGATGGCGCCGCCTGGCCGGGGGCGTGTCGGAACCGACCGGTGCGTTCCCGGCACGGCCACGTCGTCCCAACGACCCGTTCTTCGCGATCTCGCGCGACAGCGTGCCGCCGGGAAGGAACGCGCGCCGGACATCGTGGCGATCCACCCGTACTGGACGGGAGCACACGCGCGGAGCGGCCCTCGGTGCCTGGAGCGCATCTCAAAATGACTTTTGGAAGCGAGCGGCAGGTATTTCGGGGCCAGCCCAGGCGCGAGACCCGAGCATGGCCGGTAGCTCTGTGAGGGGCGAGCAACGCCGGAAGGCCCCGAAAGGCCGC
>JADLBK010000028.1 GCA_020847755.1 Flavobacteriales bacterium | reverse complement strand
TGGCACGCGGCTTGCCCGGCCGGTCGAGCGGCGACCGTTATCTTGCCCACCCATCGACCATGACCATGCGTTTCCGACCCTTCCTGCTCCCGCTCGCCTTGTTCCTTGCCGCCCCGCTCGTCGCCCAGGACGATGAGAACCCCGTGGAGGACAGCCTCAACATGGTGCCCAACGGCAGCTTCGAGGAGGTCGAGGGCAAGCTCAAGCGGCTCGGCAGCATCGAGATGGCCAAGGGCTGGAAGAGCCCCACCGCCGTGCCCGCCGACCTGTTCAGTGATCAGGTGGTGAACAGCAGCCCGGCTTCCGCACCGCGGAACCAGTTCGGCGACCAGGGCGCCCTCACCGGCAGCAACTACGCCGGGCTCATGTGGTGGAGCTACATGAACAAGGAGCCGCGCAGCTACCTGCAGGTCAAGTTCAAGAAGATGCTCACCAAGGGCCAGAAGTACTGCATCAGCTACTACGTGAGCCTGGCCGACCTCAGCAAGTACAGCGCCAACGAACTGGGCGCCTATGTCAGCAAGATCATGGTGAAGAAGGACGATGAGGCGGCCCTCACCTACGAGATGCAGGTGCCCAACCTGCGCACCAAGATCTACGACGACCTCTACTCCTGGCAGGGCGTGTGCGGCGTGTACGAAGCGAAGGGTGACGAGCAATACCTGATCCTCGGCAACACGGTGGCCAACGACAAGGTGGTCACGGGCAAGGTGAAGCGCCCCAAGGGCGAGGTGCGCCCCCAGGTGTTCAAAGCCTACTACTACATCGATGACGTGAGCGTGAAGCCCATCAAGCTGATGAGCGAGTGCACCTGCGAACAGCTGGACAAGGCCGAGAGCGAGTTCATCTACAGCAGGCGCTCCACGGTGAACAAGAGCCTGAAGCCCGCCCAGCAGGTGGATGCCACGGTGATCTACTTCAAGCGCTTCCAGCAGAGCATCGACGGTGCCATGGACCAGCCGCTGAACGACGTGATCGAAGCGCTGAAGGCCGACCCCGCCGTGAAGGTGCGCCTCGTGGGCCACATGGACGTGGTGGAGGACGACCGCACGCGCATGCGCCCCGACCTGTTGGAACTGGGCAAGATGCGCGCCGACGCCGTGAAGGCCGTGCTCGTGGAGGGCGGCATCGCCGCCGACCGCATCACCACCGTGGGTCAGAAGGCCGACAGCCCCGCCGACCCCGGAGAGGAGGAGGTGGCCCTGAGCAAGAACCGGCGCGTGGAGTTCGAGCTGGAGTGATCCGGACGCTCAGGGATCGGGTGGAGTGGTGCAAGGGTGGAGTGGTGCAAGGGTGGAGTGGTGCAAGGGAGCTAGGGTGACGGTGCCTGTCCTAG
The DNA here is from genome assembly GCA_020847755.1 of Flavobacteriales bacterium. Classification (GTDB taxonomy): domain Bacteria; phylum Bacteroidota; class Bacteroidia; order Flavobacteriales_F; family PHOS-HE28; genus PHOS-HE28. The sequence continues at coordinate 5,423 of JADLBK010000028.1, read as the reverse complement.
CTTGTGGGGAACACTTCGCTCATAACCGCTTTCAAGGACGTTGAGGAGATCGTGGCCTGGCAACGTGCCATTGATCTGTCCGCCGCCATCCACCTGAAGTTCAAGGACCACAAGGACTTCGCCTTCCGGGATCAGATCCATCGAGCAGCGATAAGTGTCTCCAAGCAACTTCGCAGAGGGGTTCGACCGAGGTTCGAACACGGAGTTCAGACGCTTTCTGCGCATCGCACGAAGTTCTTGTAACGAGGTCCGATCGATGGTGGTCCTCGGACATCGCTTCGGCTATTTCTCGGAGGCTGAAGTGATGACCTATCGCACCGAGTGCCTCCGGTTGAACGGTACGATCCAGAGCCCGATCAGGTCGATGCGTGCAGATGCGCTGCGGTCCGTTGCTCCCTGGCTCATGCCCATCGCCTCGTGGTTGGGACTGGTCCCTGCGCCTTGAGTGCCGAAGTTCCGCACCTTCGCACCGCTTCACCGTTCCACCCCATCGGTCCATCATGCAACAGGGCGACCCGCGGATCATCCGCGCCTGGACCATGTACGACTGGGCCAACTCGGCCTATTCGCTCACCATCACCAGCGCCATCTTCCCCATCTACTACGCCGCCATCACCATGGACAACGGCGTGGACAAGGTGGCCGCGCGCTACGGCGTGCCTGCGGACAGCCTGCAGTCCTACGCGCTGAGCGCCGGCTTCCTGATCGTGACCCTGCTGGCCCCGATCCTCTCGGGCATCGCCGACAGCCGGGGCAACAAGCTGGCCTACCTCAAGGCCTTCTGCTATGTAGGCGCCGCCAGTTGTGCGGGCCTCTTCTTCTTCACCTTCGATGACCTGCTCCTGGGCCTCGCGCTCTTCATGCTCGCCTGTGTGGGCTTCAGCGGCAGCCTGGTGTTCTACGACGCCTTCCTGCCGGAGATCGCCGAGAAGAAGGACCATGACCGGGTGAGCGCCCGCGGCTACACCATGGGCTACCTCGGCAGCGTGCTCCTGCTGGTCATCAACCTGGCGATGGTGATGAAGCCTGCGCTCTTCGGCATCCCGGACACGCCCGGCCTGGCCGCGCGGCTCAGCTTCCTCACCGTCGGCCTGTGGTGGGCCGGCTGGGCCCAGATCCCCTTCCGCGCGCTGCCCACCCGGACAGCCACGTCCCGCCCCCCGGCCGACGATGCCCTCACCGCCGGCTACCGCGAACTCCGCAAGGTGTGGGGCCAGCTGCGCGCCATGCCCCGCCTGCGCGGCTTCCTCACCGCCTTCTTCGTGTTCAACATGGGCATCCAGACGGTGATGTACCTGGCCGTGGCCTTCGCCGCGCGCGAGATCAAGGACCACGATGCCGCCGGCCAGGTGGTGCCCATCGGCGACGAGAGCCTCATCATCAGCATCCTGCTCATCCAGCTGGTGGCCGCCGTGGGCGCCGGGCTCTTCGCACGGCTCAGCGGCCGGGTGGGCAACCTGCGCGCCCTGTCGGTGGGCGTGGTGGTGTGGGTGGGCCTGTGCATCGCGGCCTAGTTCACCCGCTGGGCGCACGAGTTCTACGCCCTGGCCGCCGGGGTGGGCCTGGTGATGGGCGGCTGCCAGTCGCTCTCGCGCAGCACCTACGCCAAGTTCCTGCCCGCCACCACCGACCACGCCAGCTTCTTCAGCTTCTACGACGTGAGCTACTACCTGGGCACCGTGCTCGGCACCCTGGCCTACGGCCTGGTGTTCCAGCTCACGGGCGACCTGCGCAACACGGTGATCGCCATCGGCGGCTTCTTCGTGCTGGGCCTGCTGCTGCTGCTGCGGGTGCCCCGGGCCGAGACCGCCGCGTCCGCCACCGCATGAGGCGGCGCCCTCCGCCCCGATACCTTCGCGCCGCAGGCAACACACCCGACATGGAGAACGGACGTACGTGGGACGTGGTGATCGTGGGCGGCGGCATCGTGGGTGCCGGCACCTTTCTCAAGCTTCAGGCCCGCTTTCCGCAGCTGGACATCCTGCTGATCGAGAAGGAGCAGGCCCTGGCCGACCATCAGACCGGCCACAACAGCGGGGTCATCCACAGCGGCATCTACTACAAGCCCGGCAGCTACAAGGCCCGCAACTGCGTCACCGGCCGGCGCGAGCTGGTGGCCTTCGCCCGCGAGCACCGCATCGCCCACGACGTGTGCGGCAAGCTCATCGTGGCCACCGACCCCGCCGAGCTGCCCCGCCTGGACAAGAGCTGGGGGCACGGCCAGGCCAACGGCATCGAGGACCTGCGCCGGGTGAACGCCGCGGAGATCCGCGAGATCGAACCGCATTGCACCGGCATCGCCGGCATCCACGTGGGCTGCACCGGCATCATCGACTTCCGCGGCGCCACCGCCAAGATGGCCGAGCTCGCCCTCGCCCTCAACCCGCGCAGCGCGGTGCACCTGGGCGAGCGCGTCACCGGCACCGAGCACGGCGAGGCCCTCAGCACCATCCGCACCACCAAGGGCGCCTACCGCACGCGCCACGCCATCTTCTGCGCCGGGCTGCAGAGCGACCGGCTCGCCAAGGCCGACGGGGTGCGATTCCCCGAGCGCATCGTGGGCTTCCGCGGCGACTACTACGAGCTGGAGGACCACGCCAAGCACAAGGTGCGCCACCTGATCTATCCCGTGCCCGACCCGCGCTTCCCGGTCCTGGGCGTGCACTTCACGCGGATGACCGACGGCAGCATCGAGTGCGGGCCCAACGCCGTGTTCACCTTCAAGCGCGAGGGCTACGGCAAGACCGACGTGGACCTGCGCGACACGGCCGATGCGCTGAGCTATGGCGGCACCTGGAAGCTCTTCATGAAGAACATGCGCTACGGCATCGACGAATACCGCCGCGCGTTCAGCAAGCGCCTCTTCCTGCGCACCCTGCGACGGCTGGTGCCGTCCCTGGAGATGGACGACCTGCGTCCGGGCCGTGCCGGCGTGCGGGCCATGCTGCTGGGCACCGACGGCGCCATGGTGGACGATTTCCGCATCGAGCGCCGCGGCACCCACATCCACGTGCTCAACGCCCCGTCACCCGCCGCCACGGCCGCACTGGCCATCGGCGAGGAGATCACCCGCATGGCGGTGGAGCAGCTGAACGTGGGTGCGCCGCGCTGACCGCCTCAGGAGGCGATCCGGTAGTGCTCGTGGAAGTTCTCCCAGTCCCAGAGGAAGAAGCCCATCAGCCCGTTGAGGCGCTTGAGCGTCACCGGGTGCGGCTCGCGCTTGTCGCGGAAGTACTCGTCCGTCTGGTGACCGAACAGGTCGTACTGGTGGAAGAGCGCGCGGCTCATGGCGTACACCGTGTTCTTGCTGGGGTGGTTGAGGCGCGCCATCATCGCCTTCAGCGCGCCCACCTCACGCTCCAGGTCCGAGGAGCGGAGCCCCGTGGCCTGCGCGAACTTGCTCAGCACGAGCGCCGTCAGCCGGCGGTCCAGCCCGGAGGGCAGCTGCCGGTCGAGCTCCAGCAGGTTGCCGGCCAGCACGATCATCAGGAAGGCGCCATCGTCGGTGGCATCGAGCACCTGGTCGCCGACCAGCTCCGGTGATTCGTTCAGCTCGGCGGCCACGTCGGCGAAGCCATGGCCCACCAGCTCCAGCAGGGCGTTGACGAACACGTTGGCGAGGCGGTCCTCGGTGATCTTCTTCTTGCCGAACAGCGTTCCGATCATGCGCACAATGTCCCCGCGAAATTCGACCGGTGCCGCATGGCGATCGCCGAACGCCGCATCGGAATTTTGAACAGCTTTATCCACCCATGAGCCCCCTGAGCACCCTGATCCAGCAGTACGCCGCGTACGACCGATGGGCCAACGCCGCCTTCGTGGACCGCCTGAAGGAGGAGCCCGATGCCCTCCTCGACCGGCATGCCGCCAGCAGCTTCCCCACGCTGCGCGGCACGCTGATGCACATCCGCGATGCGGAGAACGCCTGGTTCCTCCGCCTCACCGGCGCCACCATGCGCTGGCCCGCCGAGCCCACCCAGGAGCTGGACACGCTGATGCCGCACGTGGACCGCTTCACCGGCTATGCGCGCTCGCTCGATGAAGAGGGCCTGCTGGCCACCTGCCGCTACCACGACCTGAAGGGCAACCCCTACGACCAGCCCGCCTGGCAGATGATCATGCACGCCCTGAACCACAGCAGCTACCACCGCGGCCAGGTGGTGACGCAGATGCGCGCGCTGGGCCTGGACCGCATCCCGCGCACCGACCTGGTGGCCTTTCAGCGCCTGGCCGGCGCCTGATCACCCTTGCGGAAAGCGGATCGGCTCGGGCGGCCCGGGGAAGTGCGGCCCCACGCCGAGCCAGAGGTCGAGGTGCAGCTTCACCCGCGCGAGCTTCTCGCGCAGCATCGTGAGCCGGCCGTAGCCCGCAGGCACGTCCGCCGCGTTGAAGCCCACCGCCGCGATGCCGAGGCGGCGCGCCAGGAAGATGGCGCGCTCATTGTGGAACCGCTGGCTCACCACCACGAAGCCCGGCTGCCCGAACACATCGCGCGCCCGCACCATGCTGTCCAGGGTGCGGAAGCCGGCGTAGTCCAGGGTGATGCGTGCGCTGTCCACCCCCGCCGCCATCAGTGCCCGCCGCATGTCCATGGGCTCGTTGTAGGAGCTGTGCCGGTTGTCGCCGCTGATGAGCACGTGCTGCACGCGCCCGGTCCTCAAGAGCTCCACCGTGGCGGCGATGCGATGCGTGAAGTAGAGGTTCGGGCCACCGCCCCGCGCCCGGGCGCTGGTGCCCAGCAGCACGGCCACGCGGTTCAGCGGCACCTGGGCGGCGTGGTCGACCAGGTGCGGGGCGCTCGCCGTCCGCACCCGCACGTCGCACCACTGCACGAGCAGCACGGCGGCCGCTGCGAGGCCGACCGCCGCGGCGATCCACACGCGTGTCCGCATCCGCCTAGGGGATCATCCGGCTCATCAGGTCCACGCCGGTGTAGTGGCGCGGGCTGAGGGTGCGCAACTGCTGCTTCACCGCCTCGCTCACGTCCAGCCGGTCGATGAAGGCGTGGATGTCGGCTTCAGCGATGCGTTCCTTCCCGCGGGTGAGCTCCTTCAGGCGCTCGTAGGGTTCGGGATAGCCGGCGCGGCGCAGGATGGTCTGGATGCCCTCGGCCACCACGGCCCACTGCGCGTCCAGCTCGCGGTGGATGGCCTCCTCGTTCAGCAGCAGCTTGTCCAACCCGCGGCCGATGGCATCCACCGCCAGCATCGTGTGGGCCATGGGCACACCGATGTTGCGCGTCACCGTGCTGTCCGTGAGGTCGCGCTGCAGGCGGCTGATGGGCAGCTTCTCCGCCAGGTGCGCGAACAGCGCGTTGGCCACGCCCAGGTTGCCCTCGGCGTTCTCGAAGTCGATGGGGTTCACCTTGTGCGGCATGGCGCTGCTGCCCACCTCGCCGGCCTTGGTGCGCTGGCGGAAGTGGT
>JADLBK010000027.1 GCA_020847755.1 Flavobacteriales bacterium | reverse complement strand
GCCGCGTGGTGGTGAACGGCAACAAGGCGGACGAGTACAGCAAGGTGATCGCCAAGTGGGGCACCTTCTACTTCAAGAACGGCCAGAGCATCACCGAGATGATCTGGGCCAACGAGACCGAGCGCGACTGAGCCGCCCGTCGGGGCCGTTCACGCCCACGCACGACCGTGGTCGCGGTGCAGCGCTGAAAGCCGCAGGAAGCGAAAGAAGACCGGTGACGCCTCACCCAGGGCACATGTTCCCATGACCACAGGGGCACATGTGCCCATGAGCATTCCCCTTCGCACCGATACGGGATGAACTCCTACGGCTTCGACCCGGCCTTGTCCCGTTCGCGGAGGCGTTTCACGAGATCGGCCACCTGGGTGGGGTTCAGCTGCTTGCCCACGATCGTCCGGTCCGGACCGATGAGGAAGAACTTGGGGGTGGCGTACACGTCGTAGCTGTCCGCGTAGTTGAGGCTCTGGATGGTGGTGAGCTTGGGGATGTACTTGTAGGGGTCCTTCTTGGCCTCCTCGTACACCGTGTGGGTGAGACCCACGTTCACCCAGTCCATCCTGTGCTCGCGGATGAAGGCCTTCCAGTCGTCGAAGAGCTTCTTGTCGGTGGCCTTGGCCACGCTGAAGACCTCGATGCCCATGGGGCGAAGCGTGTCGCGATAGCTGGTGTACAGGGCGGGCAGCTCCTTCTTGCAGTGGCCGCAATGGGGGTCCCAGAACACCAGCAGCACGTAGTCGTTCGGCAGCTTGTGCAGGCTCTTCCACACCTGCTCGGTGGTGTCGGGCAGGATGAGCTCGGTGGCCTTGGCGCCGATCACCAGGGGGGCCTGCTTCTGGGCGCGTTCGCACAGTTTCTTGAGCTTCTCCTCGCTCATCCAGAAGGCCTTGCTGTTGCCGCCTGCCTTGGGGCAGTAGTAGGTCAGCGCCATGTGTACGAACACGGCGTCCATGCCCATGATGTCGCTGGTCTCGTACTTGTAGGTGATGCCGTGCACCACGAAGCGGAACAGGTCCTCGCTGGGACCGAGCCGGCCGATGAGGTCATCGGCGAGCTTGATGATGGTATCGGGGATCTGGGGCACCACCGCGCCGATGTACTCGTCGAACTTGTTCTGGAAGACCGGGGTGTGGATGATGCGCGGGTCCTTCAGGTCCACATGGTCCCAGTAATGCTCACGGTACTGGTAGTAGGCGGCGATGCTGTCCACCCGGCCGTCGGGGAGCCTGGGCTTCTCCAGGTCCACGGGCATGCTCATGCGCACGATGGCGGCCACCAGGGAGCCGGGGGCCTTGGCCACCAGGTCGGATTGGTAGGTGCGCACCTCCTTGTCCAGTTCCTCCAGGCGTCCCTTCAGCACGCTGCGGCGGAGCGGGTCGGTGGCGTCGTTCAGCAGGGTGCGCAGGCTGTCGCCCTGGGACTTCCGCTCGTTCAGGAAGCGGATGTAGCCGAAGAAGAGGCTGTTCTCCTGGCTCTTCTCCACGGCCATGGCGCCCATCAGGTCGGCCGCGGACGTGCGCATGCGCACCTGGGGCTCGTTGACGATGAGCTCGAAGTACTTGGGGCCCTTCACCACCACGGCGTACACCCCGGCCTTGTAGCCCTGGGGCCGGTCGAACACCACTTCGCCCTTGGCGTCGGCCACGGCGGTATCGGCGTAGTACAGCTTGTTGCCGTAGTAGTTGGCCAGGTACACCGTGTCCTTCTCGGTGCCGGTGATGCGGAATTCGAGACGCCGTTGTTCCTGGGCCACCAGACCGGTGAGGGGCAGGGCGGCCAGCAGCAGGGAGAAGCGGATGCGCATGGGGCAAAACTAGACGGGCCCTGTGGGCGGATCCCGGCCGTTAACACCCGATCAACAAACAGCGGGCCGGGGAAAAGGATCCCACGCCGGATCGTGGGCAAGGCAACGTTCCCGGCTTCCGCGCGTCCATGGGGTGAGCTATCTTTGAACCTCACAATCCCCAGGACATGCGCAGGAGCATCCTTACCCTTTCGTTCGCCGCGTTCGCTGTGCTGGCCTCCGCCCAGGAGCGCCAGGTGAAGGTCGTGGACACCCCGCAGATGAAGGCCAAGGCCGAGGAGCGCACCGAGCTGGTGCATCGCACGGTGACCCTGTCGGAGGCCCAGCGCGCCCAGGTCCTCGACGCCTACCTGGAAGTGGAGCGCTACCGCGATGCGCTGCGCCAGCGCTTCGAAGGACAGCCTGCCGAGGTGGTGGAAGGCGATATGCCCGGCCAGTACAAGGTGATGGATGAGATGGTGGAGACCCGCTTGAACGCGGTGCTCACCGAACAGCAGCTCAAGGTGTGGCACGAGGCCGCCAAGTGAACGGACCGGACCGACGGAATGAGGGCCGCCTGCGGGCGGCCTTCGTCGTTTCAGGAGGCCACGGCCGTCTTGAACTCGCTCGTGGTGTGGAAGGTGATCGCCGGATTCTCGCGCCGCTCCAGGTCGAGGATGTAGGCCGTCGGCGCCATGAACACGGGGTTGCCGTCCTTGTCCTGCACCACCTGCTGGGCCTTCACACGGATGAAGCGGTCCAGGGCGTCGGGGTCGGTGGCCGTGAGCCAGCACGCCTTGTGCGCCTGGATGGACTGGAAGGCGCAACGGGCGCCGTACTCGTGCTCCAGCCGGTAGGCGATCACCTCGAACTGCAGGTCGCCCACGCAGCCCACGATCTTCTTGTTGCCGGGCTGCTGCACGAAGAGCTGCGCCACCCCTTCGTCCGTGAGCTGGCGGATGCCCTTATCCAGCTGTTTGCTCTTCATCGGGTCCATGTTCACCAGCTCTCGGAAGAGCTCGGGTGAGAAGGCGGGGATGCCGCGGAACTGGAACCGGGCACCGTCGGTGAGCGTGTCGCCGATCTTGAAGTGGCCCGTGTCGAAGAGGCCGATCACATCGCCGGGCCAGGCCTCGTCCACGATGGTCTTCTGCGCGGCCAGGAAGTTGGTGGGCGTGGCAAAGCGCAGCTGCTTCTCCAGGCGCACGTGGTGGTAATACGTGTTCCGCTGGAACCGCCCGCTGCACACCCGCAGGAAGGCGATGCGGTCGCGGTGGTTGGGGTCGAGGTTCGCGTGGATCTTGAACACGAAGCCGCTGAAGGCTTTCTCTTCCGGTGACACCTCGCCCTGGTCGGTGGGGCGGGGTTGGGGCGGTGGGGCGATGCGCACGAAGGTGTCCAGCACCTCCTTCACCCCGAAGTTGTTGAAGGCGCTGCCGAAGAAGACCGGAGCCCGGCGTCCGGCCAGGTAGTCGTCCTGGTCCAAGGCACCGTACACGCCCTCCACCAGCTCCACGTCCTGTCGCAGCTGCCGGGCGGCATCCTCGCCGAGCTGTGCATCGAGGCGCGGGTCGGCCAGGTCGTCGATGTGCACCGCAGCGCCCTCCACCTTGGTCTTCACCTCCTCGAAGAGCCGCAGGTCCTTGTCGTACAGGTCGTACACCCCTTGAAAGGTGTGGCCGATGCCGATGGGCCAGCTCAGCGGGGTCACCTTGATGCGCAGCTCCCGCTCCAGTTCATCGAGCAGGTCGAAGGGGTCGCGGCCCTCGAGGTCGAGCTTGTTGATGAAGACCATCACGGGCGTGTTGCGCATGCGGCACACCTCCATCAGCCGCCGGGTCTGTTCCTCCACGCCCTTCACGCAGTCCACCACCAGGATCACGCTGTCCACCGCGGTGAGGGTGCGGTAGGTGTTCTCGGCGAAATCCTTGTGGCCGGGGGTGTCCAGCAGGTTCACCAACTTGCCGGCATAGTGGAAGGTCATCACCGAGGTGCTGACACTGATGCCGCGCTGGCGCTCGATATCCATGAAGTCGCTGGCGGCGCCCTTGCGGATCTTGTTGTTCTTCACGGCGCCTGCCGTTTGGATCGCGCCACCGTAGAGGAGGAACTTCTCGGTGAGGGTGGTCTTCCCGGCGTCGGGGTGGCTGATGATGGCGAAGGTGCGCCGGCGTTCGATCTCCTCGTGAAGGCCCATGGGGCGGCAAAAGTAGACGCACGGCGGCCAGGCCGCTTCCGTGGGAGACCAAGGGGGTTCCGTCGGATCGCCTCGATGGTCGGCCACGCGCGCCAGTACCTTGGCGCCAAACCGAACGCGAATACATGGATCAACGATCGCTCATGGCCGGTGCTCTGCTGCTGGCCGCCCTGCCCATCCGTGCCCAGAACCCGGTGGAGCTACAGCTGGTGCCCTGGGCCACCGGCCTCAGCCAGGTGGTGGACCTCGCCCACGCCGGCGACGACCGCCTCTTCGCCGCGCGGCGGCAGGGGCTCATCAGCATCATCAGCGACAGCATGACGGTGGTGTCCCAGCCCTTCCTGGACATCACCGCCGCGGTGAACGACCAGGGCGGAGAACAGGGGTTGCTGGGTCTGACCTTCGACCCGGACTACGCCAACAACGGGTTCTTTTATGTGCACTACACGGCCGGCACGGGAAACGGCATCAGCCGCATCAGCCGGTGGCGGGTGAGCAGCGACCCGGACTCGGCCGACACGGCCAGTGAGCAGGTGCTGTATGAATGGCCGCAACCGTTCGCCAATCACAATGGAGGAGACCTGGAATTCGGTCCTGACGGCCACCTCTATGTGGGCTTTGGGGATGGCGGCAGTGGCGGCGATCCGCAGAACAACGCGCAGGACCTCAGCGACCCGTTGGGTGACATCATCCGCCTGGATGTGAGCGATCCCGACACCACCTATACCATTCCACCGGATAACCCGTGGGTGGGCCTGAACAACGACACGCTGCCGGAGATATGGGCGAGCGGACTGCGCAACCCGTACCGCTTCGGCTTCGACCGGATCACAGGCGACCTGTGGATCGGTGACGTGGGCCAGAGCGCCTGGGAGGAGCTCGACTTCTGGCCCGCGGGCGATAACAGCGGGCCCAACTTCGGCTGGCGTTGTTACGAAGGTGACGCCCCCTACAACACGGGCGGATGCCAGGGCATGTCCACCTACGAGTTCCCGGTCAGCGTGCACGAGAACATCGCAACGGGCGGCACCTGGTGCAGCGCCATCGGCGGTCGGGTCTACCGCGGCGCGACCTATCCGCGTCTGGTGGGTCGTCACATCTACACGGACTACTGTGCGGGTGAGTTCTGGATGCTGACGCCGGACGGCTTTGGCGGCTGGGTGGATGAGCTGGGGCTGGCCTCCGGTACACAAGGCTATGTGGTGATCGCCGAAGGCGTGGACGGTGAGCTCTACACGGGCAATACCAGCAACGGCCAGGTGCGCAAGATCGTGGACCGGTGCCCGATGGACCCGCCCTCCATCAGCTTCGACGGGGCCGTGCTCAGCAGCACCGCGGCGAACGACTACCAGTGGTACCTGAACGGCGATCCGATCGGCGGGGCCACAGGCCAGACCTGGGCCCCGACGAGCAATGGGTTCTACTACGTGGTGGGGGGCTTCGCGAACAACTGCGAGCTGCGTTCCGACACCCTGGAGATGGTGTCGATCGGCCTGGCAGAGGTGGCGGGGGCGGAGTTGCTGCACATCTATCCCCAGCCGGCGGATGAGGAGCTGGTGGTGGAGTGGATGCCGGATGCCGTGGGTCAGCGCTGGCAACTGGTGGATGTCATGGGCCGGGAACTGCTGAGCGGTGGATGGCCGGTCGGTCGGTCCACCGTACGGATCGACGTCCGCGGGATCGCACCGGGCTCCGCCGTGATGCGCCTGATGGACGCCGAGGGCCGCACCCGGGCCAGCCGTCCCGTGCTCATCCGCTGACCGACGCCCATCCACGAAGAAGCCCCCTTGGCCGGCCAAGGGGGCTTCTTCATTCCGTTCAGGTCCGTCAGCGACGCACCACGAGGCGCTCGGTCAGCACGCGGTCTCCGGCCGTGAGGCGGACGAGGTAAAGACCGGTCGGCAACTGTTGATCGAAGGCGATGGTCCGATCCACACGGCCGGCCACCACGGCCAGCCCGCGTGAGGTCACCAAGCGGCCCTGACTGTCGATCACCTCGAGCACCACCGCCGAGGTGGCACCGAGATCGCTCAGGCGCACGGTGAAGCTGCTGCCGTCGTTCGGGTTCGGGAACACGGTGAAGCTTGGCGCGTTCGTCGCGCTCATGCTGCGGGCCTGAGCGCTGGGCGGGTTGCTGATGCTCACCGTGCAGACATCCCCGGCCGGACAGAAAGTGGCGGCGTTGTCCAGGCTGGCCTGCACCGTGACGTCGTAGGTGACGCCGTTCTGCAAGGGCAGGGTGGCCCAGTTCAGCACCAGGTTGGTGCTGGTGATGGTGATCTGGCGGACGAAGCCTCCACCGTCGGCCTCGAAGCGGAAGCGGTAGTGCGAGGCACCGGCCACCGGGTAGCAATGCACCTTGTCCGAAGCACCGAACGCACGGGTCACCCCGCACGAGAAATTGGCGTTGTTGGGGTTGTCGATGAGCTTGGTGGTGGGGCAGGTGACGGCCGGGCTGGGGATGCGGAAGCGGCACGCGGGGCCGAACTCGTTGTACGTTCCGTTCACGCGGCTGCGGATGCGGACGTTGAGCAGGCGGTTGGTGGGCAGCGGCAGGGTGACGATGCTGCTGAGCTTGAGGTGGCAGGCGCGCGTGGCGTTGGCCGGGCCGAACCCACCGCTGGCGGCGTGGCTGCGGAAGATCCGGCGGCTGTAACCGCCATCGGCATCGAAGAACCAGAACTGGTAGCCGTCATCCGTCTGGTCACCCACGGTCCACTCGTCGCTCACGGCCGGGTTCTCGGTGGCCACGATCACGCCGGTGGGCAGCCAATCCTCCTTGTCGCATTGCTGGAAGATGGGTCGGTCGAAGCCCACGGGCACGCAGAAGGGGTTGTTCGCCGTTCCGGTGGCACCATAGCTGCCATCGCTGTCCAGCACACGCTGGCCTTGCTCATCGGCCAGGACGTAGCTGCCCGGTGCGTCAAGGCCATCGCCGAAGCTGTCGAACAGGACCAGCTCATAGCAGCCGTTCGGCAGGCAGCAGCTCTCGGTGATCGTGCTGAGCTGTTGGAAGTAGGGGCCGCCGGAGCAGACCGTCGGACCACCGCCGGCCTCCTGGATCACCCACGTGATCTCGCCCGGATACGTGTCGGTGTTGATGGTCAGGGCCATCTCGTTCTCCGTGCACGGCGGGGGAGGGGTGCAATCCTCGGTGATGCTGCCGATGGTGACGTTGCACTGTGCGTACGTGTCGTGGGTCACCGTGATGGCCACCAGGTCCAGGTTGTTGAAGGTGCCGATGGTGTACACACCGGTGCCGACGGCCGACTCGAAGTCGAAGTTGAGGTCGTTGAAGATGTCCACGGCGGCGCTGCTGCCCAGGTCGGTCACGTTCACCAGAACGTCCCACGTGAAGTCATCCACGCACACCGGGTTCACGGTGAAGGTGGGCGGTTCGCAGAGGCAGAACTGGTTGGTGGCCCCGTTGGCGGCACCCGGGGTGACGCAGCGCAGGCTGAAGTCCACGTTGTTCTGATCGGTGTCCACACCGTCGGGGAAGCGGGAGAGACCTTGCTGCTCGTAGCTCGGGATCAGCGCAGGGTCGTCGTCCAGACCCACACCACTTCCTTCGGTATAGCCGGTGATGTTGCCTTCATAGGTCATGGCATCGATGATCACATCGGTGCTGGTGAGCAGGGCCACGCCATCGGGCGCTCCGTTCTGGATGAGGTTGGTGGCCGGTCCGGACTGGAAGTCGCAGTTGGCGACCGAACTGCCGGTGCCGCAGATCACGAAATAATCGCCCACGGCAAGGGTCACGTTCGGCAGGTTGAAGGTGAAGTAGGGCAGGTTGGTGCTGCCGTTGATGAGCTGCACCTTGAGGCCGTCGAGCGGGATGGCCGTCGCACCGGTGTTCTTCAGCTCAATGAACTCCAGGGCGTCCGTGCCGTCCTGGTCGTAGTCCACTTCGTTGATCACCAGGCTGGGCAGGTCGTCGTTCAGGATGGTGATCTGTTGGGCGGAAGTGCCCAGGTTGGCCGTTCCACCGGTGACGGACAGCTGAAGGTTCACGGTCTCGTTCGCTTCATAGTCCGGATCACCTGTCGTGGGGAAATTGACGGTCTGTGTGAACGGGTAGGTATCGGCAGGGGTGAAGGTGAGCGTGGTGGCGCTGAAGGACGGGTAGTCGCTGGCGCTGGTCGCCGTGCCCGTGAGGAGGTCCGCGATGTCCACGGTGACGTTCGCCACCGGGGCGATGTTCATCGATACACCCACACTGGCCGTGCCGCCTTCGGCCACCGATTGGCTGGACAAGGTGAAACCAACAATGGGGGTGGGGGCCCCGGCCCCCGTACCCGTGATGGTGATGTCATCCAGGGCGAATTCATCGCGCGACCCTGATCCACCGGCATCCGCACCGCTCCAACGCACATAGAAGAAACCACCCGACGGAATGCTGAGGCTGGTCACCGTGGTGCTCCGGGTGTTCAGCACGAAGCCCAGGCCATCGGCCGCGAGCGGGCTGGTATAGTCCAGCGCCGGAACGGGCGTGTAGGTCACGTCATCCGTGCTCCAGGAGAAGTTGAAGCTGTTCCCCCGGGGCTGGTCGTTGCGAACCCACAGTTCATAGGCCACGTCCACCGAGGACAGGGTCACCGGGGTATTGTTCTGGATGCGCAGCGTGAGCGTACCGGGCGCCCAATCGCTGCCACCGGGCTGGATGCCCAGGGAGGAACTGCCGATGTTGGCGTTGGTGAAGGCGTACATGCCTCCGGTGGTCTGGGCTGCCGCCGTGGTGCCTCGGGTATAATCCGTCCCTGCGGTGGTCTGGGCGCCTCCGAAGGCCAGGTTGCCGTTGCTCCAACCGGTGACCGCCCAGGCGTCGCTGTCGAGCTGACCGGCGGCGGGCGAGGATTGGAATCCGGCTCCGGCGAAGACGCCGTCCCCAACGCCGCTGAGCGTGGCATCAAAGGTGATCACCACCGGGCTGCCGGAAGTGGTGAGGCCCAACTGGGCTTGGAGCCCTGCGGGGAACAGGGCGCCGGCCACGGCCAAGGGGATGAGGCCGCGTGTGCGCGAATACAGGTCTTTCATGGGGTCGGGGGATTGGGGATTTCAGGAGGCAAAGCTCGAACGGGAAAGTTAACCGGGATCTGGGGAACCGTTAACCCTGCGGTGCCATGCACCGGATCGGGGCCATCCGCTATTTTGCACCATTCCCGAACCCATGCGCATCACCATTGCCCTCTTTCTCTCCCTGATGGGGACCGCCACCATCGGCCAGACCATCCTGTACTCGGAGAACTTCGAAACGACGCCCACCTTCACGCTGAACACCACGGATGTCGGTTCCAGCGCCGTTGGGGCCAACACCTGGCTGATCAACAACACGTACGCCGGCGGTAATGGGGACGTGGACTGCAGCGGGTTCACCATCACCTTCACCATCCCCTCCACCGCCGGTCAGCCCGGCGGCATCCAACCGGCGAACGGGGGCTACCTCCACACGGCCAGCACGGAGGCCGTGGCCGATGGCATCACGTGCTGTTCGTTCGCCGCTGCGGATGGCTTCTGCACCAACCCCGGCAACCACTTCGCCCGGATGAGCACGGACATCAGCACCGTGGGCCAGACCGATGTGACGCTCTCGTTCTGGTGGCTGTGCAACGGGGGCAACCAGAATTACGGCGAGGTGTACTACAGCACGAACAGCGGAGGGAGCTGGAACCTGATCACCACGCCCATCGGTCAATACCGCAACCAGCCGACCTGGACGCAGCAGAGCATCATGTTGCCGGCCTTCGACAACCAGGCCACGCTGCGGTTCGGCTTCCGCTTCGTGAACGGCACCTCGCTCCTGGGCGGGCAGGATCCGGGGTTCGGCATCGACGACATCCAAGTGAGCGCGGCCGGTGTCCAGCCGAACGCGGTGACCACCACGACGGTGAGCCCCTTGCAGGTGTGCGTGGGCAGCACGGTGCAGGTGGTGTACACGGCCACCGGCACCTGGGGGGCGGGCAACGTGTTCACCGCGGAACTGAGCGATGCCTCGGGCAGCTTCGCCGCGCCGGTCGTCGTGGGCAGCATCGCCGCCACGACCCCGACGCCCATCACGGCCACGATCCCGGTGGGCACGGCGGCGGGCGCTGGCTACCGCATCCGGGTCACGGCCAGCACGCCGGCCACCACCGGGTCAGCGAACACCCAGGACATCACGATATCCAGCGGCAACAACGCCGGGGCCGGAGGCAACATCTTCATCTGCAAGAACACGGGGCTCTACACCTTGCTGAACGAGCTGACGGGCACCCCCGACAACTGCGGCACCTGGACGGGACCGAACGGCAACCCCTTCAACGGCATCTTCAACTCGGCGAGCGACCCGGGCGGCTGCTACACCTACACGGTGGCCTGCAGCGTGGGCTGCCCGTCGGACGACACGGACCTCTGCATCACGCTCATCGATGGGGCGAACGCCGGCCAGGACGCCACGGCCGCCGTGTGCAACGCCGATGGGGCGCAGAGCCTGTTCCCCTTTGTGGTCGGTGGCGACCTCACGGGATTGTTCTTCGATGGAGCGACGCCACTGGTCGAGACACCGCTGGCCGCAGCGACCTACGACCTCACCTACGTGGTCTATGGCCAGGGACCATGCCCCAACGACACGGCCTCCTTGGTGCTTGTCGTGGCGGACAGTGCCTGGGCGGGGACGGGCGGAACGGTCACCTTGTGCGTGAACGACCCGGCCACGGCGCTCTTCGGCCTGCTGACGAATGCTCCGGATCCGGGGGGCGTTTGGACGGACCCGAACAACGTGATCAGCAGCGGGGTCTTCCTGCCCGGGGTGTCCCCGGTCGGGTTGTACACCTATTCAGTGACCGCCATGGCGCCATGCCCGACCGATGAGGCGGTGTTGGCCGTGGTGGTGGACCCTTGTCTCGGCCTCGCCGAGAGCGAAGGGGGCGATATTGGCCTTCGGGTTCGGACGGACGGAGAGGTGGTGACGCTCTCGTGGGCCTCGCAGCATGCTGACCTCGGGATCCAGGTCGTGGACGCTACAGGAAGGATGGCACCGGTCGAGATCATGGCGGTCCAACCGGGTCAGGTCCGTTTGGGCGTGGCGTCCCTGACCATGGGCGCGTACACGGTGGTGTTGACCGATGGTGCGGTGCGGAGCGCGGCCCGCTTCGTGATCGCACGGTAGGGCGCACGGGGATCGTGGAAGGATCGTGGAAAACCCATGGGGATCCGCATCCTTCGCCCCTGGTACTTTGTGGCCGCCTTGGAGCCGTGCGCCGAGGTCGTGTTCGGGCCACGGGCCGCAAGGCCGACCTGGTAAGAGGTGTGGACCGGACAGCACAAGCGGGCCAGCCACGCTTGTACGGACCGAAGCAGTACCGGGGATCCCGATCGCAAGAACGGTCCCGGTGGTGTGAAGCGCAGGTGAAGAGGGCGTGAACCGGGGATCAAGGTCCACGGAACGCGTGAGCAGGGGGCGCCGAACGGGCGCCCCCTGCTTCGTTCCTGCCCGCTACGATCGGCGCGGGATGCGGGAGCATGCTGGATCATCCGACACGATCGATCGTGGATAAGTGCGGGACCCCTTGGCCTGTAAAGGGGCCGGGGGGGCGGATACATTTGGTCAGCAACGTTCCTTGATCGGATGAAGAAGAAAGACCGGAAGATCTTCGTGCTGGACACCTCGGTGATCCTTTACGACCACTCGGCCATCGAATGCTTCCAGGAGCATGACGTCGCCGTCCCCATCCAAGTCCTAGAAGAACTTGACACCTTCAAGAAAGGCAACGACACCATCAACTACGAGGCGCGGGAGTTCATCCGGCACCTCGACGGCATCGCGCAGCGCGACCTGTTGACGGATTGGATACCGCTGAACGGCCCCGGCAAGGGCAAGCTCAAGGTGGTGGCCAAACACGACCTCAATGGCGTGGACGCCACCAAGGTGTTCCAGGACGGCAAGAACGACCATCAGATCATCAATGCGGCGCTGACCCTTCAGCGTCAGCACAAGGACCGCAAGGTGGTGCTGGTGAGCAAGGACATCGCCCTACGGCTGAAGGCCAAGAGCCTCAACATCGTGGCCGAGGACTACCTCACCGGCAAGGTGCAGGACATGCAGCACAAGCTGTACACGGGCCGCACGGTGTTGGATGACTACAACGAAGGGCTGATCGACACCTTGTTCGAGCAGGGCAGCCTGCCTGTGGATGACCTGGGGATCAAGCGTCCCCGTGGGAACCAGTTCTTCATTCTCCGACACAAGAAGAAAAGTATCCTGGCCAAGTTCGACCCGCGCACGGGACTGGTGGGAAGGGTGGAGAAGCAGCATGTGTTCGGCATCGGCCCCAAGAACGCCGAACAGGCGCTGGCGATGAGCGCGTTGCTCGACCCGGAGATCAAGCTCGTGACCTTGCAGGGGGCCGCGGGTACGGGCAAGACCCTGTTGGCCCTGGCCTGCGCCCTGGAGCAGCGGCGGATGTACCGGCAGATCTATGTGACCCGCCCGGTGGTCCCGCTCAGCAACAAGGACATCGGCTACCTGCCGGGCGACATCCAGAGCAAGCTGGACCCCTACATGCAACCGCTGTGGGACAACCTGAAGCTCATCAAGGGACAGTTCGAGAAGCACGACAGCACCCCGAAGCGCATCGATGAGATGCTGGAGAACGAGAAGATCGCGATCGCACCACTGGCCTATATCCGAGGTCGCAGCCTCAGCAACATCTTCTTCATCGTGGATGAGGCGCAGAACCTGACGCCCCTGGAGGTGAAGACCGTGATCAGTCGGGCGGGGGAGGGCACCAAGATCGTGTTCACCGGGGATGTCCACCAGATCGATTCGCCCTTCCTGGATGCCGAGAGCAACGGGCTGAGCTACCTGATCGACAAGGCCAAGGACGACCCCTTGTTCGCTCACATCACACTGGAGAAAGGGGAGCGGAGCCCGTTGGCGAACCTGGCGAACGAGCTGCTGTAGAGCGGGTGAAGGACACGAACGGGGTCATCCCTCTCCGTGCCGTACCCATGCGCGGTCCTCGCCCCCGGAGGATGCCGGCGCGTCAACTCATCGCGTCACACCGGCGCGCGCGAACCATCCGGTCGAGCCGCTCCTCCATGTAGCCGGAACGGTGGACCCGTTCAGAAGAGTTCCTCGACCTCGATGAACTGGAAATCCAGCCCGAAGAACCGCTGGTAGTCCTTGCCGGTCTCGGCCATCTCCTCGTCGCCTGTCTCGAAGTGCCAGTTCACATGCACGCGCTGACCGCGCTCGTTCACCGCGTTGAGGCGGTCGAAGATGTTGTAGAGGTGCTTGCTGCTGCTGGTGTCCAGATAGTCCAGCTTCATGTTCACCGTGGTCTCCTCGCGCGGGGCCCGGAGGTACTCGTCCAGCCAGCGGTAGACCCTGCTGTAGAACTGTTCGGAGTTGGCAGGCAATGAGCGCCCTACGAATTCCAAGGTGCCCTGCTCCAGGTCCATGTCGATCTGGGGCGAGGTCTCGGTGCGATCGATGTGCAGCAGTTTCGTGGCCATGATGAGCGCGACGAAACTACCAGCCCGGTGACCGGTCCGGTCGGGGTGACCGGTTGCGATGCCAACAGGGGGGCGTGAACAGCGGGGCGCTAACGACCCCGGTATTCCGTCAGGATCTCCTGGTCGCTGGGGAGCACGATCTCGGTGTCGTTCACCCGGCGTACCCAGTACAGGTACTTTCCGGTGCCCTGACAGGCGAAGGCGGTCAACACCTCGTTGGGCGCCAACGCTTTCACCGGAAACGTCCGCCAGGTCCCGTTCTTCTCCTGCATCGCCACCTTCACTTCCACGAGCTGTGGGCAGGTGTTCTGCAGCTCAATGCGGTAGGTGCCGCTGAAGTCACGCTTGTAGCCTTCCTTGTAGAACTCGCACTTCTCACAGGGCCGCCCCCAAGCGGATGACGACTTCACGATGCAGTCGTTGACGTCCATGTCCTGGGCCAGCGCGCCTGCGGCGAGACCGATGGCGATGATGATCGTGGAGAGACGGTTCATTTGCAGCGGTTGTTGGTGAGGATGATGCGGGCCTCGGCATTCCCCATGCGCTGGCTGGTGCGCCAATCCTTGCAGGCCCCGGCCGGATCACCTGCCCCTTTTCGGGTCCAACCGCGGTTGTTATAGGCCTCCTCGTTCCTGGGGTCCAGGGCGATGACATGGTCGAAGTCGCGCATCGCCTTTTCGTACTGGTGGAGCTTGTTGTATGCACTTCCCCGGCTCGTGTACGCCCAGAGGTGGTCCGGCCTGCGGGAGATCACCGCGCTGAAGTCGGCCACGGCAAGCTCGTAGCGTTTGGTGAGGGAGTGGCAGAAGCCGCGCTGCAGGTAAGCGTTGAGGTGCTCGGTGTCCTGATCGAGCACCTTGGTGAAGAGAGCGATGGCTTCGTCATACGCCCCCCGCTGATAGGCACGTTCACCTTCCGAGTAAAGGGCATTGACGGTAGCGTCATCGGACCTGCCGGCGAGGGCAAGGTCCTGCGCCTGCGTGGCCTGGGCCACGATGAATGCAGCGGATAGTGGAAGGATGAGGCGGTTCATGGTCATGATCGGTCGGTCACCTTTTACGTTGCGGACGGGCATGGGTTTCGGCCTCCTTGAGTGCGATGGCATGCTGGGCCTCGCTCACCAAGGCGCTGAGCAGTCCGATCGCCTGGGCGCCATCCCTGTCACCCGCAGCCACGGGGAAAACACTGCGCCCGGTATGGCGGATGACGTTCATCCGGAACACCTCCTTCTCGATGCAATTCGCATGGTCCGAAGCGCAGGTCATCACCACGGCCGCCTCCTCTTCGGAGTACTTGAACCCCGCAGTGTCCAGGAACTCGATGTAGACCACGTCCTGGCGGAAATGCCCGGTATGGTCGAACAGGTCGGCCACCAGGCGGTCCTCCTGATCGATCTTGAACCGGACCGACCCTCCATAGAGCGCATTGAGCTCCTGCAGAATGGTGATCGGCGATCGGGCCTGGATCAGGGCGGCGGAGAAGAACAGGAACAGACTGAACGGTGCGCGCATGACCGGGAACTTGGATGGCCCCTCTTACGTACACGCGGCTGCCGGGTTCCCTGTCCGGTACCGTTCCATGCGGCACGCACCCACGCTCCTCCTTCTTCTGTTCAGCGTACTCCTGACGTCCATGACGTTCGCTCAGCGGGCATTCACCATCACCGGTCGGGTGAAGGTGGAGGGCGGTGGGCTGGAGAACACGAAGGTGGTCGTTTACAAGAACGGCGAGAAGGACCGGGTGATCACCAGCGGGCTGGGCAAGTTCAACCTGGACCTGGCGCTCAATGCGAACTACGTCCTGAGCTTCGAGAAGGACGGCTTCGTCACCAAGAAGCTGGTGTTCGACACGAAGGTGCCGGCGGATGCGGCGGCCAACGGATTCTCCCCCTTCGAGTTCGCCGTATCGCTCTTCAAGCAATACGATGACATCAACATCGTGGTCTTCAACCAGCCTGTGGGCATGATCCGGTACGAGGCCTCGGTGGATGACTTCGACTACGACACGGACTACACCAAGAGCATCCAGTCCCAGCTACAGGCGGTGATGGAGCAGGTGGAGGAGAAGCAGGCCGAGGAACAAGAGGCGGCGAAGGAGGAAGAGAAGAAGGCCGCAGAGGCTGCAAAGGCCAAAGCCCAGGCCGAAGCGGAGGCAAAAAAGGCCGCCGAGACAGCGGCCAGGGAGGAGGCCAGGCGGAAGGCCGCGGAAGAAGCGGAGGCCGCGCGACTTGCGGCTTCCGAGCGCAAGGCTGAGGCGGAGCGCAAAGCGGCCGAGGCCCGCAAGGCCGAGGAGGAGCGCAAGGCCGCGGCTGCGGCGGCCAGGTCCGAGCCAACGCCGAAACCCACCCCGGTGGTGACGGCCAAGGAGGAGCCGCCTCCACCACCGCCCGCACCCCGCGTGACCCGAAACGCCCTTGCCGCCCGTGTGGTGGAAGGGGAGGACGGACGTCGTCCGCAGGCCCCGGTCGTAGGGGAGGAGGGATCGCCCGTCCGGCCGGCCCAAGCACAACATGGAACAGAGGAGCGGCCGGAGGAAGCCGTGCCTGTGGCCGCGACCGTCCGAGAGGAGCAGTTGGTCGTGGAGCCCAACAAGGTGATGACCGTGATCCGCCTGGAGCGTGAAGGGGTGAGCACCGAGTTCAAGCGCATCGTGCACAAATGGGGCGGCATCTACTACTTCAAGAACGGCGACAGCTGCACCCGTGAGGTCTATGAAAGCGAAGCCCTGGCGACCGCGGAGTGACCGCAGGTGACAGGCCTGTGAGGCGGGTAACTTAGCGGGGTGATCGTTGGGTTGACCCTTTTGGCGGCCCTGGCCGTGGGTTACACCGCCCTGTGCTTGGTGTATTACCTGCTGCAGGAGCGGCTCATCTTCGTCCGGCATCCGCTCTCGCGGCGGTACAGGTACCGGTTCGGCCATGCGTTCGAGGAACGATGGATCACCGGGTGCGACGGAGCCGAACTGCACGGTCTCTACTTTCCCACGGAGAATGCCGTGGGCGTGGTGCTCTATTTCCATGGAAACACGGGCACCCTGCGGCGTTGGGGTAAACGGGCGCCACGGTTCACCCGGTCAGGGCATGCCGTGCTGATGCCCGAACCACGGGGGTATGGAAAGAGCAAGGGGCGTTTAAGTGAGAAGGCCCTCCTGGCCGATGCCCTGCTCTGGTATGACCATTTGCGTTCCACATGGCCGGAGGATCGGATCGTGGTGTACGGCCGATCGTTGGGAAGTGGGTCAGCGGTGCCGGTGGCCGCACAACGGCATCCCAGGACCCTCGTGCTGGAGTCGCCCTTCGCCCGGCTGATCGATCCAGCGCGGAACTACTTTCGTTGGCTGCCCTACAGGCTGCTGCTGAACTACCGGTTCGCCAACGACATCGCGATCAGACGCGTGCAATGCCCGGTCTGGATCTTTCATGGCGAACGGGACGGTGTCGTGCCCATCGCCAGTGCGCTCAGGCTCTACGCATCCGTCCCGACCAATGTGGAACGCCAGATGATCGTGTTCCCGACAGGACATCACAACGATCTGGCGCGTTTCGCCCGGTATCACCGCATTCTACGGAAGCTGCTCGACGACGAACGAGAAGGGAGGGACGACCTGGCCGGCCCAGGTGCAGTTCCAGAGCTCCGATGAGTGAGATGGGCGCTCCATGTGCTCGAAAGCTGTTGCGAACGAACAACATATGTATGGCCATGCATATGTTTCGGTGCGCTCTCTATCCGGATATTTAACTGAACATCACTGAATTGGTGAGGGAGCTTGACCCACGATGATCGTCTTGAGAGGTAAGACATGGAGGTTGCGAACAGCTGTAACAGACTGATCTTCTGTTACATACATCGGACGCTCCGAACGGTCAATATATGTATGGCCATACATACATCCGGTCCCGAAGCATTGGTAGCCGACCTCTCCGCCCGACCTATCTTCGCCGCCCATCTGTAACCACCCATGATCATCCGCTCCCTGTTGACCGCCGTCGTTGTCGTCCTGCTCACGGCCTGTTCCAATGAGGTCACCGGCCAGAAGGGCCGCAACGCCCCGCTCAAGTCGAACATCGACTCGGTGAGTTATGGCATCGGCACCGACATCGGCCACAACATGAAGTTGAGCGGACTGGATTCCCTCAATGTGGACGCCATGGCCATGGGCATCCGCGACGGGTTGGACAGCGCAGAACGGATCAACGCCGACAACGTGCGGGCCCTTGTGCAGGCATACATGCTCGCCGCCCAGAAGAAGGTGATGGAGCGCGAGCAGAAGGAGGGAGAGGAGAACCTCCTGAAGGGAGAGGCTTGGCTGGCGGAGAACGGCAAGAAACCAGGCATCACCACCACGCCTTCCGGACTTCAGTATGAAGTGCTGCAGGCCGGCACGGGTCCCAAGCCGACCGCTGAGGACGTGGTGAAGGTGAACTACCGGGGCACCTTGCTGGACGGCACGGAGTTCGACAGCTCATACAAGCGCGGGCAGCCGGCCATGTTCGGCGTGGGCAATGTGATCCCGGGATGGGCGGAAGCCATTCAGCTCATGTCCGTTGGTTCCCGCTATAAGCTCTTCATCCCTGCCGGACTGGCCTACGGCAACAGCCGCGGTCCCGGAGGCGACCTTCCGCCGAACAGCACCCTGCTGTTCGAGGTGGAGCTGCTGGAGATCGTGCCCCCGGCCCAGGGACGCTAAGCGTCAGGGCCAGGTGGTAGAGGTCGCCAATGTGTGACCGCTTCGAAGAACTGGTTGCTTGATCCCTCACCTGCCCACAGGTGAGGTGAGGTGGCCTTCCCGGTCTTGCTCGGGTTCTGCGCGAAGTGGTCCTTCAGGAACCGCAGAATGACGACCTCGCGCAACTCCGTCGCGCCGGTCTTTCCAGGCAGGTAAACGTGGTGCCCCGGCACCCAGCAGAGCACGCGGTCCCCGTTGTCGGGCAGCCGTTCCGTGATGCTGATCCACCCGTCGCTCACGGGGCCAAGGTAACCGGTGTTCCGGGGAGCTTAGACCAGCACAGGTCGGTTGGGTCCAAGGACCAGGCCGATGAGCTGCTCACCGGCCGTCCGCAGCGCGTCATGTGTCGGGGCCTCCGGTCGTGCGGCCAGCTTTTCCACCTCCTTTTTCACCAGGAAGGTGATGAGGTCATCGTGGATGTCGAGACCGGAGGCGGTGACCCGCCCCTTGTCCGCCACGACCCAATGCCAAAGCAAGGCGATGGCCAGTCGAACGCTGCTGCGGTCATGTGTGCGACCGTCGAGCTCGATCCTCGACGCGCCGGTCGCCATGGCCGACAGGCCGAGCAGGCCGGTGCGGACGGCGCGTACCAGTCCGTCCACGGAGATGTCCCCCGCCGGTCGGCGTATCAGGTCGCTCACCGCAATGTTCTCTCGCCGTTGCACCGCGAACTGATGGCTGGCCCCCATGTGCTTGTTGAACTCGGCCATGGCTGCGTTCACCAGGCCCGGATGGGCCATCAGGGTCCCGTCCATGCCCAGGGCGGCCTCATGTTCCTTGTCGTTGAGCATTTCCAGGAGGGCTGGTTTAGGACGTCCATGCCCCGACGGGGGGAGCCCATGTCCGGGTGTGCCCAAGGCGTGCGCGCCTCGTCGATGGCAGGTGCCGATCACGGTGCGCGCCAGCGATTCCAGCATGCCGAGGTCCATTCCGAACCGTTCGCGGTCGGGGAACACGCCGCTTTCCCGGCTGGTGAACAGGGCGATGTGATCGGCCACGTATGCCGCATTGTCCAGTGCCAGGCCGCCGGCATGCGGGGCGAGCTCGAAGAGGATCTCCTCAGACTCGAGGGCCCCGATCACGTTGTCCACGAACACGGTGGCCCTGATGCTGCCCCGATCGAGTCCGAGGCTTTCCTCCAGGGCGTCGAACACATCGTTCCATAGCCGGGCCTCCAAATGCCCCTGGACATCGCGCAGATACACATGAATGCTGCGTTGGCGCTCCAGCAGTGATGCGCCGTGGTGATGAACGAGCATGACCAGGTCGAAGAGGCCGGCCCATACCGGGCGCCCCCCATGGCGGACCATGGACTCCGTGGCGCCCAGGGGACGAAGGGCCACGGCCAATCGTGTCGTGTTGGAGGCATGGGGGCGGATCCGGCCGCCTTCGGGCGTGATGCGACTGAGCCGTCCCTTCGCTGCACGGCCGATGGCCCGATGGGCACGCAGCAGGTTGGCCTTGTGTCCGGCGGCCAGATCGAAAAGATCCGCGATGTAGGTCTTCGTACCTGAGTTCAGGCCTGCGATGATGCTCTGCCGATCGGCCGGGCCGATCACCTCCACCCGGCGCTCCATCCAGTTGGCGGGCATGGGGTCCACACACCAGTCCGCCTCGCGGATGTGCTGGGTATCGGCCAGCTGTTCCACATCACCCGCCGCCATACGATCCCTCCGCACCACGCGCTCATCCATCAGGCGCTCGATGCGTGGCGCGAACCGTGCCTCCAGCCCTGTCAACAGGTCCAGAAGGGAAGGGG
Source organism: Flavobacteriales bacterium (assembly GCA_020847755.1). Taxonomy (GTDB): domain Bacteria; phylum Bacteroidota; class Bacteroidia; order Flavobacteriales_F; family PHOS-HE28; genus PHOS-HE28. The sequence goes on along the minus strand of JADLBK010000027.1, from coordinate 1,106 downwards.
TCAGGGCCGGATCGGTGGACGCAACGCGCTGAGGAGGCATGGTCAGGATGACGGGATGGTGCATGGTATCGACGAAATGGCGGGATCCGTCGACGAATCTACCGCGTGGTCAGACCGACTGTCAAGCAGCACGATGGACGCTACGCGGGTGATGGTCGTCGAGCGCAACGGAGGATGGGGCTCCAACGACGGCCTGCGGTTGCAGATCGCGGACGTACTTTTGGCCGCCCTGCCCGGTGCCCACGGAACGGCATCGGGCACCCAAGCCGACCGGCATGCGGAGAACAACCACCCTTCTTCTGGCCCCAATGCTCGCCATCCCGCTCACCGCGCAGAAAGGCGCCATCACGTTCACGGAGTTCGACCTTGACAACGGCCTTCACGTCATCGTGCACGAGGATCACGGCACCCCGATCGTGGCGGTGAGCGTGATGTACCACGTGGGCAGCAAGGATGAACGACCTGATCGGCGTGGATTCGCCCACTTCTTCGAGCACCTGCTGTTCGAGGGATCGGCGACCCTCGGTCGCGGGGAATTCAGCAAGCACGTGGAGAAGGCCGGCGGTGTGCTGAACGCGAACACCAACGGCGATCGCACCTACTCCTACGAGGTGCTGCCCAGCAATCAACTTGAGCTCGGGCTCTGGCTGGAGAGCGAACGCATGCTCCATGCCCGGGTGGATCAGAAGGGGATCGACACCCAGCGCGAGGTGGTGACGGAGGAGCGCCGTCAGCGCTACGAGAACCAACCATATGGGAGCATCCTGATCGAGGTGCTGAAGCGGGCGTATACCGTCCACCCGTATCAGTGGCCCACCATCGGTTTCATGGAGGACCTGAACGCAGCCAGCGAGCAGGACTACATCGATTTCTACAAGACCTACTACGTGCCCAACAATGCCGTCCTCGTGATCGCCGGCGACGTGAAGGCGGCGGATATGCGCAAACTGGTCGAGAAGTACTTCGCCGCCATTCCCCGTGGGAAGGACATCGTGCGTCCCACCGCCGTGGAGCCTCAGCTCAAAGGGGAGGTACGCGACGTGGTGCATGATCAGATCCAGCTTCCGGCGGTGGTGCAGGCCTATAGGATCCCGGCGTACGGCACG
>JADLBK010000026.1 GCA_020847755.1 Flavobacteriales bacterium | reverse complement strand
TACCGCCACAAGCAGGCGCGCATCATCGAGTTCCCGCGCTACGCCAGCTTCGCGCAGGCCTTCCCCGGCACCATGCCCTACAGCGAGGCCATCGGCTTCATCACCGACCTGCGCAAGCCCGAGGACATCGACCCGGTGTTCTACGTGGTGGCGCACGAGATGGGGCACCAGTGGTGGGCCCACCAGGTGATCGGCGCCGTGATGCAGGGCGCCACGCTGCTCAGCGAGAGCATGGCGCAGTACACCGCGCTCATGGTGATGGAGCAGGAGTACGGCCGGCCCCACATGCGGAAATTCCTGAAGTACGAAGCGGACAAGTACCAGAACGCGCGCGGCAGCGAGGTGCTCGGCGAATCGCCGCTGCTCACCGTCGAGAACCAGGGCTACATCCACGACCACCCGGGCAGCGTGATGCTCTATGGTCTGCGCGAGTTCCTCGGCGAAGCGGTGCTCAATAAGGCCTTCCAGCACATGGTGGACAGCTTCGGGTACGCCGAGCCGCCCTACCCCACGTCCATGGACATGTACCGCGCCATGCGGGCCATCACGCCCGACAGCCTGCTGTACCTGCTGGACGACAACATCACCCGCATCACGCTCTACAACAACGCCGTGCAGGAGGCCACCGCCACCATGAACGCCGACAGCGGCTGGACCGTGGAGGTGCGCATCACCGCCGCCAAGATGTACAGCGATTCGCTGGGCGTGGAGACCGAGGCGCCCATGAACGACTGGATGGACGTGGCCGTGATGCCCATAACGCGCTTCGGCAAGGACAAGGAGAAGAACGACATCCCCCTTGCACGCCAACGGCTGAAACTGCGTACCGGCGAGAACCGTCTCACCTTCCGCGTGGCCGAAAGACCAGGCGCCGTGGTGATCGACCCGGACCACCTGTTCTTCGACCGGCTGCCGGCGGATAACAGGAAGAAGGTGGAATGATCAATGTCCAATTCTCAATGTCCAATGTCCAAGTGTCGACCGCAATCACTTGGACATTGGTCATTGGACATTGATCATTGGATATTCACTGACCATCCCGGTTGACCTACCGCACCAGCTTCACCACCGCTCCGCTTTCCGTGCGCAGCAGATAGCTCCCGGATGCCAGCCCATTCGTCGGGATCGTTGCGCGCCTACCGGTAGTCTGTCCCCGCCACACCTCCCGACCCAGCGCATCGCGTAGTTCCATCTGTTCGCCGTGGCGAAGACCCTCCACGAACAGCACCTCCCCCATCGGATTCGGCCAGGCGCGCAGGCCCTCACGCTCCACGTCGATCACTGTCGTGGTCAGCACCTGCACCGTGTCCGTGCTCCATACACAACCGAGGGCATCGGTCACCAGGGCGTGGTAGTCGCCGTTCACGGCGGCCACGGCCGAGGCACTGTCGCTCACCAGCAGCGTGCCGTCCAGGTACCATTCCCATACAAGGCCACCGATCACCCAGAGCGAATCGCCCTGCATCTGCACCGTATAGCCGGGATCCGTGCGTTCCGTCACCACCACGGTATCGGTCCGTAATTGTCCGTTCGCGTCCGTCACTTCCACCACGTAGGTGCCCTCACACAAGCCACTGATCGACGGTGTGGATGCACCGGTACTCCACGCGAAGGTGAAGGGCGCATCGCCATTGGTGAAGGCATGGGCCACACCATCGCAGGCACCCGGACAGATGGCCGCTGCGTAGCTGCTTATAGCGAAGGTGGTGTCGAGGCCGCCGACCATCATCGCATCGCCGTTCGCCACATCGTCGATGGTGCTGCTGCCGTACGTGATGATGCCCCAGTAGTAACCGCCGAAGTACAGCGCGTGCGGCGCCACGGCCTGCCGATGGATGCACAGTGGGATATCGCGCTGGAAGCCGCTCGGACGTGAAGCCCAAACCACCGTTCCATCCCCGTCCAGTTTGGCGATCAAGGCATCCTCGCCGCCCAAGGCGCTCACCGGTGTGCCGAAGAAGTCGATGGTCTGGTTGAACTGTACGGCCACCAGCACGTTGCCCATGCCATCGGCTTCCACGTCCCAGGTCAGGTCGCGCTGCGTTGAGCCCGTGCTATGCGCCCAGTGAAGGTCCCCTTCGCGGTCCAGCTTCATCAACAGAATGTCGTCGTTGCTGCTGACCGAGGTGAGCGTATCGTCCGGCAGGAACAGGCTGCCCCACAGACGCGCCGCCACGAACACGTTGCCCAGGGTGTCCGCACTGATGCCCATGCCTTCGTGGTCGCCGGAGGGGTAGCTGTTCGCCCAAAGCGCCTGGCCATCGAGATCGCAGGCCAGCACGTAGGCCGTGCCGGAGTTCGAAGTGGTCGAGATCGGCAGCCCGTCGAACTCACCGATGGCGAAGCTGAATTGCCCGGTGATGAACAACCGATCACCGGCCACCGAGATGCCCCGGCTCGACTTCGTTTGCCCGATGCCCGTGCTGAGCTTGGCCCAATTCAAGGTGCCGGTGCTGTCGTAGCTCGCCACGAAGATCTGCCGTTGGTTGTTGCTCGCGATCTGCAGCGGATCGAAACGCACGGTGAAGCCCCCGACGAACCCCGTGATGAACACATCGCCTGCCCCCGACACGGCGATGCCGCGCGCTTCATCGTTGGAACTGCTCCCCGCACGCCGCGCCCACAGGCAGGTGCCATCCACATCGTAGCGGGCCACGAAGATGTCATCGCCGACATAGGAGGCCAGGGTGATGCCGTTGCCGAAATCCGCGGTGCCATTGTAGCTGCCCGTGATGTAGATGCGATCCTCCGCGTCGATCGCGATGTCGTAGGCGAAGGCATCGTCGAAGGTGACCAGCACGCTGCGCACCCATAGGCAATTCCCGGAGGCATCGTACTTCGCCAATACGCCGGCCGTGTTGCTGCCCGTGGTGATGGTGCCGCACCCGAATTGGGATGTACCCCGCACACTGCCCGCCCAAAAGGCATTGCCCTGGCTGTCGGTGGCGATGCCCCAACACTGATCCACGTTGCTGCCATCGCCGGCGCTGACGGCCCAGTTCCACTGCTGGGCATGAAGGGTGGCCGTGGACAGGGCGAACAGGAACGGGAGAACGCGCATGGTGCAAAGCTACCCGGCACGTACGCGTTCACGCATTGCCGTACCGCGGATCCGCCCTCCACGGCAGCTTCTCCATGCTGATGGTGCGCAACGCGCAATGCCCGAACTCCTCTTCCACCACGCCGGTCAGGCGGTACACGCCGCGTCCACGGAAGGGATACCGCGCCGCCACCTGCGGGAACTGCGTGCTGTCCCAGAAGTCGCCGGCCGGGTCGATGAAGCACCCGAAGCTCATGTGGTTCCCCGTCTGCGTGGTGGTCGTTTTCACGTGGATCATGTAGCCGAGCATCTCCACCGTTCTGCCCACGCACGAACTCATCTCCCGCGCTGGAATGCGGACAGTGCCCTCGCCCGGGCCGTCGCGCACAGTGGACAGTATCACCGCGCCGGGCTCGCGCGCCACAGTGCCCTCGCTCGGGCCGTCGCGCTGAGCATACAGTGGTTGTGCGCGGGCACTGCCGTGCGTCGGCTCCGTGCGCAGGCACTCTTCTTGAACAAGGGTGAACGGATCGCACAGCGGGAAGCCCAGCAGGTCCAGCTCGTCGTAGGCGTCGGCCAGTGGGTGGTGCTGCAGGTCGGGCAAGCGGGGCTCCTCCACCCGGGTGACGAAGAGGTCGCCATCGGCGGTGACGCGCGTGGGCTGGTGCAGCAGCGTCAGGTCCCACAGCAGTTGCGGCTTGCTCTTTCCGGTGAACCGTAGCGCACCGGCACGGATCAGGATGCGCGCCTGTTCCACATGCAGAGGCACCCGTTTCAGCAGGTCCTGGAGATCGGCGAAGGGTCCGTTGCGGCGGCGCTCATTCAGGATCAGCTGCACGGTCCCGCCCTCGAGGCTCTTGATGTTGCCGAGGCCGAGGAAGATGCGCGGCTTCGCCGGTGAATGGAAACTGGCGAATGGCGACCGGCGACACTCCCCATTCGCCGTTGGCCATTCACCATTCACCAACGAGCACAGCTCCTCACTGGTGTTCACGCACGGCGCCTCGATCACGGCCCCGGCACGCCTGGCCTCGTGCAGATAGAACTCCGTGCGGTAGAAGCCGCCGAAGTTGTTGGCCACGCCCACGAGGAACTCCAGCGGGTGGTGCGCCTTCAGGTAGAGGCTCTGGTAGCTCTCCACCGCGTAGCTGGCGCTGTGGCCCTTGGCGAAGCTGAAGCTGGCGAAGCTTTGGATCTGCCGCCACACCTCCTCGGCCTCGCCGGGCGGATAGCCGAAGGCGGTGCAGTTGTCGAAGAACTTCCGCTCCACCACCTTGAACTCGGGCCGGTCGCGGTAGCGGATGTTCATGCCGCGACGAACCTGGTCCGACTCCTCCAGGTCCAGTCCGCCGTAGAGGTGCACCACCTTGATCACATCCTCCTGGTACACCATCACGCCGTAGGTCTCGGGCATGATCTCCAGCAAACGCTTGGGCGCCTGCTTCACGCGCTCGGGATCGTTGTGCCGCAGCAGGTACTCGCGCATCATGCCGCTCTCGGCCACGCCCGGACGGATGATGCTGCTCGCCGCCACCAGCCCCAGGTAGTCGTCCACCTTCAGCTTCTTCAACAGCATGCGCATGGCCGGGCTCTCCACATAGAAGCAGCCGATGGTGTCGCCCTTGCGCAGCAGCTCCTTGATCCTCGGGTCCTGCTTGAAGCGCGCGATGTCGTGGATGTCGATGGCCCGCGCAACAGTGCCTTCGCACGGCTCCGCGCGCACAGTGGACAATGCCCGCACACAAGGTTCACGATCAAGCACTGTCGAGCGTGGGCCTTGTGTGCAGGCACTGTCGTGCGGGAGGGCTTCGCGTGCGGGCACCATCGCGCGTGGCCCTTGTGCGCCGGCACTATCGCGCGTCGACCCGTGCGCAGGCACTGCGTTCACCAGCTCCACCGCATCCCGGATGTGCCCCAGCCCGCGCTGGCTCAGCAGGTCGAACTTGTGCAGGCCCATGTCCTCGCACTCCAGCATGCTGATCTGCGTCACCGGGAAACCCTTCGGCGGCCGGAACAACGCCGCGAAGTGCGTGACGGGCTTCTCCGTGATCACGATGCCGCCGGCGTGGATGCCCAGGTGGTGCGGCATGCCGATCAGCTCCTTCGCGTAGCGCACCACCGCGCGTGCCACCTTGTCCAGGTCGCCGCTCTTCGAATACGCGCTGGGCCTTCCACGGGCGTAGTAGCCGTGGTCGCCCTCGCTCAGCGCATCGATCTCCGCCGGCGGAAGGCCCACCGCCTTGCCGAGCTCGCGGATGGCGCCGCGCCACTGGAACGTGGTGTAGGTGGCGATCTGCGCGGCGTGGATCCCGCCCGCGCGGCCGTCCGGCGTGTTGTACTTGCCGAACACATAGCGGTACACCTCGTCGCGGTCCTTCCAGCTGAAGTCGATGTCGAAGTCGGGCGGCTTCTTGCGCGCGGGATTGATGAAGCGCTCGAAGTAGAGGTCCAGCTCCATCGGGTCCACATCCGTGATCCGCAGGCAGTACGCCACCAGACTGTTCGCACCGCTGCCCCGCCCCACGTGGAAGAAGCCCCGGCCGCGGGCGTAATTGACGATGTCCTGGTTGATCAGGAAGTAGCTGATGAAGCCCATGCGCTCGATCACGTCCAGCTCATGGTGCATGCGTGCGAGGATCTTCGGCGTCACCTCCGGATACCGGTAGCGCAGGCCTTCGCGCGTGTCGCGGTGCAGCTTCTCACGGTCCTCGCGCACGCTGCCGGTGAAGGCTGTGCGCGTCTTGTCGCTGCCGTCGAAGGCGATGTGGCATTGTTCCAGCAGGCGCTCCGCGTTCGTGAGCAGCTGCGGGAAGTCGTGGTGGATCCGGCGCACCTCCTCCTGGCTACGGAAGCACTCGTCCGGCCCGGCGAGCTCCTCCTTCGGCAGCATGCTCACCACGGTGCTCCTCGCCACCGTGCGCAGCAGGCGGTGGATGGTGTGGTCCTTCTGCGCACGGAACGTCACCGGCATCAGCGCAACGAGGTCGTTCAACCTGTTCCTCCACGGCGAGAAGGGCAGCCGCGTGAGGTCGGACGGTCGGATGCCCACGCGCTCGTTCGGCCGCAACCGCTGTGGCGCATGGGCGAAGGGGAGGATGAAGAACACATCCGCCAGTTCGGGGGGACGCTCCGGCAGGGCCGCATCATCCAGCAGGTGCGTGCTCAGCAGTTCGTTCAGTTGCTGGAAGCCGTCGTTGTTCCTTGCCAGGCCGATGTACAGCAGCTTCGGCCCCTGCCGGAACTCGATGCCCGCCACCGGGCGCACGCCGTAGCGCGGGGCGTCGCGCACCAGGTCGGGGATGCCCGCCGAGCAGTGGATGTCGGTGAGCGCAAAGGAGCGCACGCCCATCCGCGCCGCCGCCTCCAGGAGCGCATCGGGCTTCATCACCCCGTGGGTGAAGCTGAACCAGCTATGGCAGTTGAGGAACATAGCGATCGCTGATCGGGCCGCCTGCGGGCTGTCCGCTTTGGCCGGCTCGCTCCACGCGGCAGCGCATCGGGCTCCGGGGTCTGCTCGTTCCTCGCAGTCTCCTCGCTCCGTGCGCCGCTCGCGCTTCGCTTCACCGGTCCGCCGCTTCCATCCCGGGCGGGCATGACGTTTTTCGCGTCGATCTCGCGACGGATAAGATAGCGCGCCTGCGGATCCTCAGCGACGCTCGGCTGGCAGTTGCGCCACCACCCACCCGGCCGGCCCGTGCCACAGCACCCGAGCGCCCTGCGCGATGGCCGCTTCCCAGTTGGTCGCCGGTGGCAGGCCCGTCCATTGCGCGGCCAGGGTGGCGGGACGCACCACCACCAGCGCACCGGGCTCGAACCGATCGATGCGGCCGTACCACAGCTCGTGCACGGCCACGCCGGGCACCTGCTCCATCAGCGGGCCGCCCATTCCGTGCGTGTACACCACCTGTGGCCGCAGCGCACGCACCACCCCCGCCAGCTCCCGCTCCTCGGCCGCCTGCCGCACGAAGGGCGCCATCGCCCGTACGAACAACAGCAGCTGCACGAGCGCCAGGACCGTCACCACCGTCCGGCGCGCCGCACCGCGCTCCTTCGCCCAGGCCAGCGCACGGCCGAACGCCGGGAACAGCGCGATCGCCGCGAACGGCTGTCCCAGCGCCAGCACCCGGTCGTTCTGGAAGGGCAGGCCCGCCAGCAGCAGCAGGTACGCCGCCAGAAGCACCAGCGCCAGCCGTACCGCCGGCACGCTCGCATCATTGCGCCGCACGAAGGGCAGCACCAAAAGCCCCGCGGGCAGCAGCCCGGGATGCACGAACACCCCGAGCACGTACAGCACGTTGGGCAGGGTGTGGCGCAGCACGCCGTCGTCCGACGTGTGCGTCCGTGCCACCATGTGCGGCACGGACCACTCCTGCAACGGGGTGCGCAGGGCCGGCAGGCCGGCGTTCGCCGCGATGAGGATGGCGCCGGCCAACACCCCGATGGCCGCCAGCACCCACAGCCATCCGCGCCGGCCCGCCGGAAGCCCCCACGGCCAGGTCAACGCCAAGACCAGCACCAGCGGGGCACAGGCCGTGCGAAGGCCCACCGCCACGGCGCCCGCCGCCGCGGCCATCGCAAGATGCGGCCACCGCCGTCGTTCGTTCCACCGGAGCGTGCACGCCGTGGCGATCAGCACGGCCGCCATCGCCGGCACGTCGCTCATCACCGTGTGGGCGTAGCGCAGCACGAAGGGGGCGCCACCGATGATCAGCATCGCGTAGAGGCCTGCGGCGTGGCCCGGCCCGGCCGACCGAAGAAGGATGCCGCGACCGGAGAGCACCAAGCCCACCCAGGACAGGCCCGTCACCAGCCGCAGCGCCGCATGCTCCGCACCGAAAGCGCCGCCCAGCAACGCGCCCAGGATGGGATACCCCATCGGGTGCTCCACCATCACCGGTCGCGGGGCGCCCTGCGCCCAGGCCGTCCACTGGCGCGCCAGCCGCAGGTAGTCGTGCGCATCGGCCCCGAGAAGCCCCTCGAACCCGGCCATGCCGAGGAGAACGGCCAGCGCGGACCATATGGTGATCAGCACACCCACCGGTGCCCAGGCCCGAACCTGCTCCCGCATCGCGCCGCCCAAAGTAGCCCCCCCCATCCGCAGCTTCCGGTCGGCCGGGCAACGTTCGCACGGGGCGCGCTGTCTTGGGTCGTAGTCTATCTTCGACGACCCCGCCCTACCGACGTGCCGCCGATCCTGACCGAACCCCTCGGACCCGTCGTGGCCGGGCCTGCCACCGGCGACGACCGGCGTCGGGCCGCTGCCCTGAGCTCCATCCTGCGCACGCTGGCCTACTTCGACGTGTTCCGCCATCCGCTCACCAGCGACGAGGTGCTGGCCTTCTCCTGCGCCCGCCGCCCAGCGCCGTCCGAGGTGGAGGACCTGTTGCAGGAGCTGCATCGCGACGGGGTGATCGCGAACGTGGGAGCCTACTGGGGCCTGCGCATCACCGAGGCCGATGTGCGGGCGCGGCACGAGGATGCGGCGCGCGCCGAGGCACGCATGCCCAAGGCACGGCGCATGGCCCGCCGCATCGCCCGCACCCCCTTCGTGCGCGCCGTGTTCGTCAGCGGAAGCCTCAGCAAGGGCCGCCTCGCGACCGATGGGGACATCGACTTCTTCATCATCACCGCTCCGGGCCGTCTCTGGCTGGCGCGCACCCTGCTCATCGCCTACAAGAAGCTCTTCCTGCTCAACAGCCGTCGCGATTTCTGCATCAATTACTTCCTGGACACGGACCATCTGGCCGTGGAGGACCGCAACCGCTTCACCGCCACCGAGGTGATCACCCTGTTGGGGCTTCACGGCAACGGCACGCGCGACGCCTTCTTCCGTGCGAACCAATGGGCCTTCGAGCTGCTGCCCGCAGCCAGCGTGCCGCACGTTCCGGAGATGGACGCCGGCAGCGAGGGCCCCAAGGCCTTCTGGGAGCGCGTGCTCGGCGGCTCCCTGGGCGAGGCGCTCGACAGCTGGTCCATGGTGCTCACCTGGCGCTACTGGCGCTGGAAGTTCAACGACATGGACCCCCGCACCTTCGACCTGGCCCTGCGCACGCGCACCTATGTGAGCAAGCATCATCCGCGCAACTTCCAGCGGCGCGTGCTCGACGCCTACCACGAACGGCTCCGTGACCTGGAGCTGCGCACCGGACGATCCCTGTGCTGACATGGCCCGGGTGCTGCTCACCAACGCCTACTTCCACCGCCTCGACCGCAAGCAGTGGCGGGACGCGCGCCCTTACCCCCCGCTCGGCACCCTGCTGGCCGCGGCCGTGCTGCGCGAGGCCGGCCACGCGGTGCATGTGCATGACAGCGGTCTCGCCCACGGACCGGAGGACCTCCTGCCCGCCCTGGAGACCCACGCACCCCGGGTGCTGGTGATCCAGGACGACGGCTTCAACTACCTCACCAAGATGTGCCTCACGGTGATGCGCGAGGCCTGCCTGCGCATGATCCGCCTGGGCAAGCAACAGGGCTGCCTGGTCGTGGTGAACAGTTCCGACGCGTCCGACCATCCCGAGCTCTACCTGAAGGCCGGTGCGGATGCCGTGGTGCTCGGCGAGAGCGAGGAGGCCCTGCGCGAACTGGTGGAGCACTGGTCCGCCGGCACGCCATGGCGGTCGGTGGCGAACGTGGCCCACCTCGGACCCGATGGGGATGTCCAGCGCACACCCAGGCGCCCCGTGATGCGCGACCTCGATGCGCTGCCCCTGCCCGCCTGGGACCTCATCGACCTGGCCCCCTACCGGCGCATCTGGATGCGCTCCCAGGGCCGCTTCAGCCTCAACGTGGCCACCACCCGCGGCTGCCCGTTCAAGTGCAATTGGTGCGCGAAGCCCATCTACGGCAACCGGTACAACAGCCGTTCACCCGAACATGTGGTGCTCGAGATGGAACTGCTCCGCGACCGGGCGGCCCCGGACCACCTGTGGATGTGCGATGACATCTTCGGCCTGAAGCCCGGATGGGTGCAGCGGTTCGCCGACCTGATCGAGGAACGCGGCATCCGCATCCCGTACAAGATCCAGAGCCGGGTCGACCTGCTGCTGGAGAGCGACACCATCGATGCGCTGGTGCGCTCCGGTCTGGAGGAGGTGTGGGTGGGCGCCGAGAGCGGGAGCCAGCACGTGCTGGATGCCATGGACAAGGGCACCCGGGTGGAACAGATCGCCGAGGCCACCCGGCTGCTGAAGGCCAAGGGCGTGCGCGTTGGCTTCTTCCTGCAGTTCGGGTATCCCGGCGAGAGCGACGCCGACGTGGAGCGCACCATCCGCATGGTGGAGGACCTGATGCCGCATGACATCGGCGTTTCCATCAGCTACCCGCTCCCCGGCACACCCTTCTTCGAGCGTGTGCGCACGGAGCTCGGCGACAAAGCGAACTGGAGCGACAGCGACGACCTGGCCATGATGTTCCGCGGCTCCCGCTCACCGGCCTACTACAAGCGGCTCCATCGCTACGTGCACCACCGCTTCCGAACACGCCAGGCCCTGCATGCCCTGCGTGGGGGCGGTGCCGGTGCGCGTCGGGTCCTGAGCCTCGCCTACCACATGCCCGCCGCGGCCGTCGATCGCTTCCGGCTTCATCGGATCCTCAGCACCTGAGCAATGAACGGAACCGACCAGCGCCTCGCCGTCAGCGCGGCGTTCTCGCGCCAATCGCCCGTCTTCGACGCGATCGATGAAGGCAACACCCTCATCACCCGCATGCGCACCATCGTCCGGTCCGAGGCCATCCGCCACATGCGCCCGGGCCAGGACCTCCTCGAACTGAACGCCGGCACCGGCATCGATGCGTTCTGGTTCGCGGACCAGGGCCTGCGCGTGCTCGCCACCGACGATGCCGCCGGCATGATCGACCGCATGCGCGCCAAACAGCAGGCCCATCCGGAGGCTGCCGTCGAGGTCATGTCGTGCTCCTTCCTGCATCTGGATCAGCTCGGTGACCGCCGCTTCGACCACGTCTTCAGCAACTTCGGCGGACTGAACTGCACCGACCGGCTCGATCGCGTGCTGGACGGCATCGACCGTGTCCTCCGCCCGGGCGGCACCTGCGTCCTGGTGCTCATGCCGCACTTCAGCCCGTGGGAGGCCCTGGCCGTGCTGAAGGGCCGGCTCCGCCACGCCTTCAGGCGGTTCAGGCGCGGTGGTACGACCGCCCACCTGGAAGGCATCACCTTCACGTGCACGTATCACGGACCCGGCACCGTGATCGGGCATCTCGGCCCCGGCTACACGGTCATCGCGCAGCGCGCCCTCTCCCTCACCGTGCCTCCGCCTCATCATGAAGGGCTTCCCCGGCGCTGGCCCCGGCTCCTTCGCGCACTGCACACCATCGAGGAGGCCATCGCGCACCGATGGCCGTTCCATGCCTGGGGTGATCATGTGCTCATCATCCTTCGCAAGCGGGCATGAACACGGCCGCGCTCGATCGGCTCCCCACTGTGGACGGGGTACTGCTGGCCGAAGCGCCAGGCCCCTTCGGACCGGTGTACCACAGCGCGCGTTCACAGGAGGGCCGGGTGCTCGATGACGAGGTGCTGCGCCGGCTGCCCGGCAGCCTGCCGCCGATCCACACCGATGAATGGCGGGTGCGTGCACGCAGCGCCCGGCGGCTGCTGAAGCACTTCGCCGGCGTCGGCGGACGGCTCGATGTGCTCGACGTCGGTTGCGGCAACGGATGGCTTTCCGCGCTGCTCGCGCGGGCCGGTCACACGGTGGTGGGCATCGACCGCAACCTGTCGGAGCTTCGGCAGGCCGCACGCGTGTTCCCCGACGGACCGCGCTTCGCCCTGGCCGATCCGTTCAACACCGCCCTCGATGTCTGCCGCTTCGATGTGGTGCTCTTCGCCGCCAGCTTCCACTATTCGCCGATGCCGGGGCCATGCTGCGCAGGGCGTGCGCTCTTGCGCCGGGCGGCGAGGTGCACGTGATGGACAGCGTGCTCTACCGCGACGAGGCCGCAGTGCGGGCCGCCCGCGCGCGCATCACAGCGTACTACACCGGCCTCGGTGCTCCCGAGCTCGCGGCGCACTACCATGCCCATACGATCGCTGAAGTTCGGGCCGCCGGCCCGAACCGCATCCTGCGACGGCCAGGAGGCTGGAACGCATTGGTGGATCGGATGGATGGACTTCATGACCCGTTCCATCATGTGATCGTTCACCCCGGTTAACGGCGAAAGGCCCGGCATTCGCCAGGCCCTCCGCCCCTGTCCGACACGCTCAATTGCCGCCGCGGTACTTCACCGCCCCCTGAGCCAGCAGGTGCTCGATGTCGTTGTTGATGCTGAGGATCAGCAACGAGGTGGCCGTGCAGAACACCGGGCTCGTGATGCAGTGGTGGCCGTTCCAGCTGCCGTCGTTGTTCTGGATGCCCACCAGCCGGCCGGTGGTCTGCTGGTACCAGTTCCGCCAGCCCTGGTCCTTGGCGATCACCAGCGACTCACCGGTCTGCAGGAAGCTGAGGAACTCCTCCCCCCCGTTGTTGCCGAAGCCGCTGATGACATCCTCGCGCTGCGCCTGCTGCTTGGCGGCATCGTACACCTGCCAGGCCGCGTTCATCCGCTCGGCCTCGGTGCGGCTGTAGCCCGCGTCCTCCAAGGTCTCCACGCTCACCGGTGCGGCCGCGGCCACCTTGCCCTCCCGTTTGGCGCGCTCCATCCGCTCGTTCACCTCGCGGGCCTCGGCCGCGCTGTTGCGCGTGCTTCCGCTCACGGCATACAGTGTGACACCTGCGGCGCGTTCCGTGGCCACCGTGCCCTTGTCCGCATCGAAGTTGCTCTTCTGGTAGTCACGCGCCAGCCGAAGCGACTCCTCGTCCACCTCCGCACCCTGGGCCTTGGCGCTCTCCAGCGCGCTGGCCGCGAAGCTGCTCTGGAGCACTCCGGCCCAACCGTCGCCCCGCATGCTGCCATCGGCGTTCTGCCCGCGCTGGATCATGCCCACACAGGTGTTCAGCGCCCGCATGCACCGCAGCCGCTTCGGATGCTGCTCGTTCAGTCTCGCCACCAGGTTGCTCAGGTATTGCGCCGCCAGGGCCACATCGACGTTCGCACCCAGCTTCGCCTGGATCTGCGTGCCCTGCAGCTGTGTGATGTTCACCGCATCGCGCGGCGCTGCCTCCACCTGCTTCAACAGGTATTCCGTCGCGCGCCCGAGCTGCTGTGCGTACGCACCCTGGTCCAGCGTGCTGCCCATGCGCATGATGGCCATGGCGACCATCGCCGTGGTGGCCGGGTCGCTGTTCACCGCGTGCGGGTCCATCACATCCTGCCGCGCGTGGCTGCCCGCTCCATAGCCGCCGTCCGCACCCTGGGCCTTCACCAGCCATTGCAGACCACGCTGCTCGGCCTGCAGGACCTTTTCCGGCGTGCGCAGCACGAAGCTGCTGTCCAGCCCGGAGCCTTCGTAGACCGTCATGAACACGCACTTCGGTGCCTCCGTCACCGGTGGCGGCGGCACCGGGCAATGGACGTCCGCGTTGCGCGTGGTGGCGGTCGGTGTGGTGAACGAGGCCAGCAGGACGACGATGCCGGCGGTGGCCGACAAGGCCAGGACGATGAAGGTGTTGCGTTGCATGATGGTGGGGTTTCGATGCCCGCGGGCATCCGTTCTGCGCACCCGTACACGCGACCCGGCCCCAGGTTCGATCAACTAGCTTCGATGCACTGATGAAGCAGCTTCCTTCCACCCTCCTGCTCGCCCTGCCGTTCGCGCTGCAGGCACAACCGCACGTGCTCCACTTCACGCGCACCAGCGGCTTCGACCACGGCACGCGCGCCGTGTCCTTCGCGCTGTTCCAGGGGATCGCACAGGACCTCGGCGTGCTGGTGGACGACGATGCCAGTGGTGCGCCGTTCAGCGACCCGCAGCTGCTCGGCACCTACGATGCCATCGTCTTCGCCAACACCAGCGGCGATGCCATCCTCGACGCACAGCAGCGCGCCCACTTCGAGGCCTGGGTGGCCGATGGTGGCCATGTGCTGGGCATCCATGCCGCCAGCGACACCTACCGGCACAGCACGGCCAACGGCAGCAACACCGGCACGTGGGACTTCTACGCGGAGCTGATCGGCGGCAGCGTGCAGCAGAACCCGAACCACGTGAGCGGCACGCCGCTTTATGCCATTCAGCATATCGGGGCCCACGCCAGTACCGCCGACCTGCCCGACCCGTGGGCGAAGAACGACGAGTACTACTACTGGGAGGACGGCTACTACGGACCGGACAACGTGGAGGTGCTGCGGGTGGAGGAGACCATCGGCCCGAACGGCCTGGTGAACAGCTATGATGCACCCCGCCCCATGAGCTGGTACCGCTTGTTGCCGGGGGGCTCGCGGGTGTTCTACACCGCGCTCGGGCATGCGGCGGACGGCTACACGAGCGACACGCTCTTTCGCACGCACATCTCGGACGCGCTGGCCTGGCTGTTGGAAGGCAGCACGGGCATGGAGCGTACGTCCGGTGCGGCCGGGCTCACGGTGTTCCCGAACCCTGCGGTGGATGAGCTGACGCTCGTGACCGATGCATCATGGACAGGGACGCCCCTGCGGGTATGGGATGCCACCGGTCGTCCGGTGATGGAGGCCATGATCACCGGTGAGCGGACCGACCTGCACCTGGGCTCCCTGTCCTCGGGCGCTTACGTGGTGCGCACCATGCACGCCTCCATGCCGCTCCGGATCATCCGATGATCACGGCATCGCCATGGGCACATGGCCCCATGCGCCCATGAGCACATGCCTTACGCCTCCTGCAGCTTCTTCGCAGCGCGTTTCCGCTCGTTCTCGTCGAGCAGGATCTTGCGGATCCGAAGGCTCTTGGGCGTCACCTCCAGGTACTCGTCCTCGGCGATGTACTCCATGCACTCTTCGAGACTGAACTTGATCGCGGGGGCGATGTTCACCTTGTCGTCGCTGCCGCTGGCGCGCATGTTGGTGAGCTTCTTCACGCGGATCACGTTCACGCCGAGCTCCTCGCCGGGCTTGGGGCTCTCGCCGATCACCTGGCCGGCGTACACCTCCTCACCGGGCTCGATGAAGAACTTGCCGCGGTCCTGCAGCTTGTCGATGGCGTAGGCGATGGCGGTGCCGGTCTCGGCGCTCACGATGCATCCGGGTCGCGGCGTGGCGATCTGGCCCTTGTACGGCTCGTAGCCCTTGAAGCGGTGCGCGATGATGGCCTCGCCCTCGGTGGCAGTGAGCAGCACATTGCGCAGGCCGATGATGCCCCGCGCGGGGATGCTGAACTCCAACACCGTGCGGTCGCTCTTCTGCTCGATGTTGAGGATCTCGCCCTTGCGGCGCGTCACATTATCGATCACGCGGCTGCTGAAGGGCTCGGGCACCTGCACGGTGAGCATCTCGATCGGCTCGTGGCGCTGACCGTCCACGTCCTTGTACAGCACCTGCGGCTGGCCCAGCTGGAACTCGTAGCCCTCGCGGCGCATGGTCTCCACCAGGATGCTCAGGTGCAGGATGCCGCGGCCGAACACCAGCAGCCGGTCGGGGCTGTCCGTCTCCTGGATGCGCATCGCCAGGTTCTTCTCGATCTCCTTGAAGAGCCGGTCCCGCACGTGGCGGCTGGTGACGAACTGCCCCTCCCGCCCGAAGAACGGCGAATTGTTGATGGTGAAGAGCATGCTCATGGTGGGCTCATCCACCGAGAAGCGCGGCAGCCCTTCCGGGTTCTCCGCATCGGCGATGGTGTCCCCGATGTCGAAGCCCTCCAGGCCCATCACCGCCACGATCTCGCCGCAGCCCACCTCGTGCTTCACCTTCTCCTTGCCCAGACCTTCGAACACCATCAGCTCCTTCACCTGCCCCTTCTGCTGGGCGCCGTCGTTCTTCACCAGGGTCACCTGCTGGCCGGCCTTCACCGTGCCGCGGGACACGCGCCCCACCGCGATGCGCCCTTGGAAGCTGCTGTAGTCGAGGCTGGTGATGCGCATCTGCAGGGTGCCCTCCACCTGGCGCGGGGCGGGCACATGCTGCACGATCACATCGAGCAGATGGCTCACGTCCTCCGTCGGGGTCTTCCAGTCCGGCCCCATCCAGCCCTGCTTGCTGCTGCCGTACACCACCGGGAAGTCGAGCTGGTCCTCGCTGGCATCCAGGGCGAACATCAGCTCGAACACCGCCTCGTACACCTCCTCGGGCGTACAGTTCGGTTTGTCGACCTTGTTGATCACCACAACGGGCTTCAGTCCCAGCTCGATGGCTTTGCCGAGCACGAAGCGGGTCTGCGGCATGGGGCCCTCGAACGCGTCCACCAGCAGGATCACCCCGTCGGCCATGTTCAGCACCCGCTCCACCTCGCCACCGAAGTCGCTGTGGCCCGGGGTGTCGATGATGTTGATCTTGGTGCCCTTGTACCGCACGCTCACGTTCTTGCTGAGGAT
>JADLBK010000025.1 GCA_020847755.1 Flavobacteriales bacterium | reverse complement strand
CTGAACCAGGGCGGGGCCACCAGGATGGGGTTGTCGGCGGTGGTGCAATAGGCGGTGTCCTCGAACGACCAGTTGGGCACCAGGTTCTGGGCTTTGCCGGGGTGCGACGACAGTACAAGCGAAACGGACAGGCCCGCGAGCAGCGCGAAGGTGACGACCGCGCGCGGGCAGGTGGAAGGAAGATCGTTGAGCACGTTCATGTTCATCGCCTTCATTACGCCTCCGCCTCTTTGGGCACATGCAGGACGGGCCCGACACATGGTCGCGCTGCCTGCCGCGCAACACCTGGTGCTGCGGGTGCTCGCCGCCGCGGGCCGGCGTGCGGCTGTTCCGGCCCGGGTCGGTACCTTTGCGCTAGCTCGTGTTCATGTTCCTATGCCTTAGGGGGTGAATGTTGAGCGACCAAAGCCCTCGGTGTTGCAAGCGCCGGGGGCTTCTTTCATCGATAATGGGTGAGGTTACCGCTCGTCGGCCTCCAGCTTCCAGCCACCAGCTCCCAGCCACCAGCCACCAGCCTCCAGCCTCCAGCTGCCAACAGGCCTCCGCGTGCTCCGCGTTCACTGGAGATGGGGGTCGCGGCAGGCATGGCAGGTCGAATATAGTCGACATCAAGCAAGCTGGTGCTCGCGGTTGAAAACTTCATTTGGGCTTCACACCGCGTGGCAATGGAGTTCCCGTCCGCGCAGAGGAGACTGCCACGGCGCCGTTCCTTCCTTCCGCGTGGGCTCGCCACCTGCGCGTGCACCGCTCCGCGCCCTCTGCGCCTCTGCGTGAGGCACGCTTAACCCCTTCTCAAAGCGCCCGCTTCTTCCGGAAGAAGGCCTTCATCAGGTCGGCGCACTCGGCCTCCAGCACTCCGCCGGTCACCTGCGTCCTTGGGTGCAGCAAGGTTCCGCCGATGCGTCGGTAACCCGCCTTCTCATCGAACGCACCGAAGACCAGCCGCCCCAGTTGCGCCCAACGCAAGGCGCCGGCACACATCACGCACGGCTCCAGGGTGACGTACAGCGTGCAATCGGCGAGGTACTTGCCGCCCAGGTGCGTGGCCGCGGCGGTGATGCATTGCATTTCGGCGTGGGCCGTCACGTCGTTGAGCCGCTCGGTGAGGTTGTGGGCCTTGGCGATGATGCGGTCCTGACACACCACCACCGCGCCCACGGGCACCTCGTCCAGGCTGAACGCCCGCTCGGCCTCGCGCAGGGCCTGCCGCATCCAGTGCTCATCGCCGCCCACCTGGATCATCGCTTCAGCACGCGGGCCCGTTGCACCGGTGAACCTTGGCGGTCGCGGAGGATCGCGGTGTAGACCCCGGCGGGCAGGTGGTCCGCTTCCAGGGTGAGGGACGCGCCGGCCACCGTCCAGCGCCCGTGCATCCGGCCCGCGGCGTCCAGCAGCTCCAGCACACCCGGTGCGGCCAGCCCGGTGAGGTGCACCACGTCATCAGCGGGGACCGGGTAGGCGGTGAGCGCCCGCATGCCTGCCGCGTCCTCGTGGCCCAGGACCGTGCTCGGGGCGCAATCCAGGTGATGCGCGGCGTGGGCGGCGGTGTCCACCACGATCAGGGTGTCGGCCGGGAACCCGAAGGTCCAGCCGAAGTAGAACAACATCATCTCGTCCGTGGTGGCCTCGCCGAGCGTCACCCACTGCGGCGGGTCGTTCGGATTGTCGGGGTTGTTCGTGGTGTTGTCGTAGGTGGCCTCGCCATGCAGCACCGTGCCCACGGGCAGATGGATGGGCCGGCGGAAGGCGTAGAGCCCCTGCCAGCGGAAATCCCACTCCGGGATGTCGATCAGCGGCACGGTGTCGTTGCCGGGCAGCACCGCAAAGGCCTTCATGCGGGTGCAGAGCAGGTGCGCGTGCGGACCGATGGCCGTGATGGTGGCGGGGATGGGCACGGTGTACTGGTTGTGGAAGGTCTTCACCACGTTCGGCGGGATCACCAGCGGGCCGTCGATGAGGGTCAAACCATGGTCCAGCACGGGGTCCAAGGCCATCTCGCGCACGAAGCCGCCGGGCGACAGCTGCAGGTTCACGCGGGTGCTGTCCAGCGCGAAGGTGCTTCCGGCCGGGTAATGCACCTGGATCACCAGGTCGGCGTTCGCGGGCAGCGGCAGTCCCATGCCCGGCGGCGTGAAGTAGGGCTCCGCCCCGGGCACCCACTCGCCCACCAGCTTGGCGCCGTTGACCCCGATGCCGCCGAAGCTCGCGTAGCCCGGCTCCGGATCGCCGGCATCAAGCTGCGCGGCCTGGCCGGTCTCGTCGGTGAAGACGAGCACGTGGTGCACCACCGCCGTGTTGCCCGGCACCACCTCGAAGCCCGTGATGTAGCGGTCGACGGGGTTGTTGATGGGCAGCACGAAGCACCGGTAATTGTCGTTGGTGGAGGGCGGCACCACGTACTCCTCCATGCGGGCCGTGATGTCGGGCTGGGCGATCACCCAGTCGCTCACGAACGTGGGCGGCGGCGGCGCCAGGTTGGGATCGCCCTCCGGAGCGCCCCCGTTCACCCAGGCCGCGATGAGGTCCACCTCCTCGGTGGTCAGCAGGCGCTCGTGCGCCAGGCTCCGGTAGTCCTCGTCCGGCGGCCACGGCGGCATCAGGCGCAGCTGCGTCGCGTCGCGGATGTCGTTGCGGTAGGGAAAAGCCTCCGTGAAGCTCGTGAGCGGAAAGTGGCCCGCACCGCCCTCGCGGTGGCAGGGGGCGCAGTGGGTGTGCACGATGCAGGCGATGTCCGCGCTCCAGGTGGGCGTGGGGGTCTGTGCGGCCGCAGCGAACGGGCCCAGCAGGACGGCGGAGAACAGGGTGCGCATGGCGGGTTGGACGATCGGCGGGGACAGGGGTTCGATCAGGCCGGCTCCCCGACCGCGTTGGCCATCGGCTCATTCACCAGAAGGTCGGTGATGCCGGGCTTGATGTCCTTGATGTTGAGCTGCACCGTGGTGCGGCCGTTCCAGGTGTTCTCCTCCAGGGTGTAGATGATGCTGAAGGGCGCGCCCGACCGAACCAGGTCCAGGTGGTGGGCCTGGCGGAACGCAATGGCGTCAAGCTCCCGGCGCGGGTCCCCGGGATCGGCCAGGTTCATCTTCAGGTGGTTCTCGCCCACGATCCGCGCCCGTCCCTTGTCCACCACCCCACGGGTGAGGAAGACCGGACGCATGTTGCCCGGGCCGTAGGGCGCCATGTGATGCAGCACGCGCACGAAGCGGTCGTTGATGGCCCGCAGGGTGATCTCGGCATCCACCTCCTCCTCGGGCGTGCGCTGCTCTTCGAGCAGCGTGCCGCGCACCACTTCCTCGAACCGCATCCTGAACGGCTCCAGGTTCTTCGGGTCGAGCGTCAGCCCCGCGGCGTAGGTGTGGCCGCCGAACTGCTCCAGCAGGTCGCTGCAGGCGCTGATGGCCTCGTACACATCGAATCCCTTTACGCTGCGCGCCGAGCCGGCCACCTTGCCGTTGCTCTCGGTGAGGACGATGGTGGGCCGGTAATGCACCTCGATGAGGCGCGAGGCCACGATGCCGATGACGCCCTTGTGCCATCCGGGGTCGAACACCACCGTGCTCCACGAGGCCTGCAGGAACGCATCGGTGGCGATGCGCTCCAACGCCTGGCGGGTGGTCTCCTTGTCCAGACCCTGGCGCTCCACGTTGTTCTTGTCGATGCGGGCGCTCATCTGCTCGGCCTGTGCGGCATCGTGGGCCAGCAGCAGCTCCACGGCCTGCCGCCCGTGCTCGATGCGGCCCGCCGCGTTGATGCGCGGGCCCAGCACGAACACCAGGTCGGTGACCGTGAGGGTCCGCTTCACGTTGGCCATCTCCAGCATGGCCTTGATGCCCGGCCGGGGATCCTTGTTCAACCGGTCCAGCCCCGCGGCGCACAGCACCCGGTTCTCTCCGGTCACCGGCACGATGTCGCACGCCGTGCTCACGGCCACCAGGTCGAGCAGGGCCTCCAGTTCGCTGAACGGGATGCCATTGCGGGAGGCCAGACCCTGCATGAGCTTGAAGCCGATGCCACAGCCGCTGAGCTCCTTGTAGGGGTAAGGACAATCGTCCCGCTTGGGGTCCAGCACCGCCACAGCTGCAGGGAGCACCTCACCCGGCCGGTGGTGGTCGCAGATGATCATGTCGATGCCTTTCTCCGCGGCATAGGCCACCTTGTCCACCGCCTTGATGCCGCAGTCCAGCGCAAT
The DNA here is from genome assembly GCA_020847755.1 of Flavobacteriales bacterium. Classification (GTDB taxonomy): domain Bacteria; phylum Bacteroidota; class Bacteroidia; order Flavobacteriales_F; family PHOS-HE28; genus PHOS-HE28. The sequence continues at coordinate 4,343 of JADLBK010000025.1, read as the reverse complement.
GATCAGCCCCACCCCTTCGCGCGCAGCGTGATCGATGCCCTGGGTGGAGATGCCATACCCTTCGGAGTAGCGGTCGGGGATGTAGAAGGAGAGGTGGCCCGTGAAGCGATGGAGGAAACTGGTGACCAGGGCCACGGCCGTGGTGCCGTCCACATCGTAATCGCCATAGACCATGATGCGTTCGCCATCGCCCAGGGCCTGCTCGATGCGCTCCACGGCCCGTTGCATGTCGGCCATCAGAAAAGGGTCGTGCAGCCCGCGCCGATCGGGGCGGAAGAACGCCGCGGCCTCGTCTGGGCGGCTGATGCCGCGTTGGGCGAGCACCCGGGCCAGGGGCGCGGGGCAGCGGTCGTTGGTCAGTGCGGCCACCGCCGCAGGGTCGGGATCGGGCTTCAGGCGCCAACGGATGTTCGCGGATCGGCTCATGGCCTAAAGCTAATGATCCGCGTTCAGGATGGGCCCGGAACGGACAGGGCCGGTGACATGCGCCACCGGCCCTGCCTGCCTGCTGCGGCCGCCTCAGTGCGCCACGGAGAAGCTGCGCGCCGCACGCCGTCCATCAGCCGCGGTCACGACCAGGGTGTAGGTGCCGTTCGCCAGACCGGCCACGCTCACCACGAGGCGGTCGGTGGCCGATACGGTGCGTGGCTGCAGCACGGAGCGACCGGCTGCATCGACCACCTGCCAGGCGCTGATGGGCTGCTCCAGCGACACGTTCAGTTCACCGTCCGCCGGCACGGGCCAGAGCGACCCGCCGAACGCGGCATCCAACTCGTCCATGCTCACGAGACCATAGAACCAATCGTGGCTCAGCTTCACCATCTGCTCGCCGACGCTCGCGGTGGTCATCTGCTCGGGTCCCACGCCGAAATAGACCAGCTTGTAGGTGCCCGTCTGCACGCGCAGGCCACCGATCTTGCTCGGGTTGTTGTAGCGCAGGATGGGCACGGCCGGTGCGATCGGGGTGATCTCCTCCGGATAGCTGTTCCCCTGGAACACGTTGTTGATGTTCGAGTTGGGCACGCCGCCGAACACCGCGTCGGCATCCTCGAAGTTCACCGAGCTGTTGGCCGTGCTGCCGTCCGCCACGTAGTCGGCGTACATGTAGTTCTCGTAGAAAGCCTGGGTCTGCGCGGTGCCGTACGCGTTGGGGTCGCCGCTCTGGTCCCAGCCGATGTCCTGTCCGGCGATCATCAGGTTGCCCCCCGCGTCGAGGAAGGCCTCCAGCTGGGCCACCACCTCATCGGTCAGGCTCGGGAAGGTCCAGCTGACGTTGTAATAGAGGTTGTTCACGTCTCCCAGCGCACCGGCACCGGCGAAGCCTCCGAACAGCACGCGGCTGGTCTTGGCGCGGCCGGCCTGGTTGGCGGCGGCCAGTCCGGCCATGTACAAGGGATCGTGCGGCTCGGCCTGCGGATTGGTGATCACCAGGTCGGTGACCCCGCTGATGACGTGGACCAGTTCGGTGAGCACCGGCGCGTTGGGCTCATCCACCGAGGCCACGGTGAGGGTGTATGTGGCCACACCCGCGCTGGCGCCGGGTTGGATGTCGACGGTGATGGCCTCAGGGGTTCCGTTGGCGAAGGTCACCGTGGCACTGCCGGTGTATGCGTTGCCCATCACCGTGAAGCCCGAGGACCAGTCCGCCGGGGCATCGGTGCTTGCGAGCGTGACGGTGAACGGTCCGTCCGCGCCCAGGGCGTTCGTGAACGTGGCGCCGAAGGCGGTGGATGAGCCGCTGGTCCCTGCGGCATAGGGCGTGGTCGGGCCGTCGAGGCCGCCGATCAGCAGGGTGGTGCCGCCATCGGCCATCACCTCGCGCGCCTGATACACCTCGCTGTGGTCCTCGCTGATGAAGGCCACCACCTCGCAATGGGCGATGTCGAAGTCCACCGGGACGTTGTAGGTGTAGGTGCGCGTGACGGTGGTGCCGGCCGTGGTGGTGGTCACCTCATCACCCCAGGTGGGCGTGATGTAGGCCCGCAGCACGTGCTCGTGGTTGTAATTGGGGATGTTGCCGCCCGTGCTGGTCTGGGGACCCACGATGTCGCTCTCCTTCAGCAGCACGCTGATGAAGTCGTTGCCTGCAGGGCTGTTGTCCGTGTAGTAGGCCACCACGTTCACCGTCAGGTCCCGGGTGCCGGCGTCGAAGCTGCTCTCCACACCGAGATTCACCGGTGAGCTGAGCCCGAGGATCTCGTTGACGGCACCTTCCCACTGGCCACGGCCCAGGTCGTCAGCGCCGTTGAAGAGATGGCGGTTGATCACACCCGCCGGATAGCCGGCGATGGTGAAATGGGCATCGATGTCGGTGCCCGCCTGCGTACGGAAATCCGGCTCGCCGGTACCGGGCGTGGCGTACGGGCCGGCATGTACGCCCACGATCACCACACGGTCCGGAGCGGAAGCCTCGATGGCCGCCGCCACGGCATGGCCCTCAGGGCAGTACTGGCAATGGATGCCGGTGAAGTCCTCCAGAAGCGCGGTGCGCGGCTCCGGCTGGGTGGAGACCAGCGATTGGCCGAGGGCCGACAAGGGGGCGGCCGCCAGCAAGGTGTACAGTGTTCTCATGTCCGGGGGTTTGGTCCCGGTGAAAGTACCGGTCCTCCCCGTTCGTCCCGGCTCCGATGGTCCGCACGCTCGGAAGGCTGAGGCTGAACGTAACAAGGCCCGGACATTCGTCCGGGCCCGGTTACCTGTCGCTCCCAGCCTTCGCTCAAGCCGGCGCGCGCTTCCTGCTCGTGTTCACCGATAGCCGTTGATGTAGGCGTTGGCGATGATCTCGCTCTCCCGGACCAGGCCCTGCACGATCTCACGGATGAGGTCGTTGAGCTGCTGGTCCGAGTAGCGCTGCAGATCGTTGTACACGTGCGATTTGCGCTTGCTGCTCTTGATGAAGGCTATCTTGTCCTTCTTCGTCATGGGCACCTTGTACGGGGGTGCGGGAAAAAGGATCCACACCGGCCGTCGGATCACACGGCGTCCCTTGCAGGGCCTGGAAAAAGGAACGGGGCCCACCACAGGCCCCGTCCTTCTTTCACCAAAACCAGGTCCCCGGTCCGGTACCCCGGACCAAGCCCTATCCGATCGCGAGCCCGCCCGATGCGGAACGGGTCTCGTACAGTTCCCTGAGCTTGCTCATGTAGCGTGATACATCCCCGGCCAGCATCAGGCGCCGGGCCTGCTTCTTCAAGCGCTCCACGCGGTTCGTGCGGGTCTTCATGGTCGTTGGGGGCGTTGCTCGTGCATCACGGACCAAGCATCGTGCCAAACGAATTCACAGCCCGAACGGAACAGCCCAACGTCTTGATCATCAGTCGCTCACATCCACAAAGCCGATCGGCTATCTTTGCCCGCATGCACAGGGGCGCCTACCTGGTGGGTATCGCCGGGGGCAGCGGATCGGGCAAGACCAGCCTGGTGCGCGCCCTGCAGGAGAGGCTCCCGGTCGGAAGCCTCTGCCTGGTGTCCCAGGACGACTATTACCGCCCGAAGCACGAGCAGCTGCCCGATGCGAACGGGGTCCTGAACTTCGATCTGCCCGGCGCGGTGGACCTGGATGCCTTGGTGCGCGATGTTCAACTGCTGGTGGCCGGAGACACCCTGGTGCGCACCGAGTACACCTTCAACCAGGAGGGCCGCGAACCCCGCCGGATCGAGATCGCACCCGCCCCGGTGATCGTCGTGGAGGGCCTGTTCGTGCTGCACCATGAGCCGCTGCGCGAGCTCCTGGACCTGCGGGTGTTCGTGGAAGCGCGGCTGGACACCCAGCTCCGACGCCGGTTGGAACGAGACCGCGTGGAACGGGGCTATGGCGCGGAAGAGGTGCTCTACCAATGGGAGCACCATGTGCTGCCCGCCTACCGCAACTACCTGGAACCCTACCGGCACCACTGCGATCTGCACGTGGTGAACGAGCAGGCCCTCACCCGGGCGCTCGTCGTGTTGGGCGACCACCTGCACCGCGCCGCCGAGCGCGTGGCCCCGCTGACGCTTCAGTCCCTGTAGAGGCCGTGCCGGCCGGCATAGGCGGCCACCGAAGGATCCAGCTGCGGACCCGGATCACGTCCTTCGCGGATCGCCGAGCGGATGCGTGTGCTGCTCACATCCATCACCGGCCCATCGAGCAGGGTGATGTGAGCGTGATCCGCCAGGCCCGACAGCCCTTGATGAAGCTTGACACCGGGCCGCGGGTACACCAGCACAGGGTGGTGCGCCAGGATGGCCTCCGGGTCCTTCCACCGATGCAACTGCGCGAGGTTGTCGCTGCCGATCACCAGGACGAACTGATGCTCCGGCCAGCGGGTGCGGAACACTTGCAGTGTATCCACGGTGTAGTTGGG
>JADLBK010000024.1 GCA_020847755.1 Flavobacteriales bacterium | reverse complement strand
CAACAGCGACCAGATGTACATCGGGCAGAAGTACACCTACGACAACCCCGAGGAGCCCGAGTCCGGTGAGCTGAACGACTACACCGATGCCATTGTGCAGTGGAGCGATAACCCGGGCACCTGGCTCGGTCGTACGATCCGATCGGTGAAGCCCACATGAAGTTTTCAACCGCGAGCATCAGCTTGCTTGATGTCGACTATATTCGATCTGCCATGGCTGCCGTGAACCCCATCTCCAGTGAACGCGGAGCACGCGCAGGCCTGACGGAGGCTGGAAGCTGGTGGCTGGCGGCTGGAAGCTGGAGGCTGGAGGCCGACAAGCCCGGGACTTATCACGGGAACCTCACCAACCATCGATGAAAGAAGCCCCCGGCGCTTGCAACACCGAGGGCTCTGCCACTCATGCCCCACCTAACTACGACGAAAGATGAACACGAGCTAGCGCAAAGGTACCGACCCTTGGGGAGCAGGCGCATGGCCCCAATGGTGCCGGTCGCAACGGATGGTCCAAGGCCGATCCGTGCGGGAAGGCAGCGCATCCATGCGGTGCGCTGTCTACCCGGCGACCAGGAGCGCCGCAAAAAGAAAGGAGAACGAAGATGCCCAGAGCATTCCTTCTTCACTTGATGAACCTGGCCCTCGCCGCGATGGCGACGGCCCAGAACCTCGTGCCCAACCCGAGCTTCGAGGACACCACGGCCTGTGAGACCCCCACGCAGTGCACCTTGTTGAAAGCGACCGACTGGCACAACCCGAACACCGCCACACCCGATGTGTGGGACTGTGACCTGAACCGCAGTTGCGGTGCCGACATGGAACCCAACGGACCCAACGGACCCGCGTACCAGTATGCCCGCACGGGCACACGCCTGGCCGGTGCGTACGCGTGGTATGGTGCAGGTAGCTCTAACACACGGGATTATCTGATGTGCCGGTTGACAACGCCCTTGGTCGGTGGCCAGCGGTATGTGGTGGCTCTGTGGGTAGCCCGAAAGCGGACCTTCAGCCTGGCGGTGGACCATTTGGGGGTTTGGTTCGGGCTGGACAGCCTGTACGAGGCCCACCCGAACTGGCTTCACGTGACACCACAGGTGCAGCTGCGCGACCCCAACAGCAGCTACCTGATCGAGGACGACCTCTGGACCGAGATCCGCGATACCCTGCTGGCCGCAGGAGGCGAACGGTGGATGATCGTGGGGCATTTCGCCGTGGCCGATTCGGTGAACGGCTTGGTGGTGGACCCCAACGACCCGGACACCTGGGCGTACTACTACCTGGATGACCTTCGGGTGGAACCGGTCTCCGGCGAGAACGCGGTATCCGGCCCAACGGAGCAGCAGCCTGAAATAGTCGTGGTGCCGCTAGGGGATGGTGTCGATGTCCGATGGTCGGAAGGTCTCCAGGTGGTCCAGGTGGATCTGTTCGATGCAGGTGGGCGCTTGGTCCGTCAAGCCCTTCCCGAAACAAGCGGCCCAGACGGTCATGTCGAGCTGCGTGGGTTGCCCAACGGGTTCTACGTGGTGCGGTGCTCAGGTCCCACCGGGCAGGTCGTGACGAGGTTCGTCAAGTGAGAAGGAGGCTTCGGGCGAAAATGCCTGAAGACGATGAAACAGCGAGCTTGGCTCATGGCCATGTGCCTGAGCGTGACCGTGGTGCGGTCGCAGACCTATTGGGAGACCACCGGTAATGTAAGCATGGATCCGGTGACGAACTTCATTGGAACAACGGACAATCAACCGATGAACGTTCGCACAGATGACGACTGGCGCTTGCGGGTGAACAAGACGCAGAACTACGTAGTGAACTCCAGCTTTGGGGCCAAGACGGCCAACGGCTGGATGCTGCTGAGCCCGGACATCGCCAACTTCCTGAGCGGGGCCAACGGGCCTTACAGCCTGTTGCACCTGGCGGCGGCCACCAACAACGCCCAGACCAGTAGCGACCGGCCCTGGATGAACGTGGGGATGACCCTGACAGGCAACAGCGACCACAGTTACGTCGGCCAGAAATCCTATGGCACCGACAAGACCGATATGGTCATCCACTGGAGCGACAACCCGGCCACCTGGTACGGTCCGGACCGGCTGCGTTTCCTCTTCACCAGTGGTTACAGCAGCTCCAGCTCTTCCGGGGCTTACAGCGAAGAGGGACTTGAGGGCATGCGGCTATACCCGGTGACACCGGATGAAGTGAACGTCGGCATCGGCGACTTCTACGCGGCCAACCTGGCCGACCCGACCATCACCGAACCTGAGGAGCGGCTGGATGTGGTGGACGGAAAGGTCCGCGTGCGCCAGTTGCCCACGGACCCCGTGAGCACCAGTGATGAGATGGTCACGTTGAACATGAGCACGGGTGTGCTGGAGCACAGGCCGATCGTGAACCTGCCGGACAACTGCGAGTGGCAGATGAGCCCTGGTGTGCAACACGTGTGGACGGCCGTGGGTCCTGCGGATCCGGATTGCCCCGACGAGGATGAGTTCGTCGGGATCGGGACCAACGCCCCATCGGCGAAGCTCGATGTGCGGTATGCCCCAGCAAGCGGAACGGGCATGACCACCATCCGCGGGGAGGCTGGCGGTGGTGCGGACAGCAAGATCGGCGGCGGCTTCTACACCGATGGTACCGGGTTGGAGCATTATGGCGTGCAGGCCCGTTCATACAACGGAACTGATGTGAACACAGGTGGGCGATTCTGGGGAGAGCTTATCAACACCGGCTCGTATGACCTGAACGTCGGTGCCGAGGGCCTGACCAATGTTACCTCCGGTAGCACGGTCACGAATAACATCTCCCTGCGAGCTTCGTGTTCCGTGGGAGGTACGACCACGAACAACTTCGGAGTTCACTCCCAGATTTGGAACTCCGGCAGCAGTGTCACCGACAACTACGGAGGCTACTTCGACGCTTGGACGAGCAGCAATGCGGCGAACAACTATGGTCTCTACACCATGGCAAGTGGAGGAAGTACAGCATGGGCACTCTTTGTGAACGGAACCCAGTTCAGTACGAGCTCGAACATCTTTTCCACCTCGGACCCCTCCTTGAAGACCAACGTACAACCCGCGGATCGGCAGCAGGCCTTGGACCTGCTCAACGCGATCCCACTGTACACCTACGAGTTCGATCCAAGCACCTGTCCGCAGATGAACATGCCCACCGGAACGCAGCTTGGGGTCATGGCCCCGGAACTGCAAGCCGTGCTGCCGGAGCTGGTCCGCGATGTTCATCAGCCGGCGAGCTATGATCAGTCCGGTAACCTGCTCCATCCTGGCAGGGATCTCAAGGCGGTCAGCTACACGGGGCTCATTCCTTATCTGATGGCCGCGTTCCAGCAGCAGCAGCAGACCATCAGCACCCTGGAGGACCAACTTGCCGCCATGCAACAAGACCTGGCCACCTGCTGCTCGGCCCAAGGGGGTACGCTACAACGTGAGTTGATCCCAGGGGCAGGGGCCGGTGGCGGGGCGGGCGCAAGCGAAGCCCTCCGCACCGACCTGCACATCATCCCCAACCCGGTGGCGGACCTCACGCAACTGCGCTACACGGTGGCCACGCCGGGCCGCACACGCCTGGAAGTGAGCGACAGCAACGGCAAGCGGCTGGAGGTGCTGGAGGAGGCCGTGCGGGAGGTGGGCACGTACACCCACGAATGGACCACGACCGATCTGGCGCCGGGCACCTACCACTGCACGCTGTACCTCAACGACAGCTTCGTGGTGAAGAAGGCCGTGAAGGTGGCACGATAGGCTTGTGCACTAGATGGGTCAGGGGCCGCTTCGCGATCGCGGGGCGGCCCTTGGTGCATGTGCACATCCCGCTGAGGCGGGACAGACCGTGGTCATCCCACTGAGGCGGGACAGGTCGTGCACATGGGCAAATGGTCACATGAGCACATGGGTTTCCCCCCCTCCTGAGCAGCGATCGCTCGCTGCGGGTGCACAAGGAGGGGTACGGGGTGGTTACGGAACTGCGCACCATGTCTGTCTGAGCTGCTACCTCCCCCGGCTCTGTCCGCCATAGCGAAGCGACGGCGGGCCTTCCTTGCCCGGCACGTGGAGCGTTCCACGCGCAGGAGGGGGGTGACGCCACTACACATCCCTGAGCAAGGGCATCTCCACCTCCACGCGGGTGCCGGTGGGGCGGTCCACATAGCGGAAACCGGCATGGCCGCCGTGCTGCTTCTGCACCAGGTCAAGCCGGCTGCGGGTGATGGCGGTGCCCAGCGAGGTCTTCTTCGTAGGCTTCTCGGTGTGCTGCGCCTTGGGGGCGTTGCGCCCCACGCCATCGTCCTCGATGATCCACAGCAGCTGGGTGCCGCGGGGTTCCACCGCCAGGGTGATGTGGCCCTTGCCCTCCTTGTGCGTGATGCCGTGCCAGATGGCGTTCTCCACGAAGGGCTGCACCACCAGCGGAGGCACCTGCACCTCCTGGGGGTCGATGTCGGGATGCACGCGGATGGTGAAATCGAACTTCTCCTGCAGGCGTCGGCGCTCCAGGTCCATGTAGCCGCGCAGGGTCTCCAGGTCGTCGTGCAGGGGCACGGTGGCGTGGCGGCTGTTCTCCAGCACGCTGCGCATCACGCGGGCGAAGCGGGTGAGGTAGCTCGAGGCGTCGTCGGGCTCATTGCGCTGGATGAAGGCGTTGATGGAGTTGAGGGCGTTGAAGATGAAGTGGGGGTTCATCTGGCTGCGCAGCGCCTGGGTCTCCAGGTGGGCGGCCTCCTTTTCGAAGCGTTCGCGGCGCCGCTTGCGGTCGGTGCGGAACCAGAGGCCACCGCCCACGAGCAACAACAGGCCCCCGCCGCCCACGGCCCAGGCCCGCGCCCGGTTGCGATCGGCACGAAGGGCTTCGATCGTGCGTGCGGTCTCCAGCTCATCCAGCTCGGTGGCGTGGCGCATGCTGTCGGCGAGCTGGCGTTTGTTGAAGGAGTGCAGCATGTCGCGCCGCGTGAGCTGCCGCGCCGTGCGGTCGTTCGCGATGCTGTCGCGCAGTGCCACCCACGTCTCGTGGTACCGCAAGGCCTCCATGCCGCGTCCCTGCGCCTTGTACGCCTGATGAAGGCAGCTGCACGCCTCCATCCGTTCGTCCTTGGTGTGGTGGACCTGGGCAAGCTGCTCACCCTTGCCGCAGTACCGGACGGCTTCGGCGGCACGTCCCCGGGCCAGTTCCGTCAGCCCCAACCCGATGAGCGACAGGGCCTCTCCGGGTGCGTCACCCAGCTCGCGCGCGAGCAGCACCGCTTCGTGCAACAGGTCCATCGCCTCACCGGTCCGATGCTGCGCACGGCGCACCGCGGCCAGGTCACGCAGCGGCCGGCCCATCACGTCGCGCGCATCCGTCGCACGCACCAGGTCCACGGTCCGTTCAAGCACCAGGGCCGCGCTGTCCACCGCACCGCGTGCCAACAGCATGGAGCCCAGGGTGGTGCCCGAGGTCATCAGGCCCTGGCGGTAGCCCACCTCGGTGTAGAGCGCGTGCGCCTTTTGTTGCAGGGCGTACGCCTCGTCGTGCTCCCCGAGCGCGTTCTTCAGCGCGCTGATGCTGGTGTAGCAGGTGGCCACCCCCTTCCGATCGCCGATGCGTTCCATGATGGCCAGGCTGCGGTAGGTGAGCTCGATCGCCTCCCCGATGCGGCCCAGCTCGGCGTTCACATTGGCCATGTTGCCGTAGCCTGCGGCCTCCATGTCATCCATCCCCAGGCGCGCGGCCACCTCGGCCACCGCACCGTAGTACACCAGGGCACTGTCGTAGGTCCCCTGCATCTCGTGCACAAGGCCAAGACCGTTCAGGGCGTACACCGTTCCTCCTTCATCGTTGGCCAGGATATGCTCGGCGATGCAGCGCCTGTATGCGGCGACCGCCTCGTTCATGCGCCCCGCGTTCTTGTGCACGATGCCCAGGCTGCTGAGGGCGGCCCCGGCCCCCCGGTGCCCGGCGCTGTCGCCCTCCAGGAGGTAAAGCTCCAGCGCGCGTTCCAGGTGGTGTCGGGCCCGGTCGTTGTCCCGTTGCAGGATCGCGGCGATCCCCAGGTCGCGTTCGGCGAGGGCCGTCATCAGGGTGTCCTTCGCCACCAGGGCCTCGACGCGCATGCGTTCGGCGAGGATGCGGCTGCTGTCCACGTCGCTCGACCGCAGTTCGTGGATGACGTCGTGAAGCGCGGTCAGCCGCTCGCGCACGCTCAACCGGGCATCCTGATAGCGTGTCCACAAGGAGTCCGTGGTGCTGGCCGTGATGGACGAACTGCACAGGCCCACCAAGGCGACGCAGAGAAGGATGCGAAGTGACCGGGTCACCCGCCCAAGGTAACCGGACGGTCAGCCCACCTGCAACTTGAAGCCCACGCCGTGCACGTTCACGATCTGCACCGTGGCGTCGGCCTTCAGGTACTTCCGCAGGCGGCTGATGAACACGTCGAGGCTGCGGCCGAGGAAGTAGGTGTCATCGCCCCACACCATGTTGAGCACCAGCTCGCGCGGCAGCACCTGGTCCTGGTGCATGCACAGCAGGCGCAGCACGTCGGCCTCCTTGCGGGTGAGCTTGCGGTCACCGGCCGGATGCTTGAGGCTCAGGTCGCGGTGGTCGAACACGTAGGTGCCCAGCTCGAAGCGTTCGCGCTGGCGCTTGTCCTCGCCCTTGCCCTTGGTGCGCCGCAGGATGGCCTCGATGCGCAGCACAAGCTCCTCGTGGCTGAACGGTTTGGTGAGGTAGTCATCTCCGCCGGCCTTGAACCCGGCGATCCGGTCCTCCGTCTGGCTCTTGGCCGTGAGGAACACGATGGGCACCTGCTCGTTGGTGATGCGGATGTCCTCCGCCAGGCTGAAGCCGTCCTTCTGTGGCAGCATCACATCGAGCACGCACAGGTCGTACGGGTTGCTGTTGAAGTAACGCAGCCCTTCCTTGCCGTCGCGGCACAGGTGCACGGTGTAGCCCTTGCGGGCCAGGGCGTCCTGGATGACGAAGCCCAGGTTGGGGTCGTCCTCCACCAGCAGGATGTGGCCTTTGCTGTCGCTCATGGGGTTGGGGTGGTGCGGGGAAGGAGCAGGGTGAAGCGGCTGCCCCGGCCGGGTTCGCTGTGCACGCGGACCGATCCGTGGTGCGCCTTGATCACCTGCTGCACATGGTGCAGGCCCAGGCCGAAGCCTTTCACGTCGTGCACATTGCCGGTGGGCACCCGGTAGAAGCGTTCGAAGACGTGGCGCAGGTGCTCGCGGGCGATCCCGATGCCGCGGTCGGCCACCTCCACCGCCAGATCGCCGCCTTCATCCCGCGTGGACACGGTGACATGGGGGGCCTCGGGGCTGTACTTGATCGCGTTGTCGATCAGGTTGGCCAGCGCATTGGAGAGGTGTACACGGTCGCCCTTCACCAGGGGCCGTGACGCTTGCAGGTCGAGGTGGATCTCCCCTTTCCGCTCCTCCAGCACCAGCGCGAAGGAGGAGGCCACCTCGCGGACCAGTGCGTGCAGGTCGATGGCCTCGGTGTTCAGCGAAGGCCCGTCGCGCTCCAGGGTGGTGAGCTGCAGCACGCGGTCCACCTGGGCACGCAGGCGTTCGGTCTCGCTGCGGATGATGCGGGCGTACGCCGCCAGCCGGTCCGGCTCGCGCACGATGGACGGATCGGCGATGACCTCGCTGCTGAGGGCGATGGTGCTGATCGGTGTCTTCAGCTCATGCGTCATGTTGCCGATGAAGTCGTTCTTCATCTCGCTCAGCCGCTTCTGCCGCATGATCATCCACACGCTGTACGCGAAGAAGCCGAAGACGATGAGGGTGACGACGGCCGGGTAGATCCACGTGCCGCTGCTCGCGGGCTCGGGGCTCCACAACGCGCTGTGCCGCCGGGGGAAGTACACCCCGAAATAGTGTCCGTCCTTGTCCAGCTTCATCAGCTGCGAGTGCGTGGTGTCCGACGGCACCGAGTCCAGGCCCACGTAATTGCCGTACACGATCGAATCGGTGAAGCAGTCGTAGATGCCGTACTCGAAGTCCTCGCTGATGCCCCGGCGCTGGAACTCCTTCTTCAGCATGGACTCCAGCAGGTAGGGGTGGAGCGTATCGTTGATCGTGACCACGAAGTAGTTGGGCCGCTCCTGCTTCACGGCGTCGAACAGGTCGGAGGGGTCCTTGTTGAGCGACAGGATGCGCTCGGTGACGTCGGTGAGCGCGATCACCACCCGGTCGTTGAACTGCTTGTCGAGCTGCACCTGCTGCTGGCGCTGCAGGGTGAGCTGCTCGCGCTGCATGCGGAAGGCCCGGTCGAGCCACAGGATCTGGATGAGCACCACGCCCACCACGCTCAGCGTGGCGAGGATCACCAGGGTGGCCAGTCCGCGGCGCTTCATGCTCCGGACAATGTTACAGGTTCACGATCTTGGCCGCCCCTGCGTTAACGATCCTTTCGATCCATGGTCAGTCCCGCCCTCTTCCGCTGGTCGCTCATCGGCCTGGTGGTGGTGGTGCTGGCGGGCCTCGGCCTCGACCTGATGGAGGTGGACGCCGCCCAGTATGCGGCCATGACGCAGGAGATGATGCACCGTGGCGACCTGCTCCACCTCGTCTTCCGCGGTGCCGACTACCTCGACAAGCCGCCACTGCTGTTCTGGAGCGCCGCAGCCTCCCATGCCCTGTTCGGGGTCAACGATTGGAGTTACCGGCTGCCGTCCGTGCTCGCCGCTTTTTTCGGGTTGTTCGCGCTGTACCGCTTCACCCTGTTGCATCACGATCCGGACACCGCCCGGCGGGCCGTGCTGGTGATGGGCGGCAGTGCGGCCTTCCTGCTGATGACGAACGACGTCCGTACGGACACCCTGCTCACCGCCGCAGTGGTCGTTACCATCTGGACCGGATCGGTGTGGATGGAGCGCCGCCGCTGGTGGGCCTTGATGGCCTGCGGCATCGCTCTGGGTGCAGGGCTCCTGGCCAAGGGTCCCATCGCTGCGGTGGCCCCGGCCCTCGCGCTCGGCCTGGATGGCGCCTGGCGGCAGCGGTGGCGCCGCATCCTGGACCCGGCCTGGCTGCTCGTCGCGGCGATCGCCGGGGTGATGCTGGTGCCGATGCTCATCGGGCTCCACGAACAGCATGGCCTGCATGGCATCCGCTTCTTCTTCTGGGAGCAGAGCTTCGGCCGGATCACCGGAGAGAACCGCTGGAAGGATGACTCCACGGTGCTCTATTTCCTGCATGAGCTGCCCTGGCTGCTGCTGCCCTGGAGCCTGTTCCTGATCATCGGTCTGGGCGCGGCGCTGCGCCGCCTGAGGTCCGAAGGTGAACAGGTGTCCCTGTTCGGCGCGCTGTCCGTGCTGATCGCGTTGTCCTTCTCGCAGTTCAAACTCCCGCACTACATCTATGTGGCGCTGCCGCTCTTCGCCGTGGTGGCCGCCCGTGGGATGCTTGACCTCGGGAAGGGATGGTGGCGCGCCCAGTTGGTGCTGCTCGTCATGCTGCTCTTGGCGACGGTCCTGATCTGCGGCTGGTCCTTTGCTTCGCCGGTCGGATCGGCCTTCGCCGTGTCGGGCGCCCTGGCCATCGCCTGGGTACTCCTGGCCTGGCGGCGACCCGCACCGAACGTGGTCATCGGCCGCACCGTTGCCACCGTCGTGCTGAGCGGCCTTGCGCTCAACCTTCACGTCTATCCCGCCCTGCTGGCCTACCAGGCCAATGCCCACGCCGGCCGATGGGCCGCCCAGCACGGACTGGGTCCCGACCGGTTCCAGGGCTTGCAAGTGGCCGGCACCGCGCTGGACCGCTACGCGGGCTTCACCGTGCCCTGGCTCTCCAACGTGGAGGAGGCCGCCCGCGTCATCCGACCCGGGGTGCACCTCTACACCGATCCCGCGCACGAGGCCGCCATCCGGGCCGCAGGTTTTCGACCCGTACGCGTGGCCTCCTGGCCCGATGCGCGCGTGCAGGTCATCGGCCTCGATTTCCTCGTGCCCGCCCGGCGCAAGGCCCTGCTGGAGGAGCGCGTGGTCCTGCGGTTCTAACGGGAGCAACCCACTTTTTTCCAACCGGCGTGAACACTCCGCCGAACGCGGTGTTTAAGGTTGGTCCAAAAACCCTAAACACCTGTCGTTCGACAGGAACCCATCCAACCCCTACGATCATGGAGCACACCTCTCCCCCTGGTCCGACGACGCGCCGTGCACGGCGAGCGCGTCGAGCGACCGTGGCGACCGTCCTGCTGCTGGCGGCAGCCCCGATCAGTGCCCAGTCCTACTGTCCCAGCGACGGTGGTTCGGGCAATACGTTCAACATCCAGCGCGTGCAGTACGCTGGCATCGACAACACTTCGGGCGACAACAATGGCTACGGTGACTTCACCGCTCTGACCGCCACCGTCACTCCGGGCACATCGAGCGCCATCGCGCTGGACGGCAACGGACTCTTCTTCCTGCAGCGGCGCTACCGCGTGTGGGTGGACTGGGACCAGAACGGCGTTTTCGCGGGAAGTGAACTGGTCTTCCAAGGATCGGGCTTCGGCCAGGTGAACGGCACCATCGCCGTACCGGCCAACGCCCCGGCCGGTGCCACCCGGATGCGGGTGAGCATGAGCTCGCTCATCTACCAGGGACCCTGTGCCAACTTCGCCCTCGGCGAGGTGGAGGACTACACCGTGAACGTCACGGCCACCTGCGTGGCGGACGCCGGAACGCTCACCACCCAGAAGCCCGAGGTCTGCTTTGACGCGGGCGGATCATTCGTGTCCGGTGAAGCGGTGACCAACCCCATCGTCCCCGCCGGCTATCAGGTGCTTTACGTGCTCACCGAAGGTCCCGGCCTGGTGATCCAGGCCGTGAACGGGGATAGCGAATTCCAGGTGAACGCTCCGGGGAACTACACGATCCACACGCTCGTGTACGACCCGGCCACGCTTGACCTCTCCATCGTGCAGTTCGGTGTCACCACCGGCTTCGATGTGAACGGTCTGCTCATCCAAGGCGGTGGCAGCATTTGCGCCGCGCTGGATGTGGCCGGTGTGCAGGTCGCCGTGATCGCCCCCGATGCCGGTACGCTGAGCGGCGGGACCTCCCTGTGCAGCAACGGCGGTGCGCCGGTGACGCTGACGGCCACGCCGAACGGCGATGCCAACGTGCCGGCCGGTTACCAGACGGTGTACGTGCTGACGCAGGGCGCTGGTCTCACCATCGTGAACGCCGGTCCGGACCCGAGCTTCGACGT
>JADLBK010000023.1 GCA_020847755.1 Flavobacteriales bacterium | reverse complement strand
TGCCACCTGAACCTGCACAAGACCTTCGCCATTCCGCACGGCGGCGGCGGCCCCGGCATGGGCCCCATCTGCGTGAACGACAAGCTGAAGCCCTTCCTGCCCGGCCACCCGCTGGTGAAGACCGGTGGCGAGCAGGCGATCCCTGCCGTGAGCGCCGCACCCTGGGGCAGCGCACTGATCCTGCTGATCAGCTACGGCTACAGCAAGATGCTCGGCGGCACCGGCCTCACCGACGCCACGCGCTACGCCATCCTCAACGCCAACTACATCAAGGCAAAGCTGGAGAAGCACTACCCGATCCTCTACGTGGGCGATCAGGGCATGGTGGCGCACGAGATGATCCTGGACTGCCGCGAGTTCAAGCGCACCGCGGGTGTTGAGGTGGAGGACATCGCGAAACGCCTGATGGACTATGGCTTCCACGCGCCCACGGTGAGCTTCCCGGTGGCGGGCACGCTGATGGTGGAGCCCACCGAAAGCGAGGCAAAGCCCGAACTGGACCGCTTCATCGAGGCGATGATCGGCATCCGCCACGAGATCGCCGAGATCGAGAGCGGCAAGGCCGACAAGGCGGACAACGTGCTGAAGATGGCCCCGCACACCAGCGATGAGGTCTGCGCGGATACCTGGAACCACACCTACGGACGCGAGAAGGCCGCCTTCCCGGTAAGCGTGAACCGCGACTGGAAGTACTGGCCCACGGTGAGCCGCGTGGACAACGCCTACGGCGACCGCAACCTGGTGTGCACCTGCCCGCCGATCGAGGAGTACGTGACGGCCGAGGCCTGATCACCGGGGAACCGTTCACCCTGGAACGCACCACTGCTCATCCGGTGGTGCGTTCACGTTCCCGGGCGCTCGACCTTCGATGGTCTGTACCCGTGCCAACCGTTCGCGGAAGGGCGCCGGGTCCGTCACAAAGGCCATCCGATCCGCTCCTTCGAGCACACAGCTTCGGCCCGGGTCAGCGTCCGATCGCCGGCCCCAACGCCGATGCGGAACCCTGTGAACCCGAGCCTTCTCTCCCTGGTCAGCACGATGGTGCTCGCCCAGGACCCCGTGCAGCAGATGCCGTCGTGCTGGAATGCGCGCACACCGATCGCTGCGTCCCATGGACATGAACCACCGAACGCCATCGCGGAGGAGCGTTCAGCTGCCGCAGTGCTTTGGTCGGAGGACTTCGAGAACGGCCTGGGCGGCTGGACGGTGAACACACAGACCGGGGCCGTGACCTGGCAGCTCACGAACACCGGTAACACGGGTGGGTTCACCCCCGGTCCATTGCAGAGCTCCACTGGCTACCCGGGCGGCTCGTGGATCGTGGCGGACTCTGACGAACAAGGCACGGCGGGGGTGGCCGAGAACACGACGATCACATCGCCCCCGATCACCGGCTTGGACACCGTCCCCTTCATGCTCCTTCGATTCGAACAGAGCTTCCGCCAGCTGAACAACGACATCACCCAGGTGGAGGTGAGCAGTGACGGCGGTGCCAACTGGTCCGTGTTCCCGGTGAACGGCGAGGTGCCCGGCAACCAAAGCACCCCCGGCGCGCCCGTGAGCCAGACCGTGGTGATGAACATCAGCTCCGCGCTCAATGGTGGATCGGGCGACATCCGCATCCGCTTCCACTGGCTGAGCTTCGAGGGCTTCACCTATAGCTGGCAGGTGGACGACATCGCGCTGCTGACCGTGGAGGCGAACGACCTGCGCCTGATCTCGGCCACTTACGCCGACTGGAGCCCTGCCGAACCCGACTTCGATGGGCTTCCCTACACCATCTACCCGATCGATGAGCTGCGCGAGCTGAAGTTCAAGGCGGTCGCCATCAACAACGGTTCGGAGCCGCAGACCAACGTACGGCTCAAGGCCGACATCGACGGGCCCGGCACCAACGACGTGATCCTCTACAGCGCCCCGATCACGCTACCGCCGGGTGCCGTGGACAGCCTGTACATCACCGGGTATACTCCTGTGGCCGCACTGGGCACCTACCTGCTTCAGCTCTCGGTGGTGCAGGATGAACCCGAAGCCCTGCCGGACGACAATGGAACGGTGATGCGCTTCGAGGTGCAGGTGGACCGGTTCGCACGCGACGAGGACGCCATGCAGGGCGACCGCGACAACGGCGGCGACCCCTACGAACTGGGGAACTGGTACCACATCCGGTCGTCCGATCGGACCCTGTACGCCATCGAGGTGGCCCTGAGCGCCCGCACCGACCCGGGTACGCTCATCACCGCATCGCTGTATGACGATGAGCTCGAACTGCTCATGAGCACCGAGGAGCACGAGGTGCTCACGAACGAACTGAACCTTCAGGGACAGCATAAGTTCATCACCCTGCCGCTCGTTGCGCCCATGCCTTTGGAGGAGAACAAGGACTATCTGGTGGCGGTGACGCACTACGGAGGCAGCGAGGAGGTGTGGACGGCGACCAGCGGCACGAGCGCGCCGCAGAGCTCGTTGATCTTCGATGGCGGCAGTGGCCAGTGGTTCTACGTGACGGTGACCCCGATGGTGCGGATGAACTTCGACCCCGCGGCGAGCGTGGTCGATGGATCGGTGGCACCGATCGGGCTCATGGCCTCACCCAGCCTGTTCGACGACCGCACGACGATCCGGTTCGAGCTGCGCGGAACAGCCCGGGTGCGCTGGGAACTGCGGGATGCGATGGGGCGCCTGGTGCGGAACGGTGATGCCGGTGAACGTCCTGCGGGAGGCCACACCATCGAACTGGACGGGGCCGGGCTGGCACCGGGGGTGCATGCCTTCACCGTGATCGACGGCGAGCGACGGTCCACGATCCGCATCGTGCGCAACGGGGCGCGGTGACCGGACCGCTCGTGAGCGGCGAAGCCCCCGGATGACGGGGGCTTCGTGCGTTGCACCGGGCTATCTTTGGCCGCCATGACCTGTCGCCCCCTGCCCGGTCCTCCGCCCTTCCGGGCCTTGACCGGCGCGCTCCTCGTTTCCCTTGCACCAACCATCGCCTCTGCCCAGGTCTGTCTGCTGAACGAGGACTTCGCGGGCGCGGCGCTCCCTGCCGGGTGGGACATCGGTCCGGCCGTGGAACGGATCGACGCCAACGGCACCGGCACCGGGGAGTTCGTGCCGGCGTGGCGTGTGGGCACCGCCGCCGAGGCCAACGCCAACGGCTACTTCCCCGTACCCGATGGCCCTGTGGACAACCGGTCCATCATGGCCAATGACGATGCACCGCCGTGCGACTGCGACCTCGACAGCGCCCGATTGACCACACCGGCCATCGACCTCAGCGACGCGGACCATGCGCTGCTCAGCTTCCGGTACGTCCTGGATGGCGCCTTCGGTGGCGACAGCGCCTGGGTGGAACTGAGCATCGATGGCAGCTCATGGACCCGGGTCGCGGACCTCGTCCCCGGCACCGGATGGCAGCAACGCAGTGTGGACCTCGCGGCGGCGGACGGCGCCCCGTCAGCGCGTGTGCGCTTCCACTGGACGGACCGCGGCGGCTGGGCGTCGGGCCTGGCCCTGGACGATGTGTGCGTGCGAGGACGTGCGGCGCACGATCTGGCGCTCGAGGGTCTCACGTTCGGCGACCTGCACACCTCTCCCTTCAACAGCACCATCATCGGGCTCGACCCGGCGGAGGTCCCGGTGACCCAGGCCGCATCGCCTTCCATCACCGTGGTGGTGCGCAACAAGGGCCATCTGCCCCTGTTCGGCGTCCGCGCCACCGTGGACCTTGCACTGAACGGTGGTCCCCAAGGTCAGTGGACCAGTGACACGCTCGCGCTGCTCGCGGCGAACGATGCGGATACGCTGGTGGTGCGAACGGACTGGGATCCCACGGGACCCGGTGTGCTCACGGCCACGGCCACGGTCGGGTCGGGCGGTTCGGAGGACGTTCCGGGCGACGAAACGGGTTCCGTGCAACGCAGGCTCACCGCAGCCGGCTGGGCTGATGGTGATGGTGCATACGCACAGCGCTCAGGTCCCACGATGGGGGGCATCGATGCCGGTGGCGCAGGCTATCTGGCCGGATGCCGGTACGAGCTCCAGGCGGATGACCTGGTGCATGGCCTGGGGGTTCGGCTGGATGCCGGCACCGTGGTGGGCGCCCTGGTGATCGGACGCTTGCTCAACCAGGACCTGCAACCGGTGGCGAGCACCGATACCATCCGGATCACCGACGCGGACGTGCAGGCGGGCCTGGCGTGGGGATGGACCTTCCTGCCGTTCGACACACCGGTGGCGGTGGATGGAGGCACGGACCTGGTGGCGGTCGTGGAACAGGTGCCTGACAGTGGCCTGATGCGGATCGCCCTGGGCGGAGAGGTGAGGCCCGGAACGGCCGTGGTACACGAGCTGAACGCCTTGGACTGGACCTACCCGCTGCGCGCTCCCTTGGTGCGCCTGCACCTCAGCCCGGTGGCGGTCACGGTGACGGAGCCTTCGGCACGTCAGGACCTGATCCTCCGGCAGGAAGGCACGCAGCTCACCGTGGTCGTCCCGTGGTCCATCCGTAGGCTACGGGTGCTTGACGCCGCGGGGCGGGCCGTGCTGACGCAGGACCCTGCAGGGGCACCCTCGACGGTGCATGTGGGCGGCCTGGCCAATGGCGCCTATCTGCTGGTGGTGGAAGGGGCTGACGCCCGGGCCACAGCGCGGTTCGTGAGCAGCCACTGAAGCGCGACCGGGGCCACTGGGCCGAACGGTTCCGCTGATCTGAGGAACGGGGTGCTCGTGGAAGCAGCGAGATGGCTACCTTGGGCGTCCCTAATCAAGGAACAACCCTTCAACCGATGGTCACTCGATACACGACAGCCCTTTCGTTCATGGGCCTTGCCATGCTGGCGAGCGCCCAGTGGGTCCGCAACACGCCGGCCCGTTCCACGTTCGGTCCCGATGAAGCCACGCCGCTGCGTGCCCAGCCTCTGAGCCAGGGCCAGGCCAAGGCCGGTGGCGACGTGGTGTTCTATGAGGATTTCGCCAACGGCCTCGCCGGCAACAACGGCGTGGGCGCCTGGACCGTGTCCGGGCCGGACGGCGGCCTCTGGTTCCACAAGTTCACCGGGCCGAACGGCGCCTACAGCGACCCTGTGCAGGAGATCATCCAGTCCGAGAGCGCGGCCAACGGCTTCATGCTCTACGCGGCCGACTCGGCCAACTGCACATGGGCGGGTCAGACCCCGACACCGAACGCCACGTTCGTGAACTGGGAGGGTTCGCTGGTGAGCCCGACGTTGGACCTCAGCGCCACGCCCTTCGTGCAACTCGAGTTCCAGCAGGCTCGTCGCTACTGCTGCGGCGACGCCCCGTACTTCGTGGAAGTGAGCACCGACGGTGGCGCCAGCTGGCCCTTCCGCTTCGATGTGAACAACGGGACCGCGGCCAATGCCGGTGTGGACATCGACGTGCGTTCGGTGAACCTGTCCCAGGCGATCGCCGGCAACCCGGCCAACGTGAACATCCGCTTCTTCTTCGATGGTTCCACGGCCGGCACCTCCCACTACTACTGGCAGGTGGACGACGTGCGGATCATCGAGCTGTACGAGTACGACCTCGCCGTGACGGGCGCGGCCGCGACCCAGTGGGACCCGGTCACCTCGCTCACCTACGATTCGCTGCGCTACTCGCTGTATCCCTTCAGCCAATTGCGCCCGATCGGCCTGAACATGACCGTGCTGAACAACGGCTCCATGGACCAGTCGAACGTGACCGCGAACTTCCTGGTGGAGCGCGCGGGCACCACGGTGCTGGATCAGGACCAGACGATCGCCAACTTCCCGGCCGGTGACATCCAGACCGTATTCGTGAACCCGGACTTCACGCCTCCCGCTGTTCCCGGCACCTACGACGTGACGTACACGATCAGCTCCGGCCAGGTGGACAACACGCCGAACGACAACGATGGCGATGCCTCCTTCGGCGTTGCCGAGTTCGACTACGCCCGTGACCTGGGCACGGTGGCCTCCTTCGAGGACGGCAACGGCAACAACGACCCATATGAGCTGTGCAATGGTTTCCACATCTCCAGCGCGACGGACCTTTACGGCATCAAGGTGGCCCTGCGCAATGGCGGCACGGGCACCGTGGGCCTGCTGATCCGCGGCACGCTCCGCGCCGGTGACCTCACGACGATCATCGCGCAGACCCAGGAGCACGAGATCGTGGCCAGCGACCTGAACGGGGCCAACGGCAACAAGTTCATCCCGCTGGTGTTCGATACGCCCCAGCCCCTGGATGCCGCCAGCGATTACATCGTCTGCATCGAGCATTTCGGTGGTGGTCAACTGCGCATGGGTCAGAACGGCGTCAGCGAGGAGCAGTCGTCGTTCATCTATTTCGACGGCCCCAGCGGCCTGGACTGGTACTTCACCACCACCACGCCGATGATCCGCATGACCTTCGACCCGACGGTGAGCATCAATGAGGCCGACCGCGTGGGCGGCGTGGGCCTGGGCCAGAACATGCCGAACCCGGCCGACGAGAGCACTGCGGTGACGTTCGAGCTGAAGGAATCCAGCGCCACGACCTTGGAGCTGCGCGACCTCAGCGGCAAAGTGATCCGCATGGACAATCTGGGCAACCGCGGCGCCGGTGCGCACCGGGTGACCATCAACACCGCCGACCTCACCGAAGGCGTGTACTTCTACACCCTCACCGCAGCCGGGCAGCGCCTGAGCAAGCGGATGGTGGTGGTGCATTGATCAAGGACGATCCCAACGGAAGCCCGACCGGTTGGTCGGGCTTCCGTTATTCTGGACGGAACGTTCGACAACGATCCCTGCGCATGGAGGAGAACGCCCAAGTACCTTGGCTGAACAACGAACCTACCCCGACCATGACCAGAACCCTACTCATGCTGATCGCCCTGGCGGCCGTCTCTGGCCCGCTGAACGCCCAGCAGGTACACCGGGTGCCCGCGCATCCCGAGCACAAACACAGCGGTGCATCGCTAGCCCCGGCCGCCTTCCCTGCGGTCAACCCCAAAGGCTCCGCGTTCTACATCGAACCGTTCGACAACGACCTCAACGGATGGACCGTGGTGAGCGGCATCGGCGATCTGGATTGGGCCTGGACCAACAGCGGCCCCGGCCCGACCTCGAGCACCTATCCTGTTCCCGCACTGAACACCAGCACGCCGAGCGGATGGGTGATCATCGACGACGACTACCTGGGCACACCGGGACAGCAGGCCGAGAGCAGCCTGGTGAGCCCGGTGATCGACCTCAGCGCAGCACCTGCCAACCTGAAGGTGGAGTTCGACCAGTACTTCCAGGAATTCTCGGACCCCGACGTGGAAACATGGGTCGGGGTGAGCACCGATGGCGGCAGCACCTGGGATGAGGTGCTCATCAATGAAGGCGTAGGCCGCGACGGGCGACCGAACCCGGAGCAGATGGACGTGGACATCAGCGCGTGGGTGGCGGCCAACCCGTCCAATGTGCAGCTTCGGTTCCGCTACCTGGCCACGTGGGATTACGGCTGGCAACTGGACAACATCGCCGTCCGCGAACTGCCGAACAACGACATGGCCCTGCTCTCCTTCGCCAAGACCGACTTCGACTTCGACCTGACGGGCGTGGCCAACATGGACTACAGCATCTACCCGCTTTCCCAGCTCCGGCCGATGCAGATGTCGGGACGGCTGAAGAACAAAGGGTACCAGGCGCAGACCGGGGTGTCCATCACCAGCACCATCACGGAGCCGGGCGGAGCGAACGAGGTGCTCACGGGGGGCGGATTGACATTCGCCCCCGGGGAGACGGTGGCCGTGCCGGTCACAGGCTACACCCCACCGAGCACGGTCGGGGTCTACACGCTGGACCATGTTGTGGGCCAGAATGAAACGGATGAAGTGCCTTCCAACAACACCGGAACGGACCAGTTCGCGGTGAGCACGACCACCTGGGCCCATGACGATGGGGCCGTGCAGTCGTTCACGCTACAGGGTCCGGACTTCGCCGGCGAGCAGTTCGGGGTGGGCAACCGCTTCGACCTGGTGGCGGACGCCCAGCTGGTGGCCGTGCAGGTGGCGATCCACGACACGACCGAGGCCGGAACCTTGATCGCAGGTGAGATCTATGACGCGGACGACAACCTCTTGGACCAGACGACCGACCACGAGATCCTCTCCTCCGAATTGAACACGGTCGGCGGCAACACCTTCATCACCCTGACCTTCGATGCGCCGATCGACCTGTTCGCAGGCAATGCCTACCTGGTGATGGCGCACTACTTCGGCGGCCCCGAGGTGGTGGGCTTCGCCAACAGCGGGACCAGCGCGGCGCAGGTGAGCATCGTGCACTATCCGGACGACCCGCAGGGCAACTTCTTCTACTACATCACCCGGACCCCGATGGTGCGCGCGGTGCTGGCAGGCCCGATCGGCATCGATGAGCGGAACGGGCTGCTCGCCCGCGCCCCGTTGACCTGGCCGAACCCCGCCACCGAGCAGACCCGCCTGAGCTTCGAGCTTCTGGAGGCCGTGACCGTGCGCTTCGAGCTGCACGCGGTGACCGGCGAACTCGTCCAAAGCGCCGATCTCGGCCGACTGAGCGCCGGGGAGCAACAGCATGTGATCGACGTGGGCGGGCTGTCCCAGGGCCTGTACACATGGACGCTGGTGCTTGACGGGCGCCGGTTCAACGGCAGGGTGGCCGTGCAACGCTGAGCGCGAACGACCGATGCGAAGGCCCCGCTCCGGCGGGGTCTTCGTGCGTTCAGACCGATCCGAGCAGGCCCTTTCGCGCCTGCCGCATCAGTTCGCTGGCGAACACGAAGGCCTTCAGCTCCTCATTGTCCGAGGCGAGCAGCGCTTCGCGGTCGCCGGTCCACCAGCAGCGGCCCGTGTGCAGGAAGAGGATGTTCTGCCCGGTCTCGATCACCGAGTTCATGTCATGGGTGATCACGATGGTGGTGGTCCCGTACTCCTCGGTGATCTCCTTGATGAGCTCGTCGATGAGGATGGAGGTCTGGGGATCGAGACCACTGTTGGGCTCATCGCAGAACAGGTACTTGGGATTCATGGCGATGGCCCTGGCGATGCCGACCCGCTTCTGCATGCCGCCGCTGAGCTCGGCAGGGAACAGGACGTCCTTGCCCACGATGTTCACCCGTTCGAGGCAGAAGCGTGCGCGCTTCTCCATCTCGGCCACGGTCATGCCGGCGAACATGCGCAAGGGGAACATCACATTGTCGAGCACGGTCATCGAGTCGAACAGGGCCGCGCTTTGAAAGAGCATTCCGATCTCCTGTCGGATGGTCCGCTTGTCGGCCAGGTCGAGCTCATGGAACGGGCGGCCATCGTAGAGCACACGGCCCTCGTCGGGCCGATGCAGGCCCACGATGCACTTGGCCAGCACGCTCTTGCCGCTCCCGCTCTTGCCGATCACCTGGTTCACCACGCCCTGGGCGAACGTGGCCGTGATGTCCGAGAGCACCTGCGTGGTGCCGAACCGCTTGCTGAGCCCGATGACCTCGATCATATGAGCAGCAGCTGCGTAAGCATGTAATTGGCGATGAGGATCACCACACTGCTGAACACCACCGCGGTGGTGCTGCTGCGGCCCACTTCCAACGCCCCGCCCTGGGTGTGATACCCGTGATAGGCCGCCACACTGGTGATGATGAAGGCGAACACCACCGTCTTGATGAGGGCATAGGTGACCGTGAAGGGGTCGAAATCCCACTGAAGCCCCTGGATGTAAGCGTTGGGGGCCACCACCCCGGTGAGGCCGCTCACGACCCAACCGCCGAAGATGCTGAGGAACATGCTGATGACGATGAGGAAGGGGTTGATCAGCATCGCCGCCACGATCTTGGGCAGAATGAGGTAGCTGGCGCTGTTGACACCCATGATGTCGAGCGCGTCGATCTGCTCCTTCACCCGCATGGTGCCCACCTCGGCGGCGATGTTGCTGCCCACCTTGCCGGCGAGGATGAGCGAGATGATGGTGGGACTGAACTCCAGGATCACGCTCTGACGTGCGGTGAAACCCACCACGTAGTCCGGGATCCAGGCCGCATCGATGTTGCTGGCGGTCTGGATGGTGATCACAGCCCCCATGAACACCGAGAGCAGCGCGACGATGCCCAGGCTCTTGACCCCGAGCTGATCGACCTCCTCGGCGACGCGGCGGCCGTACAAGCTCATTCGCTCCGGCCGGCCGAACACATGGCCCAGGAACTCGAAGTACCGCCCGATGTGGAAGAGGATGTTCATGCGACCCGGGGCGAAAATAGGTCCCTGACCCGAGCCCCTTGGGCCTCCGGGCCCGGAAGGGGTGTTCCCCTACCTTTGCCGGCCATGTGGCGCCCCCGGTCCCCGCGTTCATTCACGGCCCTTCTGGGCGTGCTCCTCCTGATGGCGCCGCTCTTCGGGGGCTGCGCATCACGCCCACCGCACGTCACAAAACACAAACGCGGGCGGAAATGCGATTGCCCCAAATGGGATCATCGCCCACCCCAAGGCGCCCGGGACTGGCAGCACCATGCATGGACCTCCTCCCCCGGGCCATGCCCATCGGCATGAGACCCATGAGCGGACCGGAAGCGCTGCGCGAGCGGCTGCCTGCAGGAGCTGTACCGGTGGTGCTGGACTGGTTGCAGCGCAACCGGGTGCAGGTGCGGATCACGCCCCGCCGGGCAACGAAGCTGGGCGACTATCGCACGCCCGTGGGAGGCGGACCCGCCCGTATCTCGGTGAACCGCGACCTGAACCCCTACGCCTTCCTGGTGACCCTGGTGCATGAGTTCGCCCACCACGCCACCTTCGAACGCTCCGGACCCCGGGTACGCCCCCATGGCTCGGAGTGGAAGCGGACCTACGCCGAACTGATGCGGCCCTACCTGGCACCGGCCGTCCTGCCCGAGGATGTGCGCACCATCCTGGCCGACCACATGAACGATGCGACGGCGAGCAGCTGTTCCGACCCGGCGCTGGTGCGCGTGCTGCGGCGGTATGATGACCATGCGATGCCGCTGCTCGAAGAGCTCCCGGAGCACACCATCTTCCGCTTCAACGAGAAGCTCTTCGTGAAAGGCGCTGTACGCCGCTCCCGTGTGGCCTGCCGCTGCCTGAACGACCGGCGCACCTACACCATCGACCGTCTGGCGGGCGTGGAGGTGGGCTCACCGGTGCCGCTCGTCATCCATGAACCGTGAACGACAAGACACGATGACCGATCCCCGTACCTATTGTGTGATCATGGCCGGCGGCATCGGAAGCCGGTTCTGGCCCATGAGCCGCACCGCCTATCCGAAACAGTTCCTGGACTTCCTGGGGCTCGGGCGCACCCTGATCCAGCAGACCTACGACCGCTTTCTCGCCCTCTGCCCACCGGAGAACATCCTGGTGGTGACCAACGCCCAATATGCGCCCATCGTGAAGCAGCAGCTCCCCACGATGAAGGACGAGCAGATCCTGCTTGAACCGGGCCGCCGCAACACCGCCCCCTGCATCGCCTACGCGAACCATGTGATCGCCAAGCGCGACCCGGAGGCCCGGATCATCGTGGCCCCGAGCGATCACCTGGTGATGAAGGAGCCCGAGTTCCATGAGACCGTGCGCCTCGCCCTCCGGCAGGCCGCCGACCATGACTGCCTGGTCACCCTCGGCATCATGCCCAACCGCCCTGACACCGGGTATGGATACATCCAGTTCGCGGAGGAGGCCGGTACGGCCCATCCGCGCGTGAAGCGGGTGCGCACGTTCACCGAGAAACCGGACCACGACACGGCCCTGCGCTTCATCGAGAGCGGCGACTTCCTGTGGAACAGCGGCATCTTCGTCTGGACGGCCCGAAGCATCCGCAACGCGTTCCAGCGGCACCTGCCCGACATGGAGCGGGCCTTCGAGGCCGGCCATGAAGCTTATGGGACCCCGGCCGAGCGCACCTTCATCGCGGGCGTCTACGGCGACTGTGCCAGCATCAGCATCGACTATGGTGTGATGGAAAAGGCCGACAACGTGTTCGTGATCACCAGCGATTTCGGGTGGAGCGACCTGGGCACATGGGGCAGTCTATACACCCACCTACCGCATGACGAAGCGGGCAACGCCATCGTCGGAGACCAGGTGCGGCTCTACGACTGTGCCCGGAACGTGGTGCATGTGCAGGATGAACGGCTGGTGGTGCTTCAGGGGCTTGAGGACCACATCGTGGTGAGCACGAAGGACGCGCTTCTGGTGGTGCGCAAGCACGACGAACAGAAGATCAAGCAGTTCGTGAACGACGCCACGGCCGAATGGGGTGCGAAGTACGTTTGACGCCATGGTGGCCGTTCCCTTTGCTGCGGACGCTCACCGGGCGAAGCTCCGACATGCGGAACGGCATGCCCGGCCCGGGCTGACCGCCAGCGGCTACCTTCGCGCGCCCTCGTGACCATGAGACCCGTCGCTTACAGCACCGTCCATACGCAGGAGGAATTGGCGCGGATGACCGAGGCCCTGAGCGCCTCACCCGTGATCGCGCTGGACACCGAGGCGAGCAGCTTCCACCGGTACCGGGTGCGGGTGTGCCTGGTCCAAGTGAGCGACCGCGACCGCACCTGGCTGGTGGACCCCTTCGCCGCCGGCGACCTGGCTCCCCTGGGCACCCTGCTGGGCCGGCCTGAAATGGAGGTCGTCATCCACGATGCCGACTACGACCTGCGCATGCTGGCGCAGGAGCAGGGCATCCGCGTGGAGAACGTGTTCGACACGCTGGTGGCCGCGGAGCTCCTCAACGAGCCCGAGATCGGCCTGGCCTCACTGCTGCAGAAGTACATCGGGATCCATGTGGACAAGAAGTTCCAGAAGGCGGACTGGAGCAAGCGACCGCTGCCTGCGGCCATGCTCGACTACGCCGCTGGCGATACGGCCCACCTCATCGCCTTGCGCGACATCCTGGAGATCCGGCTGAAGGAAAAGGGGCGATGGAACTGGGCCGAGGAGGAGTTCGCCCTGCTCACGGACGCGCCCTTCAACCTTCAGGACAACCCGGAGCCCGGCTATCTCCGGATGAAGGGCGCCAAGCTGCTGAAGCCCCACCAGCTCGCAGTGCTGCGGGAGGTGCATGCGTGGAGGGAGGGCGTCGCCGAACGCATGGACCGCGCTCCGTTCATGGTGATCGGCAACGAGGTGCTGCTGGACCTGGCCAAGGAGCCCCCTACCGACGAACGCGCACTCGCAGCGCGCAAAGGCGTCGGTGAGAAGGTGATGGGACGTCATGGCCGCGCGCTGATGGAGGCCGTCCACCGGGGCACCCATCTCCCCAAGGAACAATGGCCGCGCCTGGAGCGTCCGAAGCGTTGGGACCGCGATCCTGACCACGACGAACGACTGAAGCGGTTGAAGACCGTGCGCGACCGCCTCACATCGGAACACGACCTCCGCATGGGCATCGTGGCCAGCAATCTGTTGCTGCAGGAGATCTCGCGGACGCGCCCCGGGGATCTGCAGGCCCTGGCCGCACTTCCGGGCATCCGCCGCTACCAGGTGGAGATGTTCGGCGCCGACCTCCTCGCCGCCGTGTGAAGATGTGACCGAGGTCACATCTTAATATAGTTATCCCACTATACTTTTGTCCCCGGAATCCCGAGGACGATGACGACCCTGACCCTGGAGGACCGTGTTGGC
The DNA here is from genome assembly GCA_020847755.1 of Flavobacteriales bacterium. Classification (GTDB taxonomy): domain Bacteria; phylum Bacteroidota; class Bacteroidia; order Flavobacteriales_F; family PHOS-HE28; genus PHOS-HE28. The sequence continues at coordinate 14,693 of JADLBK010000023.1, read as the reverse complement.
ACCGACAAGCTGGTGCGGGCGAGCGAACTGCTGCGCGTGGCGGCGCATCCGCAACGGCTGGCCATCCTGGACCTACTTGGTCGGGAGAAGCGATTGTGCGTGCTGGAGCTGCGGGAAAGGCTGGGCATCGAACAGGCCATCCTCAGCCAGCACCTCACCCTCATGCGCGACAAGGGACTTGTTGATTTCAAGAAGGAGGGTCGCTTCAGCTTCTACTTCCTGGCCCGGCCGGAGTTCATGAAGATCATCCGCGACATCGAGACCTGCTGCGACACGCTCTGAGGCATGGAGATCATCGGTTACATCGGAGCCATCCTCATGGGCCTGTCGCTGGGCCTGATCGGCGGAGGCGGAAGCATCCTCACGGTGCCCATCCTCGTGTACCTGTTCAGCGTGGACGCGGTGCTGGCCACGGCCTACTCGCTCTTCATCGTGGGGCTTACGAGCCTGGTGGGATCCTTCAGCCACATGCGCATGGGCAACATCCACTGGCGCACGGCCATCGTGTTCGGCATCCCGAGCATCCTGGCGGTGTACGCCACCCGAGCCTGGTTGGTGCCCGCGATCCCGGACCCCATCCTGAACATGGACACGTTCGTGCTGCGCAAGCCCATCGGCATCCTCATCCTCTTCGCCCTCATCATGGTAGCCGCGGCCTACAGCATGATCCACAAGTCGAAGGCCAAGGCGACGACGACCGTGAGCGAACAAGCCGTGGCCTTCAACTATCCGCTCATCCTGATCGAGGGCATCGTGGTGGGCACGGTCACCGGCATCGTGGGCGCGGGCGGCGGCTTCCTCATCATCCCGGCGCTGGTGCTCCTGGCGAAGCTGCCGATGAAACAGGCGGTGGGCACCTCGCTCATCATCATCGCCGCCAAGAGCCTCATCGGCTTCACCGGCGACCTTAATGGCAGCGAAGTGATCGATTGGAACTTCCTGCTCGTGTTCTCGGCCATCGCCATCGGCGGCATCATCGCCGGCAGCATGCTGAGCAAACGCATTCCGAACGAGAAACTCAAACCCGCCTTCGGATGGTTCGTGCTCGTGATGGGCATCTACATCATCGGAAGGGAACTCTCCAACCTCAGCTGACCCGTACGGGCGACGTTCACGTCGCCCCGAAAAGAGCGAACCAGATCCAGGGCGACGTGAACGTCGCCCCGACAAGAGCAAACCAAAACCAGGGCGACGTGAACGGCGCCCCAACACCATGAAGATCGAACAGATCTATACCGGATGCCTGGCGCAGGGCGCCTACTACATCGAGAGCGATGGCGAAGCGGCGATCATCGATCCGCTCCGCGAAACGAGCCCCTACATCGAACGGGCCGCGGCACGCAACGCGAAGATCAAGTACGTGCTGGAGACCCACTTCCACGCGGACTTCGTGAGCGGTCACCTGGACCTGAGCAAGAAGACCGGCGCACCGATCATCTACGGGCCGAATGCCAACCCGACGTTCGAGGCGCACATCGCCAAGGACGGCGAGGAGCTGAAACTCGGCAAGGTGACCATCAAGGTGCTGCACACGCCCGGCCACACCATGGAGAGCACGTGCTACCTGCTCATCGATGAGAACGGCAAGCCCCACAGCATCTACACGGGTGACACGCTCTTCATCGGCGACGTGGGCCGCCCGGACCTGGCGCAGAAGGCCGGTACGCTCACCCAGGAGGACCTGGCGGGCTTCCTGTACGACAGCCTCCACACCAAGATCATGACCCTGCCCGATGACGTGATCGTGTACCCCGCGCACGGGGCCGGCAGCGCCTGCGGCAAGAACATGAGCAAGGAGACCTTCGACACGCTGGGCAACCAGAAGGCGACGAACTACGCGCTGAAGGCCGCCACCAAGGAGCAGTTCATCAAGGAGGTGACGGACGGTCTGCTTCCGCCCCCCGCCTACTTCCCGCAGAACGTGGCCATGAACAAGGGCGTGATCCCCAGCGTGGACACCGTGAAGGAGAAAGGCCTGCGCGCGCTGACGCCCGACCAGTTCGAGCTGGTGGCCGAGACCGAAGGCGCGCTCGTGCTGGACACGCGCAACGCCGAGGACTTCAAGGACGGCTTCGTTCCCCGGAGCATCAACATCGGTATCAAAGGCGACTTCGCTCCCTGGGTGGGCAGCATGGTCCCCGACGTGAAGCACCCACTGCTGCTGGTGACCGATGCCGGCATGGAGGATGAAGTGGTGACGCGCCTGGCCCGTGTGGGGTACGACAACGTGATGGGCTACCTGAATGGCGGCATCGCCGCGTGGAAGGCGGACGGCAAGGAGGTGGACACCATCGACCGCATCGATGCGGCCGAGTTCGCGAAGCGATTCCACGCCGGCAAGCTGCGCGTGGTGGACGTACGCAAGGATGGCGAGTACGCCGCCGAGCATGTGGACGGTGCCTGGCATGCCTCCCTGCAGTTCATCAACCAGAACCTGGCCGCCTTCAGCAAGGAGGAGACCAACTACGTGCACTGCGCCGGCGGCTACCGCAGCATGATCGCCGCCAGCCTGCTGAAATCGCGGGGCTACCATAACCTGGTGGAGGTCCGCGGTGGATTCAACGCGATCAAGAACACCGATGTGAAGGTGACGGACTACGTGTGCCCGAGCACCCTGAAGAAGTAACAATACCGCTCGAAAGCCCGGGCCATCGCTGGCCCGGGCTTTATCGGGCCTCAACCGAACAACCTGACGGAAGTCATGCTGGAAGCGATCAAACAACCCTGGCCCTGGTACGTGGCGGGAGCCCTCATCGGCCTCACGGTACCCTACCTGCTCCTGGTGGGCAACAAGACCTTCGGGATCAGCAGTTCATTGCGCCATCTGTGCGCCGCCTGCATGCCGGCGAACATCACGTTCTTCAAGTACGATTGGAAGAAGGAGGCGTGGAACCTTTTCTTCGTCGGCGGCATCGCACTGGGCGCGTTCATCGGGGCCACGCTGCTGGCGAACCCCGGGCCGGTGCAACTGGCCGAACCCACCGCCGCCTACCTGGCGGAAAAGGGCATCACGGACACCTCGGCCCTGATGCCTCCGGAGATCTTCTCCTGGTCCAACCTGTTCACCCTGCGCGGCCTGATCTTCTTCGTGATCGGCGGCTTCATGGTGGGCTTCGGCACGCGCTACGCCGGCGGGTGCACCAGTGGACACGCCATCATGGGGCTCAGCAGCCTGCAATGGCCCAGCCTGGTGGCCACCATCATGTTCATGCTCGGTGGCATCGCCATGACCTGGCTCATCCTGCCCCACCTCCTCACCCTCTGACCCATGGCACAGCACATCCAACCCTCACCGGCGGAACTGAAGGACCTTCAGAACCGCGAGCTCGACGCGATCTGCGTGAACGAGAGTGTACTGAAGCACCCGTGGTGGTACAACCTGAAGTACAGCGCCTGGGGCATCCTGTTCGGCATTGTGTTCGTGAAGGCGGAGATCATCAGTTGGTTCCGCATCCAGGAGATGTTCCGCTTCGAGAGCTTCCACATGTACGGGGTGATCGGCACCGCCGTGGTGGTGGGCCTGATCAGCGTGCTGATCATCAAGCGCACCAAGGCACGCACCATCTACGGTGAGGAGATCCACATCCCGAACAAGGAGTTCAACAAGGGGCAGATCTACGGCGCGCTCATCTTCGGCCTGGGCTGGGCCATCACGGGCGCCTGCCCGGGTCCGCTTTTCGCCCAGATGGGGGCCGGATTCGGCGTGGTGATCGTCACCTTTCTCAGCGCCGTGGCCGGCACATACGTGTATGGTGTGTTCCGCGACCGGCTTCCGCATTGACCGATGCCGCACATCGCACCACTGTCGGTCCTTTTCGCCGCCCTCGTGGTGTGGCTCTACCTGAGCGTGGTGGACGAAGCCACGCGCGTGTTGAGCGAACGGGCCGGCCTTCCCCATCCTGAGCGGCGTGCACGTGTCGTGCGTCGCCTGGTCCTGGGTGTCATTGCCGGTGTCATCCTGCTCATGGCACTGCCCGGCCACCTCCTTGAACCGGATACCGCATCCAACGCACCCCTTCCCCAACAGGCCACATATGCTCCGGACAGCCTGTGGACCGGTGCGGACACCGCACGGCTCACCTTCCTTGATGAGAACGATCGCGCGTTGATCAGGTACGGACGGGAACTCATCGTCAACACGGCCGCCTTCCTGGGTCCGAGGGGGAGCGTGGCCGCGCTCACCAACGGCATGAACTGCCAGAACTGCCATTTGGACGCCGGCACGAAGCCCTGGGGCAACAACTACGGCGCCGTATGGAGCACCTACCCCAAGTTCCGCGCCCGGAGCGGCGCGCAGGAGAGCGTGGAGAAGCGGGTGAACGAATGCATGGAGCGCAGCCTGAACGGCACCGCGCTGGACAGCAGCAGTCGCGAGATGCGCGCCATCGTGGCCTACATGCGATGGCTGGGGACCGGCATCCACAAGGAGCAGAAGCCGAAGGGTTCCGGTATCGTGGAACTGCCGTTCATGGACCGCGCGGCCGATCCGCACAAGGGCGCCGGCATCTTCGAGGCGAAGTGCGCCAGCTGCCATGGCCAGGATGGGCAGGGCATGCTGAAGGCGGACGGCATCACCTACCAGTATCCACCGCTCTGGGGCGAACACAGCTACAACCACGGCGCAGGCCTGTACCGCCTGAGCCGCTTTGCGGGCTACGTGAAGGCGAACATGCCGCAGGGCGCGAGCTGGGATCGGCCACAGCTCACGGATGAAGAGGCGTGGGACGTGGCGGCCTTCGTGAACGCACAGCCCCGCCCCACCAAGGACCTGAGCGCTGATTGGCCGGACATCAGCAAGAAGCCCGTGGACCATCCCTTCGGTCCGTACCGGGATCCCTTCAGCGAGCAACAGCATAAGTTCGGACCGTTCGGACCGATCGCAGCCTATTACGAGAAACCATGAGCGAGCTCCATCACCCGCCGGGATGCACCTGTGGTGCGCACAACGACACACCGCTCGATGAAGGTCGCCGCCGCATGCTCCGCTCCCTGGGCGCGCTGGGCGCAGGCTTCACCCTGGGTCCCACGCTGGCGATGGGCGCACTGCGCGACCCGTCCGACCGCGCCGAGCTGGTGGACGCACGGGCCATACAGCAGGGCAAAGCGGAGAAGTTCACGATCCTGTTCACCAGCGACATCCATGCCCAGCTGCACACGCACGACGAGTTCTTCCTTGAGAATGGGAAGCCGGTGTACCGCAAGCGCGGGGGCTACGGCGTGCTGAAGACGATGATCGATACGCTGCGCGCGGAGGATCCGGCGAACACCCTGGTGATCGACGGCGGCGATTGCTTCCAGGGCGGCGGCGTGGCGGCCTTGAGCGAGGGCCGCGCCATCGTGCCGCTGATGAACCGCATCGGCTACGACCTCATCCTGCCCGGCAACTGGGAGGTGGTGTACGGTAAGGAGAACATGCTGAAGGACCTCGGCGGTTACCGCGCGGCGAAGATCTGCGCGAACATGTGGCACGAGAAGCTCGCCGACTACTGTGGCGACATGCAGGACCCGAACGCGGACCTCGCCGGCGAGATGATCTTCCAGCCGTACTGGACCCGCAACATCGGTGGCATCAAGATCGGCTTCATCGGCTACAACGATCCGCTCACGCCCAAGCGCCAGTCACCCGCCTACAGCTGTGGCATCAAGTTCACGAAGCCGGAGCTGAACGTGGCCAAGTACGTGCGGATCCTGCGCGACTACGAACAATGCGCCATGGTCTTCCTGGTGACCCACATGGGCCTGGCGCAGCAGGTGGACCTGGCCAACAAGCCCGAAGTGGAAGGCGTGGACCTGATCCTGGGTGCCGACACGCATGAACGTGTGCGCACACCCATTCAGGCCAAGTACAGCAAGGTGGTGGAGCCCGGTGCCTTCGGGTCCTTCGTGGCGCGCCTGGACGTGGTGGTGGAGGATGGCAAGGTGAAGGACAGCCACTACGACCTGCTCGACGTGGACCCGGAGAAGTACCCCGCGGACAAGGGCATGCTGGCGCTGGTGGACGAAATGAGCGCACCCTACAAGGAGCAGCTCGGCAAGGTGGTCGGCAGCACGAAGAACACGCTGGTGCGCTACTACGTGATCGAGAATCCGATGGACAACCTGATCACGGACGCGCTGATGTGGAAGCTGAAGCCGGATATCGCCATCAGCAATGGCTTCCGCTTCTGCCCGCCGATCGTGGCCGACGGCAGGAACCCCACCCCCATCACCAATGACCACCTGTGGAGCATGATCCCGGTGGACAGCGATGCCAAGTACGGTGAGGCGACCGGTCAGCAGCTGTGGGACTGGCTGGAGCAGGAGCTGCACAACGTGTTCGCCAAGGACCCGGCGAAGCGCTTCGGCGGCTGGGTGGTACGCTTCAAGGGCATGACGGCCAACTTCACCATGCACAACGAGAAGGGCAGGCGGGTGAACTGGATCAAGGTGGGCAACAAGCCGATCGACCTGGCGCGCACTTACCTCATCGCCGCCTGCGAGCGCGACGGTGACCCGGACGACACGCTCTGCCGCTTGGAGAAGGTGAAGAACCCGCGCCGTGCGAACGTCACCATGCACACCATCCTGCGCGACTACTTCGCTGCGTTCAGCCCCGTGGCCCCGAAGGTGGAGGGCCGCATCACCGCGACGGATGCGCCGCCCACGCTGCTCAGCCAGCTGGAGGGTTATGCCTACGAGTTCCGCTGAGCGCCCGCCAGCGCGATCGCTGAACGCACATCCGGACAGAGCCGGCCTTCCGTCACCAGGCCGGCATCGCGCATGGAGTTCCGGACGTCCGGCAGCACATCCGTGAGCAGCACGCGCAGATGGCGCCGCTCCATGGTCTGGATGATGTCCGCGAGGCGATGGAGCCCTGTGGCATCGATGAAGGGCACGTTGCGCATGCGCAGGATCAGGACCCGATGCTGGTCGCCCACCTTGCGGATGGTCTCGGTGAAGGTCTGCGCTGCGCCGAAGAAGAGCGGCCCGTTGATCTCGTAGATGACGACATGAGCCGGCACCTTGCCGAACTCCGCCTCGAACAGCTTCTCGCCCGCAGCGTCCGCCGCCCCCAGTTCGCTCAGCCGCGTGCTGTCGCTCATGCGCTTCATGAAGAGGAAAGCGGCGAGCACCAGGCCGATCTCGATGGCCACCACCAGGTCCACGAACGCGGTGAGCAGGAAGGTGACGAGCAACACGGCCATGTCGTAGCGGCTCGTGCGGAACACGGCGATGAAGCTGTGCACCTCCGCCATGTTCCAGGCCACCACCACCAGGATGCCGGCCAGGCAGGCCATCGGGATCAATGCGGCCCATTGCCCGGCCACGAGCAGGATCAGCAACAGCACCACGGCGTGCACCATGCCCGCCATGGGTGTGCGCCCGCCGTTCTTGATGTTCGTCGCTGTTCGGGCGATCGCGCCCGTGGCCGGGATGCCGCCGAAGAGCGCGGACACCACGTTCGCACCGCCCTGCGCCACCAGTTCCATGTTGCTGCGGTGCCGGCCACCGATGGAGCCATCCGCCACCACCGCGCTCAGGAGGGATTCGATGCCGCCCAGCAGGGCGATGGCCAGCGCGGGCCGCAGCAGCTCCTTGAAGGTGGCGAGGTCCACCCAGGCGAACTGTGGGGCGGGCAGTCCGGTGGGGATACCGCCATACCGGGAACCGATGGTGTCCACGGGCAGGTGGAAGCCGGCCACCACCGCCGTGGCCAGCACGATGGCCACCAGCGGACCGGGCACCGCCGGCAGGATGCGCGGCATCAGCAGCGTGATGGCGATGGTCCCCGCGCCCACGGCGAAGGTGAGCAGGTCGAAGGCCCCGGCATGCTGCACGTAGATGGCCCACTTGTCCAGCAGGTCCGCCGGCACATGGGCGATGCCCAGCCCAAGCAGGTCGTTGATCTGCGTGGAGAGGATGATGACCGCGATGCCGGTGGTGAAGCCCACGATGAGCGTATGCGGGAAATAGCGCAGCAGGGCGCCGGCGCGCACCAGGCCGAGCACCACCAGCAGCACGCCGGCCATCAAGGTCGCGATGGTGAGCCCCTGCACGCCGTGCTCCTGCACGATGCCGTACACGATCACGATGAACGCGCCGGTGGGTCCACCGATCTGCACGCGGCTGCCCCCGAACGCGCTGATGAAGAACCCGGCGACGATCGCCGTGATGAGCCCCTTCTCCGGCGCCACGCCCGAGGCGATGGCAAAGGCGATGGCGAGCGGCAGGGCCACGATCCCCACGATCACCCCGGCCAGGGCATCGCGCCGGAACTGCGGGAACGTATAACCCCGGCGCAGTACGGAGAAGGACTTGGGCACGAACTCCGCCGGGTCCCGTTCATACTTCACGGCGACCAAGGTACCGGAGCACCGCGTTGCGCGGAGCGCCGCTCGCCTTGCCCTTGTGAACCGGTCCCGGTTGGCAACGGCTCGGCCCGGTGACATCGATCACCGGCCTGACGAGAAGGGACCCGGACCTTTGCAGCATGAAACAGATCCTTCTTCTGCTCGCATTATTGACGGGTATCAACGCGCACACGCAGGATCGGGCCCGCCAGCACCGCATCGTGATGCAATTGAGCAGCGGAGACACCTTGGTGCACAAGAACCTGATGAAGCAGTTCAAGAACGTGCTGGAGGCCGCTCCCACGGCGAAGATCGACGTGGTGTGCCATGGCCCCGGCATGGACATGCTGATGAGCGACCGCAGCGTGGTGGGGGCCAAGGTGAAGGAGTTCGCAGCCCGGGGCGTGGTCTTCACGGCCTGCGACAACACCATCCGCGAGCGCCAACTGGACCCTTCGAAGGTGATGCCCGAGGCAGGACATGTGAAGGCCGGCATCATCCACATCGTGGAGCGGCAGGAGGACGGCTGGAGCTACATCAAAGCAGGGTCCTAGCGCATGTTCCTTTCCCGAACGGACCGGTCGCCGAGCGGCCCGGCCGCGCTCGCGCTGGCCTCGGCGCTCGGCCTTTCCGGCTCGCTGGCCGCCCAACATGGCGAACAGGACGTGCCCAACAACGACAGCCTGCGGGGCACCAGTCACCTGCACGACATCATGGATCGCGGCGAGCTCGAGGGCCGCTTCCGTCTGTATTCGATGATCACGGTGAACGACGGAGCTCCGACGGATTACCATGCCATCGCGTTCGGAGGCTCCCTGGGCTTCACCTCCCAGCGCTGGCACGGTGTGCGGTTCAAGCTGAGCGGAGGGTACACCTTCGACCTGGCCTCGAGCGACCTCACGGAGCCCGATCCGGTGACCGGCGCGGTCAACCGGTACGAGATCGGTCTCTTTGATGTGAGCGACCCGCGGCGACCGAACAACCTCGCGTACCTGCAGGAGTTCCAGCTCGACTGGCACACACCCGACGACCGTACGCAGCTGGTGGTGGGCAAGCAGGCGCTCAACACCCCCTTTCTGAACCCGCAGGACGGACGCATGCACCCCAGCCTGTTCGAGGGCATCTGGGCCGTTCATCGCACCCCAAGGGGAACAGCGATCGAGTGGGGATGGCTGTATCGGGTGGCACCGCGCGGGACCAGTGCGTGGTACCGCGTCGAGGAAAGCATGGCCGTGTTCCCAGTGGGCCGCAACATCTACGGCGAAGGCGCACGGCATGGTGAGCACCTCAACAGCGCAGGCATCCTCGCAGCCGGCTTCAGACAACAACTTGGTCGCAACTGGCGGATGACGCTGTGGGACCTGTACACCGAGAACGTGTTCAACAGCGCCCTGGCACAGGTGGACGTGGGAGGCCATGAGCACTGATGGAGCGCATCGGCGATGGCCATCCGGCAGGATGCGGCACCACAGCGCGGGGGACTTGCGGACTCCCTGCTCTACATGCCTCGGGGTGAAGGCTCCTGGTCGTTCAGCGGCCGGGTCCGCCATGTGCTGGGCCGGTTCCGCTGGCAGCTCAACTACACGCGCATCACGGCCCACGGCCGCTACCTGATGCCGCGCGAATGGGGCCGAGATCCGTTCTTCACCTTCCTGCCGCGTGAACGCAGCGAGGGAGCCGGTGATGTGCATGCGGCCACGCTGAACCTCATCTGGCGCACCGACGGCGGATGGCGCGTACAGGTGGACGCGGGATGGTACAGCCTGCCCGCGTTGACCGATGTCCGACTGAACAAGTACGCGATGCCTTCCTACACGCAGTTCGATGTGAACGCCCAGTACCGGTTCGCCGACGGGTGGAAGGGCCTCGCCGTGCAGCTGCTTGCCCTGGTCAAACTGCCTGTGGATCCGAGCCTCACGGAGAAGCAGGCCATCAACAAGGTGGACATGCTGCATGCCGACCTGATCATCAACTACGTGTTCTGACCGGCCTTCGGTGACGGTGGTCACCGTTGAGGCGGTCCGGACGCGCTGAACTTTGCGGCAGAGCGGAACAACATGGGCATCCTGGACATGATCAAGAGCGCCTTGGGTGGTGGACCGAAGGTCGACCTCGGTGCTGTGCTGCGATCCGGTGCTGTGGTGCTGGATGTCCGCAGCAAGGAGGAGTTCGCCAGCGGACACGTGAAGGGGGCGAAACACATCCCGCTGGACCGCCTGGGCTCCCACCTGGCCGAGCTGGACCGTTCCAAGCCCATCATCACCTGCTGTCGCAGCGGGATGCGCAGCCGGGCGGCGGCCGACCTGTTGCGCCGCCAGGGATTCGACGCCCACAATGGTGGGCCATGGACCAGCGTGCGTGCGCTCACAGCCCGATGAACCGCCTGTCCTTCCCGCTCCTCCGCTGGCTGAACGGCGCGTTGGGCCTGGCGTTCCTGGCCCAAGCCGTTCACAGCAGCGATGGGATCGCGTTCGCGCTGGCGAGCCTCTTCGGCGCGAAGGCCATCCTCAACCGGGGCTGCTGCTCCACCGGCCCGTGCATCCTTCCCGACCACACAACAGAGCGTCGGTCGATGAGCGGCACTGCAGATCAACGAACGAACCAGCCATGAACACACGACCGCGCAGCTTCCAGGACCTCATCTCCGGCGAAACGCCGGTGCTGGTCGACTTCTTCGCCGAATGGTGCGGGCCCTGCAAGGCGATGGCGCCGATCCTCGAGGACCTCAAACGGCAACTGGGCGATAAGGCGGTGGTGGTGAAGGTGGACGTCGACCGCAACCCGGCGGCCGCACAGGCCTATCGCATCCAGGGCGTGCCCACCCTGGCGCTCTTCAAACAAGGCCACCTCGTCTGGCGCGCGTCGGGTGTGATGAGCGCAGCGCACCTGAAGAACGTGATCACCCCACACCTCAACTGACCATGGACCACAGCCCCTTGATCTCGCTCCGCACGGGAACGATCGGCCTCCTTCTGACCGTCCTCGTCGCCTGTGGCGCGAGCGGACCGGGGGCTCCGCTCTCTCCCACCGCGTTCCAGGCGGCCATGCGGGCATCCGGTGCACAGGTGATCGACGTCCGGACACCCGCGGAGTTCGCATCCGGTCATCTGGACGGTGCGGTGAACCTGGATTGGACCGGCGGTGTGCTCGAACAGCACATGGCGGAACTGGACAAGGATGCGCCCACCCTGGTGTACTGCGCTTCAGGCCGTCGAAGTGCGGCAGCCGCGAAAGCGCTTCAACAGGCCGGATTCCGCAATGTGTCCGATCTGGCCGGTGGCATCGGTGCCTGGCAGGGGGCCGGGCTTCCTGTCGTGGACCGCTAGCGTCCGACCAGCAGGCGCATCGCTCCGGGTCGCCATGTCACCTCGTCCGCATGGCCCATCCGCCTGCGGTCGGGAGAGATCAGATGCGTGTGGATGTTGCTGTCGTGATGGGTGAACACCGTGCGGTGCGTCGTGGAGAAGAAGCCGATCAGCTCCACGGGCTCCTGGGCGAAGCGTACATGCACATCGTGCGCATGGGCCTCCTCCCGCGAACGCACTTGCATGTTCTCGGGCACGGCAAGGACATGTGCCGAGGCGCTGTCCACCTCCCCGACCAGGCGGAACGCGTACGGACCGGGGTCCGCACCAGCCCTGGCCGTGAGGAAGGCGTCCAGCCCGTTCAGGTCCCGCACATCGTTCGGCAGTTCCACGGGGTCCCAGCGCTCCACGCGGGCATGCACGAAAAAGGGAGCCCGCGCCTCCCTGGTCGCCGATACCCGCACGCTATGGTTCACCACCCGGGCCACATGGCACACCCCGTCCACCACCGTGATCTCCCCGCGCAGGTGTTCCAGTGGCCCCACGCCATAGAGCCCTGGCCCGGTGAGGCTGTCCATCGCGATCACGCCGGTCCCCTGGCCGTTGAGGATCACATCCCGCATGGCGCCGGTGGCGATGACCTGCGCGGACATGTCCGCTGCGGTCAACAGAACGAACAGGGCGATCGGCCTCATCCTTCGCTGCACATCTTGGCGGGATCCACCCATGCGTCGAAGTCCGTTGCGCTCACGTGGCCCAGCGCGATCGCGGCCTCCTTCAGGGTGGTGCCCTCCTTGTGCGCCTTCTTGGCGATCTCGGCCGCCTTGTAGTAGCCGATGTGCGGGTTGAGGCTGGTGACGAGCATGAGCGAGTTCTCGAGATGGCGCTTGATGACCGGGCGGTTCGGCTCGATGCCCTCGGCGCACCTGTCGTTGAAGCTCACGCAGGCATCGCCGATCAGGCGGGCGCTCTGCCGCCCGTTGGCGGCGATCAGCGGCTTGAACACATTGAGCTCGAAATGGCCATTGCTGCCGCCGATGCCCACGGCCACATCGTTGCCCATCACCTGGGCGCACACCATGGTGAGCGCCTCGGGCTGCGTGGGGTTCACCTTGCCGGGCATGATGCTGGAGCCGGGCTCATTGTCGGGGATCACGATCTCGCCGATGCCGCTGCGCGGACCGCTGCTGAGCATGCGGATGTCGTTTCCGATCTTCATCAGGCTCACGGCCAGGCGGCGCAGCGCTCCGCTCAGTTCCACCATCGCATCGTGCGCGGCGAGCGCCTCGAACTTGTTGGGGGCGGTGACGAAGGGCAGGCCGGTGAGCTCGGCGATCCGCTTCGCCACGAGCACGCTGTAACCCTTGGGTGCGTTGAGCCCCGTGCCCACGGCCGTGCCGCCGAGCGCCAGTTCCCGCACCATCTCCAGTGCGTTGTTCACCGCGCGAAGGCCGTTGTCCAGCTGCTGCACGTAGCCGCTGAACTCCTGGCCCAGCGTGAGCGGGGTGGCGTCCATGAAGTGCGTGCGGCCGGTCTTCACCACGCCCTGGAAGGCCTCGGCCTTCTTCGCCAGCGTATCGCGCAGCTTCCGCACCCCGGGGATGGTCACCTCCACCGTGAGCTTGTAGGCCGCGATGTGCATGGCCGTGGGGTAGGTGTCGTTGCTGCTCTGGCTCTTGTTGACGTCGTCGTTCGGGTTGAGCACCTTCTGCTCGTCGGTGAGCTTGCCGCCGTTGAGCACATGCGCGCGGTAGGCTACCACCTCGTTCACGTTCATGTTGCTCTGCGTGCCGCTGCCGGTCTGCCAGATCACCAGTGGGAACTGGTCGTCCAACTTGCCCTCGAGGATCTCGTCGCACACACGGCCGATGAGCTCGCACTTCTCCTTCGGCAGTTTGCCGAGCTCCAGGTTGGTGAGGGCGGCCGCCTTCTTCAGGTAGGCGAAGGCATGCACGATCTCGCGCGGCATGCTGCCCGGCGGGCCGATGCGGAAGTTGTTGCGGCTGCGTTCGGTCTGCGCGCCCCAGTACGCGTCGGCGGGCACCTTCACCTCGCCCATGGTGTCCTTCTCGATCCTGTATTCCATTGTGGTTCTGGTCAGGTCGACCCAGAGGGTCGACGCTTCGGTTGGTTGGCCTACACCTTCTGGCTCTGGCCGTGCATCATCAGGTAGGCCTTCAGGAACTCGTCGATCTCGCCGTTCAGCACATCGTCCACACTGCTCGTCTCATGCTCGGTGCGCACGTCCTTCACCAGCTTGTAGGGCTGCAGCACGTAGTTGCGGATCTGGCTCCCCCACTCGATCTTCTTCTTGCCCGCCTCGATCTCGCTGCGCTTGCTGCGGCGCCGTTCGAGCTCGGCCTCGTACAGCTGCGACTTCAGCAGCTGAAGCGCCTTGTTCTTGTTCTCCAGCTGGCTGCGGGTCTCGGTGTTCTCGATGATGATGCCCGTGGGGGCGTGGCGAAGGCGCACTCCGGTCTCCACCTTGTTCACGTTCTGGCCTCCGGCACCACCGCTGCGGAAGGTGTCCCAGGTGATGTCGCTCGGATTGATGTCGATCTCGATGCTCTCGTCGACCAGCGGATACACATAAACGCTCACGAAGCTGGTGTGGCGGCGCGCGTTGCTGTCGAAGGGGCTGATCCGGACCAGGCGGTGCACGCCGTTCTCACCCTTGAGCATGCCAAAGGCGAACTCGCCATCGACCTCCATGGTGGCCTGCTTGATGCCTGCGGCCTCACCGTCCTGGTAGTCGAGCACCCGCGCGGCGTAGCCGTTCTTCTCGGCCCACATGCGGTACATGCGCAGCAGCATCAGGGCCCAGTCGTTGCTCTCGGTGCCACCGGCGCCGCTGGTGATCTGCACCACGGCGCTCAGGGGGTCCTCCTCGGCGCTGAGCATGTTCTTGAACTCGAGCTCCTCCAGCGCATGGGCGGCCTTGGCGTACTGGGCTTCCAGCTCCTGCTCGCTCACCTCCTTGGCCTTGAAGAAGTCGAACATCACCTCCGCGTCGTCCAGTTCGCGCTTCACCGCTTCGTACAGCTCCACCCACCGCTTG